>JAGLMY010000144.1 GCA_023139775.1 bacterium
TAACTGCACTTGACTGACCTGTTACTAAAAAACAGACTAATTGCTCACACTCCTAGGCCAAGTTGCGAAAACGAATAAAGCGCAATACAACTTCCAGGAGCAACAAACACATTGCCCCCATAAGAAACCAGGTATATTCCTCTTGAAACGTGTGTTTACGTCGTAATTGTATTGTGCGTTTTTCCAAACGATCAATCTCAGACATAATCCGGTTGAATTGCGCAGTATTCTCAGCTCGGAAATAACGTCCACCACTGATATCCGCCATGCTTTCCAGGGTCTCCACATCAGGTTCTTCCCAGTACTGCAGGCGTCCGTAAATGTCTTTGACCGGAACCATATCTCCTCTCCGATCGCGTTCATATCGCAGCACCGGTTTTTTGCCACCCAAAGCAATGGTGTATAATTTCAAGCCTTTCTTCGCAATTACTTGGGCAGCCAACATGGGTTCAAAACCCCGGTTATTTGCTCCATCTGTGGCTAAAATAACGATTTTCCCCTGGTTCTTGGCCGGCGGTGCCTCCGGATTTGAGGATTCAATGCCCTCCCTGGAATGCAACAAGCGGTTAACGGCAACCAGCAAGGCATCTCCCATTGCAGTTCCCTCCATACTAACTGTTTGCATATCCACCGCGCCCAAACTTTCCAGCAATACCTCATGATCAAAGGTTAAAGGGCATACGGTAATGGCAGTTCCGGAAAAAACCACTAATCCGATCCGATCCCGTTTGCGTTGTTGTATAAATTTACGCATCACTCGTTTGGCCACCTGCAAACGATAAGGACGAATATCATAAGCACTCATGCTTTCCGAAAGATCAATCACCAGCATAATATCCATATTTTTTATTTCACGATCCACAACACGTACTTCACGCTGAGGACGAACCAAGATGATCACTAAAATAATTAAAGCCAGCACACGCAACGCAGTCAAACAATATCTAAAATACTGATTCCAATCACGCTGAATACGCTGAATATACGCATAAGCGGAAAATAAAATGCCTGGATTTTTTACTTGTTTTCGTTTGGCCAGCCAAATGATCGGAGCAAGCAAAAGCAGCAGGAATAAAAAAAGGGGATAAGCCCAGTGGAGATCACCGAAAATCATGGGTAACAAGGCAACTAGCTTTTTTCCGTTGGTGCTGATGAGGACTCAGCGCCTTGGGAAGCAGCGGTTAGTTCCGGTTCCGGTGCAGTCTCACCTTCCGGAGCAGCTTCTTTTGGCGGCGGTTCCGGTATATCACGTTTGTCCGTATGTTGAATCAAGTCCTTCACAGTCGGCAAGGCGGCTTCCAGTTGTTGTGCATCCGGCTCAACCTTGGCAAATTTGACTTTATCGCACTCCCTAAAATATTCCCGATATTTTTCCAAAAAAACAGGCTTAAATTCCAACTTTTCCATTTCCCGCAGCATCTCCCGGGTTGTGGCTTCTTCCGCCTTAAAGTCAAAAGTTTCAGCCATATAGTGACGCAAAGCAACAGACAGTGCGGTATAAAATTCATTGACCATGCCATTTTCTTTAAGCTGCATGGCTTGTTCCAAGGCCTCCAAAGCACGTTCTTCAGGCGAACGTGTATCCATCGGTTCTTTTGCTGCTTCGGGTTTGGGTTCAGGACGGTGTTTTAAATAAGACCTAACGCCGAACATAAAAATGATAATGAACCCGCCAATGGCAAAAGGCAGCCATTGACTCAAAGATAGTTTGGCCGCTTTTTTGATGGGTTTCAATACATCAATCTCCGGTGTCGGGGTAGGAAGGGCTAAAGCGCCTGTCGCCTCATTCACAGCCAAGGTCACGGAATTGGTCCGGCGCATCACCCGCTGATTGGCCGCAGTATCAATCAATTCGATCCGGGCCGGCTCGATGTGAATCTCGCCGGTCTGGTTGGCCACCAGCTGAACCTCTTTGGTAGTCACAATATGCGTTTTACCGTTTAAAATACTTACTGAAGAACGGCCAAAGGTTTCACCCACTTGAAAGTATCGTTTTAGCTCAGGCAGGGTGATGTCCGGCGAGTATTGCGTTTCCCCGGCAGTCATCACTTCAATGGAATAGACCAACGCATCACCCAGATTAGGAGAAGTATTACTAATCTGAGCCTTAAAAAATTCTTCTGCCATAACCGGTCTCAACCCCAAAGCCGAAGCAGCGAACCAAGCCAGCAGAAAAATTCCATACTGTATAAATAATTTTCTTTGGAACATCAGTTTATCCATAAGTCATTATTGGCTTTATCGTTATATTCCCAACCCGGACAAGCCGGAACCAAATATCTTTGACAGGATCAACAGGATATACGGGATTTTAAACAAATTCTGTCATTCCTGTTATCCGGTCAAAAAAATCCCTTGCACTCTTTATGGCAAATAATTTTCTTGCCAAAAAAGCAAGAATCCAAGGCGTAGGTTACAGCCTGCAACAGGAAGATATTTGCCGCTTACCCTCCTGTTGAATACCATAATCTATTGTTCCATGTTTTAAAAAATATTTCAATTTTTTCTTTTATTTAGTTGTTTTTTCTTTTTTTGAACTTTTTGCAAAACAGTAAGGGGAGTTACTTCATCCAAAACCAATAATTGCATGTTCTTACTCAGTACTTCCAGCACTTCCCATCTTTCTTCTAAAAACAGATTAGGTGCTAGATGCTTCATACCTAAAACAAAAGGGTTCATCTTTAAATGCATTTTTTCTTGAGCTTCCAAATTCGCCGGAAACCCATGAGGAATTCTCGCCCATCGCTCCTGCTGCATCTGAGCTGAAAGCCAACGCAAAAAATTAATAGCCTCCTCGGAATGTTTAGATTTCGATGATATGGCTGCTGCTTTTCCTAGACCACCGATGATGTACATTGGATGTTCTGCCGTATCCGGTTTCGGAAAATTGAAAACACCATATTCCAGATCCGGATTCATCTGTTCAAACACATTTACACCCCAAGAGCCGTTGATAATCATAGCTGCTTTTTGCCTAGAAAAAACGATTTCCGCTTCTTTATTGGACATGGCATAAGCACCAGGATAGAGCATCTTGCGCAGCTCAACAAACAATTCTAAAATTCCCAAACATTCCGGCTCAGTATATGCCATTTCGCCCATATAAAGATCACGGATTTTCTCTTTGCCTAATAAGGGCCACGCATAGGCACGAAAAAAAGTTTGATAGTGCCAATACTCTCCAAACCCAGCAACTAAAGGTTTGATCCCTGCTTTTTTAAGTTTATCACCAGCTTGCATCCATTCAGTCCAGGTCTTAGGTGGATTATCAGGATCTAAACCAGCTTTTTCAAACAGTTTTTTATTATAAAAAATCTGGATATTCATGGCAGAAAGTGGTACGCCCCAGTAACTATCGCCTTTAACACCATAAATATTTTTATCGGTAAAATACAGGGCATTGATCACCCGAGGATAAAAACTATATTCCCATGCTTGTTTGTTTACTTTCATTTCCTGTGTTACTTCCAGAAATTTCCCGCCTTTGACATAACGCGCTAAATTCTCCGGATCATCGGTAATGCCAATAATATCGGGCAGGACGTTAGCTTGAGCCGCGGCTTGCACTTTGTTCCAATAATGGCGTCCCACTGAAGAAAACACCTGGAAATCGACTTGGATATTGGTCTCCATACGATAGCGCTCAGCCATCTCAAGAAAAAAAGTCTGATAATCTAACCACCAATGCCAGAACGTAATGGTTTCTTTAGGCCTCGATTGTTCCTTCTGCTTGGCTGCATAACCAGCAGAAACCGTATTCAAGCTGAATAGTGCTGCTAAAACTGCAACTGTCAGAAGTTTAGTTTTCCAATTTCGTAGCATCGTTCGCGCCTCCTGCACCTTAAATTTCACATCCAACCAATACATTTTTTTTATGTCTTACTTAATTTCAATGATTTATGTTTTAGACTCCGGCTAACTATTTATGAACGTGAGTGGGGAACGGTCGCGACCGTTCCCTACTCCGGCACCTTCCAGCAGCAGGTGCGCCCTACCGGGCGCACACACGATAAGCAGAGAAACCTTGAGCCCCCGCTATTATTTTTTCATAATTCTCTGCTTCACTTCCCAAGCTTTTTTCAAAATATCCTGTGGAATTTCTTCGCCAATAATAATCGATTGAACACCTTTCTGGAGTACTTCTCGAACTTCATTCTTTTCTTCTAATTTCAAATCAGGTGTCAAACTATGCATTCCTTTGGCAAAACCCTGCAATAAAGGATCAATATCATCCATAGCCTGAACATTAGCTGGAATCTGACGTGATTCTTTTGCCAACATCACTTGCTGTGCTTTGGCTAAAAACCATTTTAAAAAGGCTAGTGTTTCTTCAGCATCTTCGGTATTTTGGGTAATCGCACATCCTTTGCCTACCCCACCAATAAAATACATTGGATGTTCAGCATCATCCGGTTTAGGGAATGGAAAAACACCCAAGTCCAATTCAGTATTCAAACCATTGTACACATTAACAGCCCAGGAGCCATTTAACATCATAGCAACTTTTTTATTTGCAAAATTGATTTCAGCTTCTTTGTTCTGCATAGAAACTGCCCCTTCATATAATACCTTATTGGCTCTCAGGTCAACAATACGCTGCAAGCTTTTAACACATCCTCCATGGGTATATGGCAGTTCTCCGGAATAGAGTTTACGCATATTTTCTTTACCCAGATAAGACCAACAATAGGCATTGAAAATAGTATAATCAATCCACAAATCACCAAATCCGGCAATAAATGGCGAAATATCCGCTTCCCTCAATTTTTTACTTGCTGCTAAAAACTCAGACCAAGTCTTCGGAGGTTTTTCCGGATCAAGTCCGGCTTTTTTAAACAAATCTTTATGATAAAAGATTTGAATGTTCATAACCGAAATCGGTACACCCCAATAGGTATTATCTTCAACTTTATAAATATTATTTTCTTCAAAGCGAAATGCTTCCAGGGCACGGGGAAAAAAAGTCTTATTCCAGGCACCATCATTTGCGTTCAGTTCTTCTGTAAGATTATAAATACGATCCGCTTTTACATAACGTGCCAGCAATTCACCGCCACCGGCTAGCCCTATAATATCCGGCAAAGTATTGGCTCCTGCAGCTGCTTGGAGCTTTTTGAAATAGTCTGTCCCAATCAGCTCCATTGCAACCTTAACACCTGTTTCATCTTCATAAGTTTCTGCCAATTTCTCCAGCATTGGTTGTTGATCTGCCCACCAATGCCAGAAGGTGATAGTCACCTGTTCTTCTTTGCTCCCTTTGGTACCACATCCACTGATGAAAAGACCCGTCATCCCGATCAATACTGCTACTGCAAATAGTATTCTCCATGCTTTTTTCATAATTCCTCCTCCCAATTATTATTTCCTACGAGATAACGAATCGTAAATGATCTGGTCTCCGCAGGTTTTAAGGACACCTCTTTACCTAACAGTTCCATTGTATAGAAATTCGAATCTTGCCAAATACCTATTTGAGTGATTTCTTTGGGGTCGAATTTTTGCATAATGTAGTCTTTGCTCTGTGTGTCGACTGCAACCACCCAACCCTCGCGTGGTACAAAGGTATCCTTATCAATTTTGGCAATAAATTTTTCAGCATGCCGAATGATTTTATTTTGATCTTTTGGATCTTTAACTGGAATAATCATACGATGATACTCACTGGCAAAATTCTCCCCCCCCGGAGCAAAATCCGGATGACTATACCACTGGTATCGAGCAATACCACCGGTTTCATTCCCCACATTATAGTCCAACCGTAATTCCCGGCTATTGGCAACCAAAGTCATCGTGCGTTCCAACCTCAGGCCTTTTTCAGTCGTGGTCCACATTGTAACAACCACATCTTCACCTTCGGCCTTGACTACCTTATGTTCCCACGATCCATTCCAGACCTCACCAGGCCAGCCGCCAGGGAACCAATCATTAATCCCGCCGTATTCCACCCAGTCTTTATTCCCTTCCCGCTGCTCTACTTTGGGATAGTTTTGATATAACATATTCGCTCCAGATGCTCTCAGGTAGAAGGCTAAGGGGCGACCACCCATCTCTTTCTGCAGTTGAACTTCCACTTTGGAATTCGCCATAATAATGTCATAATCCAAACGATTCATAATATCACCAGTGACCACGACCGCTTCATTTTTACCAATAACTCGGTAGCTTGACTTAAAGCGTTTTTTACCACGTGGTGTGATCACTTCAACGCCCAATTCAGAAGTGCCTTTGCGACTGGAGAAAACTTCAAATTCCAACTGTTGTTCTCCGCCAGGAGCAACATTAAAAAGCAATTCCTTCCGGTCCACTTCCAATCCTTTGGCTGGTTTTAGCCTCACCTTACCTGCAGTACCAACATTACCGTTCGCAATCAAGCGAATTTTAGCTTTGCTTTTCTCTCCTTGCACCAATACTCGTGGTCCCTCAACAGAAATAACCCGCCAGATCGGTGCTACTTCTAATTTGGATTGCGCAGCTTCCACCACCTTTTTTTGCATTTGGAACGATGTGGATACAGGGTAGACTTCCTTCTTTTCAACAGCCGGTGGCATCACTTTAAAGGTTACTCGTTTCATTTCATTGGGTTTTAGCGCAAGGTTTTTACTTTTTTTACCTTTCCAGGTCTTAGGTAAATTAAACACCACTTTCCCGCGAATAGCTTGAGTATAATTATTTTTTACAGTAACATCAAATTCCTGCCACTCTCCAACCGGCAATACTTTCTGTTCTGTAATCATCTGCAGATCAAAAAGACTTGTCACTTTCACAATACTTTGTGAACGAATTGTACGTAAAGACTCCCCGTTTTTCGATACCATTTCACCGCGTAGCCAAATCAGATCCCCCACTTCCGCATTGCTGGGAATAATAAAAGGAAAGGTGGCTGAAAGTTTTTTTCCAGCTTCGAAGGTTGATACGGATTGTGTTTTTAACAATTCTTTGGATCCAAGTGTTTTATAGCCTGTTTTGGAATCAATCATTGGACTGTTACGTTTAACCAGCCAGGCAGTTAACGCTAAACGGACATTGGGTAGTGGTCCGCCACCTAAGTTCTCAGCTTCAAGTCCAACAACCATTTCTGTATTCATCGCGGCTTCAAGTTTGGAACCAACAATTTTAAGTATAAATTCCGGTTTATAGTGCTGGTTATAGTTGACGATATATGTAACAGCTCCAGTCGTCTGTGACACATTTCCTTCCGTTAAAAACGAAATAGTCTGAGTTGTGACAGCCACTAATTTAATCGGCGTCATCCCCTGCCTAACAGTGATGGACTCAGAATACTTCCACTCCTGTGGTCGCGGCAAGGTAAGTAAAGTATTGGGGTATTGTTCCAGCTGGGTTACTTTAATCTTATATTTTTCTTTTTCTACAACAATGTATTGATCTGAAGTCAAATCAAATCCATACAAGCGCGAGAACCGACCGGCTAAAAACGTGCCATCTTCATTACTAGCAATAAACCCGTTCCGCGCTACAGTGTGATTCAACACCTTATATTCTTGATTATCTGAAACATTTGCCAAGATTCCGAGATCCGGATAGGCTGCCCAAAAAACACGGTTAGGTATGGGCTGCGAATAATTCAACAATGGTTGACCTGTATATTTCGAAACAATATGCTTCTGGATCTGATCCGCCAGATAAAACCAGCGTTTTTTACTATGCCAGCCGGAAATCCAGCGTCCATTGAGCATATGATACCCATGGGCCAAGTACCAAGCGATTTTATCATGACTTTCGCAAAAGACTTCATGCGCTAGATTGTGATTCATAAAAGCAACATGTTCGTGGCTCAAATATTGAGCCATAGGATAATATTCCCAGTTCCCTTTACCAAAGAAATTGTCATAATCATAACTGGGTGGAGCAGTAAACGATGCCAGACCGCTAAAAGAACTCATCATGGGGATGAGTCGATCATATCCTTGTTCAGTAAACAATGGTCCTAATTTCAAATATTCCCAACTGTTTTGCAGCCAAGCTTCAGTATAGCCAGTTGGATTTTCCATTGTCTTGTTTAAGTCGTAATAAATAAAACGGGCACCGATCTGATCTAAGAACAATATATCAATATCAAATTCTCTAAAAAACCGCTCAGCCACATAATCACCAGCTTTTACTACATCCGGGTGACAGGGAGAAGCAGCCCAGCCCTTGCCGCCGGAAGGATAAACCTCATAGCGTAATTCATTTTTCAAATCACGGGATGCGATTTCATTGGGTCCACCTGCGCTGGTCAAGGTTGGACTAAGATTCCAAAAGGTTGGATTGGTATAAGGCATGACTACCAAACCATTTTTATGCGCAAGCTTAATACTATCTTTAAAATCCTGATTCGTACCATAGGTTGGATCCACTGGCCAAAAATCAGGCATGTATCTATCAAATCCTTCCAACCACCAAGACACAAAATGAATAATCGTATGTTTTGGCAATTCTTTATAATAGGTATTCACATGCGCAAAATTGCGATTGCTATCTAAAGACATTTTTAGCAACACACCATTTTTTACTTTATCAAAAAGTTTCTTCCCTAGTTTGTCTACCAGCAGCGGCGATTTTTCCAGCTTGTTGTCTTTCTTAAAGCGGCGCAGGGTGGCTTCTATTTTTTCGCCAACCACCATCCGTAAAGCTTGACTATCCCATTTTGCTTTGGGTTTAATATAGGTGGTCCAGACATGTTCGTACACACCTTTTTTTCCGCGTGAATAGCCAATATTGATTCGACTCGGTTCTACTGGTTTGTCTGCCCAATGCAGGAAGGAAGTGAATTGGCCACCATCAGTCATAGACCAATTGACTAGATCTGAGAACAGAAATGGATAGGTCGTTTTCCAGCGCCTTTTATTCTTAAAAAACAATTGATTAAAGCTAATTCCCATATACCAGGGTAAATAGAAACGATCTAATTTATCATAATTAAAACTTAATTTTGGTGTTTCCATGGAAACAATAACTTGCGCCTCTCCATTTATAACATCTGCTGCAAAATCAAAATAATTAAACTCACTGAAATGAACATTCACCTGAATTGTTGTTTTTTGATGAGTGGTTGTAAAACGGAGCATCTGCTTTTTTTCAAGCCATTGGTATGCAAAGTTTGCTCCAGCGCGTTTTAAAAAATCATCTGAATTGAGAAAACTACCATCTTTAAACATAAGACGCCATAAATAGGCTGGTTTCACACCCATGCCTACTTGTGAATTGTGCACTTTATCTTTAATTGATTCAAATACACCCTTTTCCTTATCCAGAACTACTTCATAATATTTATTACGAATAGTCAGTCTGTTACCGGCATCAGAAAAAACAGGCGGATCACTTACTTGCGGCACGGGCTTGGCTTCGTATTTACTCCCAAAGATTTTTAAAATCCCACCCTGATCTAAGGATTCCTTGGCTTGAGTTAATGCTTTGGGCAAAGATTTTTTAGCTATTTGATGCTGCTTGGCTAATGGTGGTGCCGGTTCAATGATTTGCGAAGGAATTAGACCAAGAGCTAAATCGATTTTACCTTTTCCAATAAACTTAATGTATGAAACAACAGCTTTTTTTCCACGGTTAGAAATTTTTTCATTCTCAGTTGTTATGCCGACCTTAAGATCAAAAGTTTGCGGTCCTTTTAAATAATCAAATTCATTTTTCAGATCAAAATTATACGTTCCGGGTTTAAAAATATAGGAAAACCGATGATAACCGCCTCGGAATTGTTCTCCAGAAAAAATAACATATAAATTATACTCAACATTTTCAACATCAACTTCCAGCTTGGTCATCTTTGAAAAATCAATGGTCATTTTTTTATGAACATATCCATAAGACTGATTTGGAAAATCACCAATGAGCCTGACTTTGCCACCAGAAGCTTTTTCTAAATGCGCTCCTGAACTACCGCCATTACTCTCACGATTACTCCAGCCTAACAATTGTGTCTCTAAGGTGTCGCGCTCTAAGGCTGCTGCTTCTTTAGGTGAAAGTACTTTTTGCCGAACTATCTTGATCTTTTTTCCTTTGCTTTTTCCTACCAATTTCAAGCTGGAAAATTTCAAGCTAAGCCCCTTATTCCCTGGACGTTCGGACGTGGCAATACCAATCTCCAAGCGAATGATTCGTTTCCCACGAAGCCCAGTAGCTTCTCTTATATTATAAGCGCGCAGACCGGTTTGTTGTGTGCCTCTCTCTATCTTGATATAGTCATTCTTACTATAGCCATCCTCGATATTTGGATTAGAGACAACCATATACCAATCTGAATTACAATATTTTACATTGATCTCCAGATAGGGATGCTTATCCAAATCCCATTCAATATTCTGATAGACCATGCCATAAAAAAGATCTGTGTTCGTGCCGATAATTTTGGCATTCTTACCGGCAATTTCGATTTTTGCTCCGGTCAATGTTTTATCCGGCCAAGCATCACGCCAACTGACAATAGAATATTTTTTTTCGCCAAACAATACATTGGCTGCAGCATACGCTTGGGTGGTTAAACTTAAAAAACTTGTGATAAACGAGAATACTATAATCCAACAAATATTTTTTTTCATACTTAAGTGCAAACCCCCTAATGACTGGGTGCAGCTGTCACCCTTTGACTGCTCCAGCTGTGATGCCCTTTAAAATATACTTGGACAAGAAGAAATAAATCACGAGAAGCGGGATAGTAGCAATCGTCAATCCGGCCATCAGCAAGGGATAGTCGGTTAAATGTTCCCCTTGAAACACCATAATACCCCTTTGGATTGGCATAAGATTGCGATTATTAATTACAATCAACGCCAACAAAAACTCATTCCATACGGCCAACACCGTAAAAATAGACACAGTGGCCATGGCTGGTTTGGCTAAAGGTAAAAAAATACGCCAATACATATCAAACTTGCTGCAGCCATCAACAACAGCTGCTTCTTCAATTTCTTTGGGAATATTCTCAAAAAAAGTTTTTAGAATGAAAATTGCCAATGCCAAGGCGGCGTTGGTATAAGGCAAGATCAAACCTAACCGAGTATCAGCCAAGCCTAATTTGATTAATAAAACATACAGAGGAATAAACGCACCGGGTATGGGAATCATTAAAGACCCAATAAACATAAAGTAGATGATATTCCTGCCAATAAAACGAAAGCGTGCAAATGCATAGGCTGCCATGGATGCTAAAAACAAAGCAAAACCCAATGTGACTGCCGTATAAAAAAGCGAATTGAAAAAATAAACACCAAAATTACCGACATTCCAAGCAGTAAGGTAGTTCACAAATTTCCACGCCTGCGGAATTAAAGATAGATTTGAAAAAACCTCATTCTGCTCTTTCAAGGAAGCAGCAAACATCCAGACCAAAGGAAAAACACTCACAATCGACCAGAAGATTAGCACAACATGTGCTGGTATATTAGATACTATCTTGCGGTTTATTTTAATAATCATCTTGTCTGGCCTTTCTTATAATTAATCGTTCTTCTTACAGATAGAAAAAACGCGGTTTAGCGACTATCCATTTTCCTGCTAATCCTCAATTGAATGAGGGACAAAATCAAAAGCATAACACCCAAAACCACCGCCTCGGCAGTGGCATAGCCAAAATGGTATGATTCAAATGCCATTTTATAAATACGCGTAACCGGAACCTCGGTATGAAAACCAGGACCGCCATTGGTCATGGAAATTACCAAAGGGAAGGTTTGCATGGTTCCGAGCAGTGTTAAAATCGTGACTAATGTGCTGACCGGGATTAGCGAAGGAACTGTAATATGGATGAATCGACGCCAGGCATTGGCACCATCCACATGAGCTGCTTCAAATAATTCTTCAGGAATAACCTGCAATCCAGCGTAGAAAAGCAAAAAAGCATTACCTAACCCTTGCCAACTTTGCACCACAGCAATGCAGATCAAAGCAGTTTTAGGATCTGCCAGCCAAGGTCTGGCTAAATTTTCTAATCCAACCATATTCAACCAATGGTTGAGGATACCGTATTCATTATTATAGATAAAACGCCAAATCAAACCAACAACGATCAGAGAAAGGACTGGAGGAATGTAGAAAACTACACGATAAAACCGTTTAGCACGAATATCACGATAAATCAATACTGCCAGAAATAAAGCAACTGAATTCTGAATGGTTAAGGCAAAAACAGCAATAAAGACAGCATGCCAAACCGATGACCACCATACTTTGTTTTTCGTGAAAATGTCGATATAATTATAGAAACCCACAAAAGTAGGATTCCGGGCAATTCCATCCCACTCAAAAAAGCTGATTTTAAATGTTTCGATAAAAGGATATAATCCAAAGATCAAAAAGATAACCAATGCTGGTAACACAAAAAAATACACACCCCAGTTACGCTTGGATTCTTTCCATAAGGAATCCATACCTTGCATTGCCAAACTCCCTTCTGTACTAAAAATTGTTGAGTAGCAGATCAACATTACCAAATGCACCAAAATCTGTGCGATTGGGCCATTATAGCAATTGTACGTTTTTTTTCCTTAAAAATATTTAAAAACATATCCAAAACAACTATCTATTTAAGTCTGTGGTTTTTAGTAATTATTCTTATTTCATAAGTATTTTCTCGGATTTGGCCGCCAAATTTTTCTGTGCATACTGAATTTGTTGATTCAGCGTAATTCGCTGAAAATAAAACCAATCAAGATCACACTTTTATTTCTAGTAAATTAAGCCAACAGTAAATAAATGCTGGCCATCCAAACTCTCATTGCTCCAATTGGTCAGTTTATAAGAATAATCAAAACGAAAACTATATGCACCAATTGCAGTCCGAATACCTAAACCAAAAGCCAAACCATCAGTACTCCCAGGAGCAATAATATAACCTAGACGTCCTGCTAGAATTGAAGAATAAACAAATTCCCCACCAAGATGGACTCGTGTTTCTTCTTCTAAGGTTTGTTCAATATCCATGGCAATAAAAAATTTTTCCAAAAATCCTGTAAGCAAATCATATTTACCAGACAAAACAAACCGCAATGGCAGCTGATCAGCTTCATCAATAAACTTCATGGGCATACCCAAATTAACAACAGACAACCCTAGGAGTGAATCTTTGGAAGGCTTCCATTGAACACCCAAATCTGCAGCAAAAGTGTTGGCAGAATATTCACCTATAACAGAATTTAGAAACTTGACGCTCAAACCATAGGAAAAATCATTAAGCAATTCTTTACCAGAGCGCCCCACAGAAATCATACCCATAATATCATTCACTTCAACACTTGGTTGATTTATGGCATCATTAAGATCAGGCATACCATGATATACAAAAGCAATGCCAAAGGTACCATACGAGGATAGCGGCAAGACAAAATTTACAATTTCTGAATAGTCTTCTGCAATTCCAGTCTGATGGGTAAATAAACCATGACTTCTTGTAATAGAAGTTAATCCTGCCGGGTTATAAAACATAACCCCGGGATCATCGGTTAAAGTTCCGCCTGCGCCTCCCAAGGCTGTGGCACGAGCTGTGTTGGCAGTGATAAAAAGCAAGCCGCTACTGGTCCCGACTGATTGTGCTTGCACAGGCACATGCAGCACCACCAAACTCAAACAAATTAGAGTAAGCGCAATATATTTAAAGGATTTGAGCATCATCATTTTACCACCGCCACTCTAATATTTTTACTAAAACTGCTGGATTCTATCCGGATAATATAAACACCACTTGCTACAAAATCACCATCCCCATTCTTTCCATCCCATTCCACTTCTCCAATTACTGCTCCGGTTAATTCTTTATCTTGCAATGTCCGCACCAATCGCCCGGCCATATTGAAAACTTTGAGTTTTACACGTGTAGAATCCTGCAATCCACAATAGATCTTCAAAGGTGCTCGTTTCGGTAAAAACAGGTTAACTCCCGGGCGGATATAGTTATCTGTAATAATCGGTGTCGGTGTAGCAGTTGGTATCGTATCGGTTATCGTAATTCCGTCGAGCTCAATTTTATCATCCACCGTGCTCCCAATACCTAAATAGATATCAAATCGTTTTGTACCACTCCAACCTGTAATTGTTTTTAAATCCCAAGCCAGCACACCTTCTTGCGTAATATTCGGTGAAAGTGTAACCGGATTATTTTCATTTCCAATTTCTCTGATTTTCACCGTACACTGGGCGCTACCATTGGGATCAACATCTCTGGTATTCATAACCAAGTACGAGTAGGTGTCAACATCCACGTAGATGGTTTCACTAATCATGGAAGGCCAAACCGGATTGGTATCTTGATTATATGACTCCGTTAAGCGTACTGTACCAATATCTGATTCAACAGTGAGTGTAACTCCAGTCAGGGACCAGCAAGCTGTAGAAACTCCCGGGTCACTAAATTCCTCTACCCACCCGTCGCTTGGTATGGGTGTTGGTGTTGGAATGGCAGATCCCTTAATTCTAATATAGTCAATCGAAACTGTGCGTGGTTCTGGGTTCTCCGCTTCAATGAATACTCTTACTTTAAATGTTTGGATTCCAGTCCAGCTCGGATTGAAAGTCTGACAGATGGAAGCATAGTTAAAACTATTAACGCCAGATGTCGCATCAAAGGCATTGAGGTATTCTGTTGCTGTGATGGTTCCGGAAGTATACCCAATAGCCACTCTCCAACTTAAACCAAAATTGATATCAGGCACAGAAATTTCAAGTATTGGATAATCATTCACATTCAGATTTATATCCATGGAGTCTGCATTTCCCCAATTATTGGCATTAAGGGTAACATAAGCATATCCAGTTCCTGCAGAAGAACTCATATTAACCTGGTTTGCTGACCAGCCAGTCGGTGGTGCTTCTGAAGAATTAAACTCAGCCTGCCAAGCTATTTGCTCAGTTAAACCATTAGTCGAAGTTGGCGTTGGAGTGGATGTTGCTGAAATGGTAGGTGTAAGTGTAATAGTTGATGTATGTGTGACAGTAGCTGATATAGTGGATGTTGCTGAAATGGTAGGTGTAAATGTAATAGTTGGTGTATGTGTGACAGTAGCTGATATAGTGGATGTTGCTGAAATGGTAGGTGTAAGTGTAATAGTTGGTGTATGTGTGGGTGACCAGTCTGTTTCAGTTGGAGAAGCTGTCATTGTATATGTAGGCGTGTTTAAGACTCCCGTAATTTTGATATAATCCAAGGTTGCTGTACACCCTGGTGAAGGAGCTTCAATAAATACACGCACTTTGAAGGTTTGGGTACCTGTCCAACCTGCATCAACTGCCCTGACAGCCGTCACATAATCATAAAACTTAATACCAGGAGAATAATCGTACCCTCCTAAAAAGGTAGTCGTAGCACCATGTTCTATAGCAATCCTGAAACCAAGACTAACATTTAAATCAGTCACAGCAACTTCCAGGGTAGGATAAACATCTGTATCCAAGGTAATATCAGGAGAATCCGCAATACCCCAATTATTACCAGCAGTAGTTGTTATGTAAGCAAAACCTGAACCTGTAGATACACTTATCATTTGTGTTTGATACGTTCCCCAACCTGAAGGCGGGTTGGCGTCTGCCTCAAATTCATCAAGCCAACCAACAGCTGCCTGTCCACTCACAGTAAATCCCAAACAGAAAATACTTATCAAAAACAGGCCTTTCCCTATTTTTAGTGACCGCCTAATCCATTCTGTTATCATTGAAGCCACCTCCAAAATATCCCGCAACCTTTTCCTCAGGAAATCTATCTAATTTTTAAAATGCAAGTTCCAATTTTGCCCAAATAGCGCTTTGTCCCCAATTGTTAGCCACCATATAGGGATAGTAAATTTTATTTAATTCATAGCGAAAGCGAATTTTTCCGCGTGGCAAATCACGCGTCACACCAAGCACGAGCAGGTCTTTAATTTTTTCAGCTTTGCCGTGTTTAGACATGTACGAAATTTCGCGGCCCACATCAATGGCAAGCTGATACTCATTAATAACAATAAAACTATTCTTTAAATAAAAGCCATGAAACACAGGAACATCGCCCCAAGCATCCCTTTCGATTTGCTGCGGTAAATAGTAGGTATTGTGAATGGGTGAAGATGCATTGGCTTGACGAGCACCAAAACGCCCTACATACACAGGCTGGCATGCCAAAGAATCAACAACATATTGTTTATATCTCAGGTCAACAGAACAAAAATTACCATAGTACTCGTTTTTCTCATTAAACAGTTCTTTGTTATAACGAAAGCGGTCAACCAGAGTAGCTTTTAACCCCCAACTGGGAGTATATTTCACTTTGAGTTCAGGTGTAATGGTAATATTGTCCTCATACTCATTGGTAATTACAATGCGGTCTAAGATTTCATCTTCATCCTTGGCATTGTATAACGCGTATTGATCGGAAATATCATCGCGAATCCGGGCACCATACACACCCACTGAGAAATCCATATCAGCATAATCTGTATTACGATAATTTAAAGAAGCAGCCAGGGATTCATTGTGACCTGGACGCGACAAACGCTCAATACGATGACCATAAATGCCAATTTCCACGTTAGACATATAAAGACCTGAAAGAACCTGACGCGGAACAATCAAAGAGACTTCAACACCACGCTGATCCCGGCGATAAGGATAATCCGGTTCATGATCATTTTCACGACTGTCCAGAATTCCGTTGTGGTTTTTATCACTTTTTTCATGGAACAAGTAATCTTTTGGTATGTAGAGATCGTGTGTATATTCAGCACTTGGTTGACCTATATTGTAGACATCACCAAAAATCACACCAGCTTTATCGCCGTGACTATCCCTCAAGGTCCCTGAATTATCATTATCTTCAACCATATCAAAACCTGAGAAAGAAGTGGAATATTCAGCAGAGATGTTAAAATAACTCGCATTAATAATCGCACCTTCAAAACCGCGGGATAAATTGATATATCCAGCCGGTTCAATGCGATTAACCCGTTCACCAGTATAGGTCTGATTATGGGCGACTGATGTTGCCATTTCGCCTTTAATATTCACTCCCAAGATCTGGCCTTTCACATCAAGACCAACTATTGATTTAGCCATGGTTTCTTCATCTTCAAACGTACCTTGCTTGTATTGTGCTAATTGAGCAGCAGAAAGAACTATAGACTCATCGATAATGGGATCTGTTCCTGGGCCAGCTAAATCAGCCAAATCATAGGTTCGTATTGTTTGCCAAGTTTCCCCATCTGATGAAATCTTAACATTAACCGTTCCTTGCTCAGGAACATTCCAGATTCCCAATTGTAAATCCAAAATAATCTCTTCTACTTCGCTGGGATCAATTCTTTCCCCCGTATTTATTCCTTGATTGATAATCAGAGGAATTCGCACAACAGCATTCCCACCCTCGCGAATCTCAAAATTTCCGGCATTATCATCAAGGTAAGTATTATACCCAGAATCAAAATAAGGAAGATTACCAGACGCATCTGTATTTAAAGGAGCTACAATATCAGCATCATTGGAATTACCTATAGTCACTTCAATATCATAAGAAGGCTTGATATATAAATTCGAATAATGATATTCACCTGTTCTATTTTGTACTAAAGTATTATTCTCAATTTTTACATATAAAGATTGAACATATCGCTTATACACAGCCGCTGATTCATCTGGTCCAGTAAAAATATTATCATCCATAATACCATTGCTCTTTGTCATATTCATAGCTGAAACACCGAATTGCAAAGATCCTAAACCAGTAAAAACAAAACCACGCACTGCCCGGACAGCAGTCATAAAAATATTTTCTCTATTCCCGCTCCCGCTGTTAGTCGATAGGCGGGTACCAAAGAATTTAAATTGCCATTGCCCTAGCTTGGGTTTCCAAAGAATACCGCGAAAATCCTTGTCCTTTTTAAATGTCAAATCAGTAAACAAGGGATCATAAACAGTACCAAGCTGTGCAACATTCCCAAGGTATAAATCATAATAACGCAGGGTACCAAAATCAATGCGAGCATCCATATACCGACCGCCTGGTTCTTCCCAGGCCACATTGTTGGTAGCATTCGTAATATCATAACCAAGACCCAACCAGGATTCGATATTGTCTGTAGGACGGAAGTACATATTAAGATAGAATATCTGCTTTATTTCATTAAAACCAATGTCTCTGTGCGGAATACCGTAGCGGTTTAATTCGCGAAAATTATCAGCATCTTTGGCAACACCATCCATCCATTGGGCACGATAAGACTGATCAGAGAAAACAGAAAGATTAAGTGCCTCCAAAGTTTTTAATGGTGCAATTTGAATGGCAGGCACCGTTTGATTTTGCACCAGAATACCCTGCATAGTGGCCATTTTCTTGGAAAAACCGATTGAATTAACAGCCAATTCAGCATCTTCACCTTCAAGCATAATTTCCAGATAAAAGCTTTTTTCTTCACGCCAACCAGTTAAATCCGGAACATTCATCATATACACATCAGAACGTTCGAAATTAGGAATTATAATTCTGAAATCATCAGGATTGCGGGAATTGATCAGACGAATCCGGACTTTTCCATCAGTTAAGGCTTGGCCCATTTCCAGTTCCAAAAAAGGATAGATATTGAAATCCACTTTTAATGGTTTTGGCGGAGACATAAACACACCATAAGCAACTTTGGGTTTTACACTCAGCACCATTTTCCGCTTGCCAGTAATATCTGCTATAGTATTCAACCCTTTTTCAATGCTGTCATCCCGCCAACCGTTTAGACCTTGTGACCAGTCTTCATAATACGCGTAATTTTTTTCTTTATCCGGACGAAAATCATCCTTGGTCTCTTTTAATCCTTTTCCAAATATTTTCTTGGTATTACGAGGACGTTTCTTCTTCAAGCCGGCTAAAGGCTCATTTATCATTTTAATGCCTTCACCAACCTGTAATTTAGACACTTTAGCTTCTGCACCGGCTCCATGCAGCCAGATGGCTACCCAAAAACTGCGCATCCCTTCCCACCCGGTTTTTTCACTTAATTTAATCGTGTAAGTTCCAGGATCTTTAATGTTTTTAAGGATTTTATGGCCGGAATAAGGAGGCTGCGATTCCATGATTTCAACTTCCAAAGAGCTTTCATCTGTAATAGCATCAACTGTAATCTGCAAACTCAGGTTCGGTGTAATATCCATGGTCATGCCTTGCTCTTTGGTCATGACTTTACCAAACTCATATTCAATCGGAACAGTCACTAAAGCTTCATTCTTCTTACCAACAATAGTGGCATGAAAGCCAAGACTGGTATTCTCATCCCGCCAGCCGCGAAATTCCGCTTTATAGTATTTTTGTATTGCCAGTACCGGAACAGTACTCATAAAGCTAAAACAGAATGCCAATAAAAGTAAAAAAGTTGTATTTTTTCTCATGTGCTCACTCGTCCTTTGGTATTTATTTGTCACAGTAATACAACTAGTTCTTTGCCGAATTTTTTTCGTCAAATATGCGGATATGCTTGATTTCCGCGCCTTTTTCATTTTCAGGGGATTCTTCAGAACCCAACCAGATTTGTACCCAAAATTCTTTGTTTCCTTTCCATTCTGTCTTCTCTGAAATATTCATCACATAAATACCTGGTTTTTTAATATCAGGTATTATGGTGAAGGCATTATAGGGTGCATGCGCAACCATGAGCTCTATTTTCATATTACTTGTACCCATATCACCAGTAGCTATCTCAAGCTGAGTATTCCGGGTAATGATTGCTTTTATTGGTTGGGCAGGTGACATAAATTTGCCATATTTCTTACCAGGCACAATTTTCAAACGAGGATATCTTTTAGTAAAATTCAATTCACTTCCAAATCCGTTATCACTTTCTTCGGTGCGCCAACCATTCAAGCCCTTACGAAAATCTTCATAAAAAATATTCCCCTTAGGAATAGCTTTGAATTTTTTCTTGGTAAAAGCTGCCATCGCCTGTTTTTTCTGCTGCTTTTTATAGACTTCTTCATCCCAGAAATAAATATTATCAATAATTATCTTGCTATGTTTGCCTTCCAGCCAAATCTCAAGCCACATATCCGTCTCGCCTTCCCAACCGGTAAGCTCTTGCAGATTGGATTTAAATTCACCGCCTTCACCCTCCAATTTAAAAAACTCGATGGTCTCGAAAGGTTCGTAGGCTTTCATAATACGTAAAGAGGCTTTTGTATCTTGCTTAACACGAGATACCTTTACCACAAAATCAGTTCTCTCAGTAATTTTAAAGGTAATGGGATCAAACTGAGACATGGCTTTGCCATATTCTGCTTGTTTTGTGGAAATAATCAACTGCTTGCCTTTCTTTTTTACATATGTATTAAAACCTGGATCAGTTAGGTTGTCGCGCCAGTTTTTAAAATTGTCTTTGTATACGACACCCAGCTCATTGCCATCGTTTTTGTTTTTAGCAGCTGATAATGAAAGGGAAAGCCATAAGGAAAAACTCAGAAATGTTAATAAAGATATTGATACTACAATCTTTTTCATGCGTTGGATTATCCTCTCCATATAGCAAACAATTAGCAAACAATTTTATATTGAGCTCCAAGGAAATAATGGCAACTTCTTGTTATCAAGGCCGAAAGGTCAAAATACAGGATAACAAATGTTGGTATAAAAAATCCCATCATTGTCGTGCTTATATATTAAACACAACAATGCTAATAGAAGCCAAAGTATTGTTTTAATTCATTCGCACAAACAATGATTATTTACTTTTTTTCACTGCACTTCTCTTCTTTACTTTTCTCATCTTTTTTTTTACTGTTTTTTTACCATCTGTAATTTTGAGTCCGGAAAGTCTGGCTTTAGGATTATTTTCGCCACCTAACCAAACTTCAACCCAAAATGAGTGTTTGCCGCTCCAAGGTGTCTTTTCTGCTATCTTGGCAAAGTAAACACCTTTTTTATCAACTGACCCAATAATCTTGTGAGCATCATAAGGTTCAGCAGCGGTCATTAAATTGACTGTAACTGATCCGTCTTCAATATCTTCTTTTAATTTGATGAAAATTTTGGTGTTTTCATCAATATTTACAGTAACTCCTTCTTCAGGAGACATTACTTTTCCAAACTTATGATCCGGAGCTAAACTGATAATTCCATACTTTTTTTCTTTACTCATTTTAAATTCAGCATTAAATCCAGGATTTGAACTTTCATCCCGCCAATTCTTAAAATCACTACTCATATCAACCAAAACTTTGGCTTGTGCCAAACCTATGCTGCTCAAGGCAAAAACTGTAATTAATAGTACTCTTAATAGTCTCATCATCTATCCCCCTTAAGTATATTTCAGCTTGAAATTAGTACTTAAACTAAACCATTTTATATCAAATGTCAAGAAAGCAAACGCTGTGTTTTTCGATTTTCCCAAGCCTTTTCACTGACATCCCGGGAAAATACCACTATAAAATATAGCCGTTAACTGCAAATTGAATATCTACCTCCTTATGTAAATTTTTTTTTGCTTTTGCACATTTTTTTTTTGCCAAACAAGCTATTCTAATTAATACAGCTTCATCTATTAGACGAAATTTAGTTTTGCATTATTACAAAAAAATGCATTTCATTACTATTTTTATTATTCATACAGACTCAATTTGCTAAGAAACTTTTTACTCTCTTTATCGAAAAAGTTGAAGTGGATTATATCGTAGGATACGTTTTCGAAATCAAGTACTATTTAGTTAATAAAAACCGAATAACAATCGTCCCCTTTTGTTCCGCCTGCCTGGCAGTCAAAGGCAGAGGCGCAAATATGAATTTTTTCAGAGCCGCAATAGCCAAGCGGTCCAGTTCAGCATAGCCTGAGGTTTTTTCCACAAAAACCTTATCCCCGACTTCGCCATCCGGATTCACCACAAAGCGGATAACCACCTTAGCTTCTATACCCTTTTCCTCCAGCCAACGTGGAACCCGGGGGAACTCCCTATGCAGGATTTCCCGGTTTTTCACCTCGCCGGATATAAAGCTGTCTCTTCGCAAGCTTAGTTGTTTCACGCTATCAATTTTCGCTTTTTTCTCTCTCCTCGCGGCTTTGACTTTCTTGATAATCAGCTCAGGCTGCTGAAAACCACGTCGGCTGATTTCCGGCCCAAAATCCGCGGGCGGCAATTCATCCAAAGGCACGACCCTGGATTCCAGGGACTGACTGGCAGAAGTCCGGGAGCGCACTAAGGCAATCCGTTTCGACGCCTTTTGAATAGACGGCGCTGCCGACAGCTTCTTCCCAATGTCCAATTTGGGCAAAACAGCCAAGCGCGTAAGATCCGCCTCAGTAATCTCATCCACTTTGAGTTGTTCCCGCACCCCCACAACCTTACTAAAAGACGCTCTCTGTAATTCCTCTATGGCCTCTATCTGCGAAGACGCAGGTGTTGTCTTAGACAACGCTTTAGACGGCGCGGCCAGTTTAGTCATCAGCTTTTCAATCTCTGTAGGTTTGGACACCTCTTCCTGATATTCGATCTCAGTAAGTTTAATACTCCTGGGCGTTTCGCTGAATTTTTTTGATCCGAACATATTCAAGAGAGCCAAATGAATCCCCACGGATATCACCACTGTCATTTGAACTCTCATATTTGCGCGATCCAAAAACATGGCGCCTACTCCTTTATTTCTTCAGTACCAAAGGTAATGCGCCGGGCTCCGGCTTTTTTGACAATATTCAATACATCTATCACTGCTCCGCTCAAGGCGTCTTCATCTGCGCGGATCACCACCAGTTTCATCCGGCTCTGCTTCAGTTTGGCGGCAATTATTTCAAAAAACGCCCCAGGATCAATACGGCTCTCATTAACCGCCAGGCTGCCATCCGGGCTGACAGCCACAAAAATATTTTCTTCTTTGGTTTGTTCCGCAGTATGCGCCTTGGGGAGTATAATTTCAAATGGCGGTTCAAGAAAAGCAGTGGTGGTAATCATAAAAATAATCACCAAAACCAGACAAACATCCACCAGCGGCGTAACGTTAATTTCAGTCAGAAGTTCTTGTGATTTTTTACTGCGCATCATGCTCTTGAGCAAGACAAAAGCCTCCTGAAAATAAATTCTTCACCGCAGAGACGCAAAGTACGTAAAGATTTAAACCGCCGATGAACGCAGATAAACGCAGATATTTATAGTTGCCAAGACACTAAGATAATTATTTTTTCGCGAACTTCTTTTTAAATCTGCGTTTATCGGCGTTCATCGGCGGTTCCTTTTTTGGATTTTCCCAGAATCACCAGATTATCCGCCCCGGACTGCTTGGCAATATCCATGACGCGGATGACCTGGCCGTGCTTAACTTCCCGGCTGGGATTTACAATCACGCGCCGGGTTTTAGATTCCGCCAGCATACGTTTCAGCAATCCCTCTAATTCCGCCTCAGTGGTAAGATGTTGATTCAGCCAGATTTTATCTTTTGCCAGTTTAATCACTATATTGTCAGACCTGGCGGCTGTTGGTTTGGCCGTGGTAATGACTTTTTTTTCTCCGGAAGTGACAATAATGCCGCTTTGCAGGAACATGGGCGCAGTGGCCATGAATATCACGACCAGCACCAGGCTGACATCCACCAGGGGCGTTAAATTAATTGTAACGATCGGTTTTTTGGTATCTAACATTTTTCACCAATTTTGTCAGGGCGGGGAAACCCCGCCCCTACGATTATTTCTTTATAAAAAACAGCACTTGTTCCACCGCGGCTTCAATATCAGTAATGGTCTGGCGCACGCGGGAGACGTAGTAGTTATAGAAAATAACCGCCGGGATGGCGACTATCAGACCCGCGGCAGTAGCGATCAGCGCTTCGGCAATCCCGGCAGCCACCACATTCGGTCCGCCCGAGCCCGCGGCTGAGAGCGCTTGAAAAGCCTTTATAATACCGATGACTGTTCCCAGCAAGCCGATAAACGG
Source organism: bacterium (assembly GCA_023139775.1). GTDB lineage: Bacteria > Oederibacteriota > JAAXVQ01 > JAAXVQ01 > JAUVAV01 > JAGLMY01. The sequence goes on from JAGLMY010000144.1 coordinate 23,857, forward strand.
CGCCGTATTGCCCAGGGTTCCCAGGATGCCCAAAAAACGCTCCAATAGCACTTCTTCCTTTTTGACCAGACTGGAAAGCAGATTAGTCAGGCTTTCCAAAGATTCCTTGGAATTTTCAATAGTCGCGTATACCACGCGGGCCATGGGACCGCGTTGTTTCTCACAATAAGACAGGGCGGCGGGGATATCTTTTTCCCGGATAAGCGGCTTGATGGCCTGGATGAATTTTTCCGTATTCGGCAGATTAAGCAGATAATAAAGTCCCCGCTCCAGAATAAAGATCACCGATATAATTGAACAAAACAGCAGCACTATCAGGGTTGGACTTGAAAGTAATAATGACATCCATTCAACATCATGCATAGTTATCACTCCTTAAATAATTATTTAGACACAAAATACGTAAAATTTTAAACCGCCGATAAACGCCGATGCACGCTGATTTAAAAATCACAAACCACTCTCTTTATCTCTACTTTAGATTTACCAAAATTAATAAGCAAACATATATTTAGCCCCGTAGCTTTAATATAATTTAGACATTGGGCCATATGAACCTCATCCCACGTTTTAACTGTCTTCAATTCCACCAACACCTGTTTTTCTACTAACAAGTCTGCAGTAAATTCTCCTACAATGATATTATTATATTTCACTTTTATGCTATATTGCTGACCCACTTCTAATCCTGACTTCCTAAGCTCATAAAATAGTGCGTTTTCATAAACTTTTTCAAGAAAACCACAACCTAATGTATTTCCTACAGTATAGGCACAGCCAATAACAGTTTTTGTGATTTTATCCAATTCCAATCTGCGTTCATCGGCGTTTATCGGCGGTTCCGCTTTTATCATTTGATCTTCCTCTGCGTCTCGGCGGTGAATCACCGGGTTTTCAGCCTGGTGGCTATTATATAAAACACCGGTTCCCCGGAAAGGGCAACACTTTTTATCCGGATTTTTTTTAAACGCATATTTTCTTTGGCAAAATATTTTTTTAAAACCTCAGCCCGTTCATTGACCATATCCAGGTCCGGACCAAAGCATTCAATATCCAGTAAGACCGTGTCGTGCTGGTTAACAATATTGGACAACTCCTGCATAATCACATTGCCAACGCGGGAAAATCCCGCGCGTTTTTTTTGAAATACACTGTCCTGAACAATGCCGGCCCGCAAACACCGGGGACTTTCCCATATGAATTGGTCCAGATAAAGAGTTGGCTGGGGCAAATTCACTTTGGCCCCGTAATAATCGACCAGCGTGATTTCCGGAATATAGCCTGTGCCCACTGCCAGGGGATTACGCTCCCAATCGCGGGCATTCCAATAAAAAGCGACCGGCGGGTGACCCACTCCGCTAAAGGTCTTGATTTCCCTGCCGGTTTGATCATGCAAACTGACTGACCAGCGCGCGATTTTCAATCGTTTGGGGTCCAGGCGGCCGATAACAAAAACCACGGACTGTTTGAAATGATTGAGCCAGGGCGTAAATACCTTATAGGATTGCAGAGGAACCGGATCCACTTCCTGATACAGGTAGAGGGGCTCTGTCGGCAATTTCAATCCATTGCTTTTTTTGGCCAGTGTTTCCATGAGAAAGCCCGCATCCAAACGGCCGGCAAAAACCGCGCGTTCGGCTTGAACCTTTGCCCGGATTACTCCCTCAGCCGTGAATTCCTTGGCAGTGGGCGTGACTTCGGCATACAAGCCCGGCGCCGCAGATAAAAGCAGCGTAAAAAACAGAAACCGCCGATGAACGCCGATGAACGCTGATTTAAAAATCATAAACTACTCTCTTTATCTCTACTATAGTTTCTGTAATTTTATCCAATTCCAATCTGCGTTTATCGGCGTTCATC
>JAGLMY010000145.1 GCA_023139775.1 bacterium
GTAATTTTGATTGTCGCTCATCAATTATTCATCTTCCAGTAACCATCATGCCTTAGTCTTCCTACTACTATGCCGGGAGCTATTCCCAGTTTGACTGCAAATTGTCGAATTTCATCTTCGGTTAGCTTATTATTATCAACAAATTCCTGATATTCATCCTCTTTAATCAATGTTTCTGCTGCAAAATCATCTGCTTTTTTTTCAAGTTTTTCTGTTCCATCTCGATCAAACGCAATATATGTTTTTCGTTTATCATGAAGAATAAAATGTCCTAATTCATGAAATAAGCTAAACCAAAAGATGTCAGTCCATTTTCCGCGTATACTTAATAAAAGAATTGCTTTTTTAGATTGGCAAAAAAAAGATGCTCCATGAGCATATGTTTTCCTGAAATGCGGCAGTAAAACAAGTGCAATACCGCATTGTGCCAGGCATTGTTTTAACTTAGGCAAAAACAGCTTAGGAGCTTGCCGACTCATTTTTTTTATTTCATTTAATCTTCTCTTGAGACTACTTTTATCAAAGTCATCTGTGCTGACTTCTTTCGCCTTTATCTCCGCCGCCCTTAGCCATGCTGCCAAAGCCAATGGTGATGGAACTCTTGCCTTACTGCATCGAAACGCAGGCTGGTATGAAGCAATTTGTTCAATATTTGTTAAAGAGGCAACTCCAAAATATTTTCTCAATGTTTTTATTTTCTTTCTTATATCAGTTACTTCCGGTATAAATTTATTTTGAACCAAATCTTTTACAGGTAATTCCTGTAACAGCGTTTTTTCTTTATCCATTTTTTGATTTTCCATTAATTTCGCTTTAATCAACTGGCATTCCGATTCCAATCCTGTCCAGATAGCCGCAGGCACCCCCACTACCATCTCCAATTGTATGGCAGTTTCAGGCGTAATGGCTTTTGTCCCTTTTATTATTTCATTGATCATCTGGAGCGGCCGACCCATACGTTGGCTAAGTTCGGTTTGACTCAGACCAAGTTCCTCCAATACTTCGTGTAAATATTCGCCGGGAGGAATAGGAATATCGGAATGAATATTTTTAGTCATCATAATGTTTACTCACCTCTTCTATCTGGATAATTTCAAGCTGTTTGCCCTTGTTGGTTATTATTAATCTGTAAAATCCGGTTAACTTTATGGCGTATTGCCCCTTCCGCCGGCCGTGTAATTCATGACAACGTAAAGCAGGCAATTTGCATAACTGAGCAATATCTCTCGTCTGTCGTATGGTATTTATTCTTAAAACATATTTACGTGCTACCTGATCCCCCCATTTTCTAACCCCTAGTTTGAACTTTTTATAGCATTTTTCCAGATCAGAAGTCCGAAATTGAATGTCCACTATATTCTCCATTTTATGCACCCAATGGGCGAATATTATTAAATCATTTTTATTTCCTTTCGTCAACACAAAATATGCACCCATTAGGTGAATATTTTTCAATATATCGATTATAAAGCATCTCCAGGGTTTCCTGAGGTTGTTCTGTTAAACCATAACCTTCGGGCGAGAATTGAAAAGAACTGTCATCAACCGGTAAAATCCGCGAAGCAAATTCCGTGACATGTTCCGGTAATTTTTCCAGTGGTAATTCAGAATTCAACCGTTGGCCTTCTTCTTCCAATTTGGCTTGTATATACTTCATCATCCGGCGATAATGGGCGCTGTCAACAGTTAAAAACATATTCTTTAAACGCGCACATTTCGGTGAACAAATAGCGCTCAAATAGCGGACTTGGGGGGCATATAATACTACACCTATGTTAATAAATTTCCCTGTTACAATATCATGAATATATCTGAGAATCGAAAAGCTATATGCGGTTTTCATATTAAAATCCTCCGTATACTCCGGTAAAATGGGCGAAAACAAACCAGCGCTATTAAGTTGACTAACCATTTGTCAGCTACTTTTTTTACTTTTTCTCCCCAACTTTTTTGTTTCATCAATCAAGACGTCAAGAGCATTTCTTTTTTTATCATAAGCAAATTGTCTTTTTTTAGAATATTTTTCATATTCTTTATTGACCGAGTCTATAGCAAGCTTATGTGATATTCTTCCTGCATTGTTTAATATTTTTCTTTCATTAAGCCTTAAAAAGCCATCCAGTTTCCTAATCCAATACTTCATATACATTGGAACCCGCCTCATGGCCTGCCCTTCCGCAAAAATCAAATATTGCTCCACCAAATTATTCAAAGCCAACAATTCTTTTTCGTTTAAATAATTCTTAGCAATTTCAATATCATCTTTGCGGATTTTTACTCCGCGCCAGTTAGTTAATCCCATATTGGGCTTCTTGCTGTCTGCTCTTGAGCGAATAATCTCTGCCGCGGTTTGGCCTGTAATTGCCCAGTGCATTTTATTTTGAACAGTCTTAAAAAAATCAATACTCATTTCAGCCGTGGGATCATAGTCAACGCTGGTGGCATAAATATCCGTTATCTTTTGATAAAACCGTCTTTCCGCGGTGCGGATATCCTGAATACGCCTGAGTAATTCATCAAAGTAATCAAAGGGCTGATCGGGATTTTTTAATCGCTCATCATCCAGCACAAATCCTTTAACAATAAATTCTCTAAGGTGCCGCGTTGCCCACTGTCGGAAATGGGTTGCTATCCTTGATTTGATTCGATAGCCTACGGAAATAATCATATCCAGATTATAAAATTCGACTTTGCGTCTGACCTGCCGGCTACCTTCCTTTTGAACTGTCAAGAATTCCTTGACAGTTGCCTGCGGTAGAAGTTCCTGGTCTTCATAAATATTTATAATATGGAGGCTTATATTCTGTTTGGTCGTTTGAAACAGTTCTGCCATCAATTGCTGGGATAACCAAACCGTTTCATCCTGAAACCTGACATCAATTCTGGTTTCGCCTGCTTCCGTCTGATAAATAATAAGCTGTGATTGATTTTTATCTGTCATAGTTGCCTTTCCCAGCACATTCTTCCACATCGCTCATTGTTATTTCGGGTTTCTTACATATCGTATATTCCCCGGCATTATCACCGTTTTGTGATTCGCAGGAAAATATACAAGGCTTTGTTCTGCCCGAGGGCATATCCCTCAGAAATGTAACCGCTTCTAAATAAGGTATGGTCATCTAACCTCCGCAAGCACCGCTCCAGGTCAATTGAAACCAGTGGCTGGCACCTGATTCCGCAACCACCGTTCGCCAGACCGATTGTACCCGTACTGTCGGCAAATAATCTAATATTTCTCTAATATTAAATCCTTTAATTCAACCAATTCTTGCTCCAATAGAAACCAGCCTGGCACCTGATTCCCTTTGATAAAAATCTTGTATTTACTCATTACCTCGTATTCCCCTTGTATTGTGGAATAACGACCAACTTATCTAAACGCCGGTGTATCAATGAAATTAGTGCAAAACTATCCAGGGCATCTTGCTCGTCCATTTGCCAATTCAGTTTGGCTTCATGAGCCAGAGGGTTACGAATAAAACCATAAACTCCTTTCAATAGGTTGGCAAACCCTTTATGCTCTGCCTGTTCTGATTTTGTTCTTAACGTATTAATTGCAACCATTGGGTTATCGATTGCAAAGGCTTGATCAATGATTTTTACACCATCATCCGTAAGACCTGTTTTCTCTCGCAATCGACCCAGCACGCCTTTTGTCGCTTCAAAGACAGCATGAAAATAATTTTCCGCCACAAGTTCAGGCAAACAATATTTAAACACTTCGGAATGTGTTCCTCTATTTTGTAATTTCAATTTCAAATTTGACGATTTTTGCAAAGCCTCTTGTACAGTTTTGGTTTGTGAAACAGCCGTTAGCTTACCTTCACCATTCAGTGATAACCCAGACAACGAAAGAATTTGATTAAGTTGTGCTTTGCGATTCTCAAATAACTCCATTTCCTGAAGATAACGGGCAGGTGACATTGCGTTTTCCAAAAAGACACCAATTTTATTGCCACATTTATCCGCAACTTGTTGGTCTGAGAACGCCTGAAAAAGTCTTCGCCATTTTGTCAAAGGCCCAGGGTCAGCAATTTGACACTGGGCAAGCAACCTTCCTATTTCACCTCCTGTAAATCCTCCCCCTGTATCACCAAGAATTTTGCATACTGCTTCCAATATTTCCGGGGAAAAGCTAGGTATCATTGTGGCCCTCCATCTACAAACGCTTTACATAATATAGCCCAGCATTCCAAATTATTCTTTACGATAATATCGAGAACCAGTACCTGGCACCTGATTCCGTCTTCGGAATTCACATTACCCTTCTAAAATCGGCTTCAAGATTTCCGAACTTTTTTCAGAAAAGCTGTCATCTATTTGACAATCTCATTTTTCATCTTTTCTAACATCACTCTCAATCTGTTTCAGGTCATTCTCCAATTCGTTTAAGCTGTTTTCATGGAATGTTTTATTTTGAACCTCTTTATATTTTTTTAACTCTAAATTTGATTTTTCTAAAGCCATTTGGCGGCTTATTTTTCCGGCATGTGTAAGCAAATCTCTACCATTTAACTTCAAAATGTTATCAAGCTTGCCAATCCAATCATTCATATACATTGGTGTGTGTTGTTGGGCCATAGTCTCGGCAAAGGCAAGGTATTGCTCTACCAATAATCCAAGGAGTTTTATTTCATTTTCGTTCAAATAGTTTTTAGCAATACTGACTTCGCTTTTTTGGATTTTAATATTGTTTTTTTTGTCGTATGATTGCATTCCCAAAAGGGGTAAAGAAGCATCTACTCTGCGAAAAACCAGTTCTGCTGCGGTCTGCCTGCTTATAGCCCAAAGTAGTTTGTTTTGTACAATCTTAAAAAATTCAATAGTCATCTCATCTTTCGGATCATAATCAATACTGGTTATATATATATCTTTTATCTTCTGATAGAAAAACCGCTCAGAAAGGCGGATTTCACGGAGTCTTTCTTGTAATTCATTGAAATAGTTCATGGAATTGCCGGTTTTAAACCGTTCATCATTCAGGGCAAAACCTTTTATGATATAGTCTTTTAAACGCTGTGTTGCCCAGATACGGAATTGCGTAGCCACTTGTGATTTTATTCTATATCCGACCGAGATAATGGCATCCAGATTATAGAATTTCTGTTTACGGTTTACTGCTCGATCACCCTCTTTTTGAACTATTAAGAAATCCTTACAAGTTGCTTTTTCGTCCAATTCTCCCTCTTCATAGATATTTTTTAGGTGCATGGTGATATTTTGTGGTTTTACTTGAAAAAGTTCAGCCATCAGCTTTTGAGTAAGCCAAACAGTTTCATTTTCCAAACGAACATCTATTTTGATGTTACCGCCGGGGGATTTATAGATAATTATTTCGGAATTTTGTTCCATAATTTAACTTTCCAATTCTTTTTGGGTGGCACTTAAGGTATCAAGCGCCTGTTTTAATTCAGCCGTAGATTCTTTAAATTCAATTTTTGATGATTCCTTCACTTTCATAAGCTCCGCTCAATTCGTTTTTTTAGCTTTCATTCATTGTTTATATATTCCCCGGCACCATCACCGTTTTGTGAACCCAATGGCCGGCACAGGCTTTCTATTAAAATCCTGCTTTTAACCAGACACTTCCCAGTGCCCCCCTTTTCGAGCTCCTACCCGTTTAAGCCGCCCTGATTGACGGAGTGCTTTAATCTGCTTTTCGACAGCTCTTTCGGTTATTTTTAATATTTCCGATATTTCCGAAATCGTTGTAGCGATGATATTTTAAATAGTGATAATATTTTTTCAGATGTTTTTCCCGAACTTTTCACTCCTTCGGTATCTTTAAATCTATTCAGAAACGCCGGGTGAAGAGGAAGCTCAACCGTTAGAAAAGTCCTTTCTTCATCTGTATGAAATACCGGACGTGACGAGCCATTAACTTTGCATTCACGTATTATCTTTGGAATACCTGTTCCGCGTCCTTCGGTCATTTCCAGTTCTTTAAGAAACCCGTGGCCGGCACCTGATTCGCTCTATAGCCAACTGATATTAGTAACAGTTCAGTGAACTGCGGTTAAACAAAGGTTGTCATACCCGCATGTAGTAAGCGGGTATCCAGTGACTTTTAAGTCCTTTAAAATCAAAACCTCTGGTTCCCCGATTAAAGCATTCGGGGATGACAAACGATAAAAATCACTTCACTGAACTGTTACTGATATTATGACATCAAGGTTGTAATATTTGATTTGCTTGGTTTGAGTTTTGCCTTTTATTGCACCATGCCTGGTGGTATGTCGGAAATGCCGACTTACCTCTTTTTCGTTCAGTTCGCCCTCTTTAAAGATGTTACTAATATGTTCGGTTATGGTTGTTCGCCCTTTTCCGAACAATTCCGCTATCTGCTCCTGCGTAAGCCAAACTGTCTCACCTTGCAAACGGGTTTGTATGCGGGTTTCATTGTCCGCTGTTTGATAGATTATTATTTCAGAATTTTGTTCCATATTCAACTCTCCAAAATCGGCTTTAATATTTCGGGGATGGTATATCAATAAAATCAGCTAATAAAGAAGCAATAATTTCCGCTGAAAGACTTTTTACACCACTATCCATCCCGGCTTTCAATTCAACCACATATTCCCCGGCATCATCCCCGTTTTGCGATTCGCAAGAAAATACCCAAGGCCTTGTTCTGCCGGAGGGCAGGTCTCTCTGAAATAAAACCGCTTCTAAATAAGGTATGGTCATCTAACCTCCGTAAACAGCACTCGCCAGATCGATTGTATCAGGTCCCTACTTCTCTGATTTAATTTTTTGTAAAGAAACTTTATAGCCATAAGTTTCCAATTTTTGCTTTGCATTTTTCAAAGCAACTTTACTGAAAAATGGTATTTCCAAGTCATTTTCTACCGAACTTATTACAGCAAAAACCACTTCATAATCAGAAGCTTTCGGTTTATTTTCAATATCAAATATCCTATGTGCTTTTGATAGTTTTGCGCTTACTTTTTTTCTGAAATCTTCATCTCTTATAAAGAGTTCGCCAGACACGATCCCCTGGTTGAACAAATGACTTAAAACAGATGAACCGCCATAATGTTTTACGTGTATCATTTTTTTGTTTTTTGCAAACAGATCACAAAATTCAATTTTACTATAACCGCCTCCATGGCTGATGTTTTTTCTATCCATACAACAAAATTGCTTGTCTTTTTGAGCAATCTTTATATTATAATCATTTTCATTTCCATGCTGATAAGATGGCAAATCAATAGATATTGCTTGATTTCTAAGTGCTTGATATTCTTTATCCACTGATTTAGTAAAACTTTTTTCCACTTCATACCATTTCCCATTACTCAGCAAATATGTTTTTTCTTTGGTGCGGTCGTTTATTTCACAATACATACAATTGTATGCAGACCATTGGTGTTTAAGGCTGTCGTTTTGAGAATCAAAACAATATATTTTTTTCTTTTTCAATATTTCTATAGATAATTTATTTTTATCATCTTCAGATGCATCAGACAATGAATTAATAAAAGCGGATAAATTTATGTCATCATATTGTGTTTTAGGTCGCGCGCTATTTTTATATGAAAATCCTGAAACCTCTTCCCATTTCACAAGTTCTGGCACAGCCATCCACGTTTTACCTTCTTGGTTGTTCTTTATATTTTCAATTAATTGCCCATCTAAAGTTTCGATTAGTTTTGGATCTTTTATGTCAGCAATCTGATCGATCCAACCAAAATCCTTTTTATAATCTGTTTTTAAATATGTTTGGTAACATGTTTCTAAAAAATCCTTTATATTTGTCAAATCAACTTTGACTGAAACGCTCAAAGCGTCTTTACCTGTTATATTTTTTCCAAAAGTTTCATCTATAGTTTTTCCGGTAATTGATTGGACTAAATCTTGCTCAATATCAATTCCAAAATCCGCAGCTACACCTCCGCGGCTTAATTGTTCACTGGTATCTTTAGGAACAGAAGACATATTTTTTTTATCAATTCTGCGAAGACTGTCAGCATCAACAATATTGAGTGCTGTTTTTAAGCCAAAGCGTTCTTCCCATACTCCATGATTAAGAAGCGTCCAGCCATACCCAAAAGGAATTGCAAAAATTCTTCCTTGCTGTTTCACTAATAAAACAGCCTTTGAGGTTGCGCTAAAAAGTTTTGATTTTGGTACATTTTCATATTTCTTATTATTGAAACTATCGTTAAAAAAATCTTCGATCCATGCCGGTTCAAAATATTGTGAATCACCATAATATAACGTACCGATAGTGTTGGTTTTGTATTTGATATCTTCTTCTGTGAGCTCAGTATATTTCCCAAGAATATCCTCAGGCTTTGTGTACGATTCTTTAATAAGGTAGATGGTTAATTTGTTTGTTGGAATTTTGGCCATGTTAACCCGCTCCTCAATAAATTTAAAAAGGAAAGATTTAATCCTTAGTTTCGTTATTCATCTTCATTATTGTAGGCCTCGACATATTGCTTCTTTATCTGACCAATCAACTTTTTCTTCCCGTGGACGGCCAAAGAATTAAAATTAAATTCCAGGCACATTTTCATGTCTTGCTGTGAAAAATAATTTTGCCGGAGCAACACTTCCTGAAAGTGTTCAAAGTTTTCTTCTTCCTCACTCAATACTCTGGCAAAAATAGCAAACAAGACCTCCTTCATGTTGTTTTGAATCTGAGCAACACAATCTAATATTTGAGTGATCTTCTCATCGAGCTGTTCCTGCGACTCAAAGAATATATTGCCGTTTGAATGAGCCACATCATTGCGCTGATCGATTATCTTATGCCATTGTCCAATTTGACCATTGTCAAAACCTATCAACTTGAAGAACCTCAATATGCTTCGCTCATTTAATTCACTCAAACTGAACGGCGTTCCAGAGTTTAAAAGCTTATTTTCAATATCTTTTCCAAATCCAATCAATGCTTTTTGAAAACAATCCGGCCTAACTGATTTTATTTTCCAGATAGAAAAATACACAAACATCATAAACGACATATGATATGCAAGAAATGAAAATTGATACTTTTTATTCTCATAGTTGCATACAAACGCATCCCAAAGAAACGGCAAATACTCCTGTTCTTTTTCAGTACAATAATAGCTGGGCAAATAGTCTAAAATAGCTTGAGCGTCCTCAATCACTTCTCACCCCAGACTTTGGCAATACGGTCTTTGATTTTTTGTTCGTACATTTTAATGAGTTTTTTGTTGGCATCTACTATTTGTTGTTCCTGCTGAATTGTATATATAACCTTATCTTGTACTTCCGTATCCGGACGAGGAATTAACCATTTTGAAACAAAATCTTTAGGAACTCTCTGCAATCCACCAGTTCCTGTCATTTTTGCTTTACCAGATCCCCTAAAACTCCTTGGTACTATGTTGTAATATATCCATTCAGGACGAACCTTGTTACCAGCTCTTAAAACATAAAATTCACTTGAACCAAAACCTATACCATTGAGCAAATTACGCGCAAGCCCAGCTTTTCCATTTTCGAAACATGGTGTTACTTTCGCCAACAACACATCTTCATTTTGGAAATATGTATACCCCTCAAAGACATCCCCTAACCGTTTTTTTTGTTTAGACTCAAAATACATTTGATTTTCATTGATATCTGCCATAGGGACAAAAGAAACTACTAGTTCTTGATTCTTATCCGAAATTCGTGACTTCTTTGGATTTAATTCACAAACTTTGCCCAACTCCACCATCTCCCACTCAGGATCAATATCAATGCGCGGCTTGTAGTTTTCAACAACTTGCCGCGCGCCGTTGATGATTTTTTGATAGCCATCTAATTCTGCAACGATTTCTTGTTGGATGGGTAATGGGGGCAAGGGCAATTGAATGTTTTTCAAGACTCTAACTGATGCAACATTTTTTATTGCTGCACCATATGTTAAGTTATTGAGTGAGCATTGAAACTTATCACTCTCCATCATATATTTTAAGTAGTTTTTGTCGATTTTATTTGACGGCGACAATTTTAACAGCGCTTGGTTAATTATACCAGGTTTAAGCCATGTAGGTGCAATGGCCACTTTCCCCATCGTTCCAGAGCAACTCATTATTAAGTCGCCAGGGTTTAGATGAAATTGTGTCATTTCCTGGTATTTTTTTTCATCTATATAATATCTAACTGCATTAAAGTCGTTTTGGATCGCATGACTTTGTTCATATATACAATACCCGGACGACACAAAAATGTCTTTTTTTAAACTTCCGCCAAAAGGTCCACGCTTAAATTCTGCAACATCTCCCAATTTTTTAAAAATGTAATTACTTGATCGAAACTCATCTCTTGTTTTGTACCTCTCTCCGCTCAGATTATATTCCCCACCCTCTGCAATCTTACTTTTTTCAACCAAATGTATATTCTGCCATCCATCGCTGTTAAATACTTTTCCTGCAAGCAGTGCTTCTTTATATTCCATAATCGCTTGATACGCCTCTGGCAGATCATTTTTCTTGATGGGCCGGCGTTGGGCCCCGAGGTCAAAGCCGTCGTTTTCGATTTTGACGAATAATAGTTTATCCGTCTTTTTGGCTAATTTTTTATCGAACCAGAGAATAGACGTTTTTACGCCTGAATAGGGATTAAACAGTCCGGCAGGCAGGGATATCACCCCGACTAAAAAGTGATCCTCCACCAGCATTTTGCGAAGCTGTTTATAGGCGTTGGATGTTTGAAAAATAATGCCTTCCGGCACAATAATCGCGGCGCGGCCCTGAGGGTTCAAATGTTCAGCCATGTAATCCACAAACAGCACTTCCGAGCGGTTGGCTTGCACGGAAAAACGGTTATGGGGTTTGATCCCGCCTTTGGGCGACATAAAGGGCGGATTGGCCAGGATGACATCCGCTTTTTCATCCCATTTTTCGTCACGGGAGAGCGTATCATATTCCGCAATGCTTGGATTACTGAATCCATGTAAATACATATTCACCAGCGAGAGGCGCACCATATCAGGAGAAATGTCATATCCAAAAATGTTGTCAACCAGGCGCTTTCTGTCATCTGAAGTCAGTTTCTCGCCTTTATACCCTTTTCCGTTAATGGTAAGTTCCGAAAGTTTGATGTCCTGTAATTCAAAGGGCTTGGGATCATGCTTAGGGTCATAATTTTTTGAATTTCTTTTAATGATGTGTTTATACGCGGAGATTAAAAACCCGGCCGTGCCGCAGGCAGGGTCCAGAATCCGCTCGTTTTTTTTAGGCTCCAATATCTCAACCATAAAATCAATGATGTTTCTTGGAGTCCTGAATTGTCCGGCATCTCCCTGACTGCCTAATACGGAAAGCAGGTATTCAAAAGCATCGCCTAATCTTTCGGAATGATCATACTCAAAGGTATTAATCTCTTTAAGAAAATCTTTTAATGTTTCCGGGTCACGATAGGGCAAATAAGCATTTTTGAATATATCCCTGAACAGTTGCGGAACATTGTTGTTATAATTCATGTTCTGAAGGGCTTCGCCGTATAAATTAACAACTTCCTGTCCGCTGTTTCTCGGATCAAAAATATTTCGCCAGGCGTATTTTTTATATTCTTTTGTAAAAAACTTGGCTTTGCCGCGGGGCAGGCTTTCCGCCTGCCTGTCCATATCATCCATGAATTTATAAATAAGCGCGATGGTTATCTGTTCAACCTGCGACTTGGGATCAGGTATTTTGCCGACCAGAATATCGCGGGCTGAATCTATCCGTCTTTTGGTCTCGCTATCTAACATAGTTTCTCCTCTTTAAAGTTCATGAGTTTAGCCCCGTTACAAGTGGTTATGTCACTATCCGAAATTTGTCATCCCGGCAATATTTTAGCCGGGATCCAGTGACTTTTAATTCTTTTAAAATCAAAACCTCTGGATCCCCGATAAGATCATTCGAGGATGACAAGCAAAAAAAACGGCTTTCCTCAACAGGAACTAGTTACCTTGCATTACATAAATGCATTAAGCGGCACGTAATCCTTGACATATTCCATGACCGGAACCATCAACTCGCCCAATTCCTGTAAATCCCGCATATTAAACCTTGGGTTTGTCGCAAGAGATGAAAATTCCCCTGTTTCCATGATCTGTCTTATTTCATTATCCGAAATATAGGCTTTCATAAACTGCCCGATAATATGCGCGAATTCAGGCTGCGGATGGTAAATGGAAATAAATTTCTGCACTTCTTCTTCCAGCAGTTCGTCTTTGGTCTTGAACTTTTTGATAGTACCGAATATCTTCTCGAGAATTTCCCGCAAGCTTACCCGGCGGTCTAATTTGATGGACTTGCGCAGTTTTTCAAGATCAAAATATTCTTCAGGCTTGTTAAATACTTCCTGCTTGATATAGGCTTCCGCTTCCTCAAATTTGCCCTCATTGATTTTCGCCTTGATATGCTCATCCGCGCTGATTGTTTCCTCAAATTTTTCAAACAGCTTGCGGTCAATCCTCATGCCTTCCAGACCAATGACCTTTTCATGAAGACCCGTAATCGGATCGGGATTGACATTTTCATATTCAATTGATTCTTTTGGCAAAATAACAGGGTCAGGTCCGGTTACTTTGGCATTGTTTTTCGGCAATTCAAGGACTTCATCATAAGGATACTTGTCATCAAAATATTCACAATTGGCAAAAAAATCAAAGAGTTTGAATTTTTCTTTTTCCTGCTTATAGGCTTCTGTGCCGCCCATTCCATCCGCTTCTTTGTGCACAAACGCGTATTTGCGCGTGCCACGGCCTTTTATCTGAATGAAATCAGTCGGCGAAAATATCGGCCGCAGCATACACAGATTAAGAATGTCCCGGCAGTCATAGCCGGTAGTCATCATGCCCACAGTTACACAAACACGGGTTTTTGAGGTGCTGTACCCGTCTACAAACTTTGAATTTCCATTTAAGCGATTATTGGCAAAGTTAATAGTCATTTGCTGCGCGCCGGAAACATTGGATGTTATTTGAACAGCAAAATCCGAATTATATTTGCCGGGATATTTTTGATGCGCGAGCTCGTTTAAGATTTGTGTGACTTTTGAGGCGTGATTTTGACTGACACAAAAACAAATGGTTTTACCGATCTCCTTGGTTAACGGATCACGCAAAGCATTATCAAAAAATGTTTTACAGAATGTAAGGTTGGTCTCATCAGAGAATAATTTTTTCTCAAAATCTTTTTGATAAAATATTTTTTCCTCTTCCCCGCCTTCCTCATTGGCCATGACAACAGCATAGCCTTCATCTGATAATAATTGGGTTGTGATTTCCGTTCTGGCGTCGATTGTGATCGGATTGATTAAATAGCCCTCGCGAACCCCGGCCAGCAAAGAATAACGAAAGGTCGGATCACTGTCCAGGCAGCCAAAGGTGGTATAAGTGTCCAACAATTGCCTTTGTTCCAAAGCCCGCGGATCACGATTGGCCAGATGGCTTATATCCACATTTTTAAGATAATTTTTAGGGGTTGCGGTTAGTCCCAGTTTATACCCGATAAAATATTCAAAAACCGCACGGCTATTGCCTCCGATTGATCTATGCGCTTCATCAGAGATTACCAGATCAAAATCCGTTGGGCTGAACAAGTCTTTGTACTTATTATTAAACAGCAATGACTGTACGGTTGAAACAACGATTTCCGCCCTGATCCAATCGTCTTTATTCTCTTTATAAATCACACATTTAAAATCATTTTTAAGATAATCTTTAAAATTTCTCCTGGCCTGATCTTCCAGTTCCAAACGGTCCACCAGAAATAATACGCGCTTGGCATTACTTGTGCGCAAAAACAGTTTACTCACTGCTGCTGATACCAGGGTTTTGCCGGTGCCGGTTGCCATTTCAAATAGAAACCGGTCCTTTCCTTGCTTCACAGCATCTTGAATAGAACGAACCGCTTGCTTCTGATACTCGCGTAAAAAACGCAATCCGCTATTTTCGATAAACTTTTCTCTCTGCGATTCATCCTGCCATTGCGGGTCTTTGCTGTAATTCTGGTTCTGAGTTATGGCAATATAATCATGGCCGACTTCTTCCCGAATAAGCGCATCCCGGTCTGGCGTAAATGCCTGTTTGTGCGAAATAGAATCTTGTGAGGGAAAGGTCGTGATAATATGGGGGTTGTCTGTTTCAACATCCCAAAAATAATGAATATTTCCGTTGGATAAGATCACAAAGCGCACGTTTATAGATTGCGCGTATTGTCTGGCTTGTTCCTTGCCGTCCAGCGGGCTTTTGTCTTCCTTCTTTGCTTCTAAAACAACAAAAGGGAAACCGTTTTTGTCTAAAAGGAGAAAATCAATAAAGCCATTTTTGGTTTTTTCAAAATCTTCCCCCAGCTCATTTAATGCCCGCTCGCTCAATTTGGCATTAACTTCCAGAGCAATATTGGCCCGGCCTTGATTGGAATCAAAAAAGCGCCATCCGGTATCTTCCAGAAGTTTATTGATTTTGATTCTTGCTTTGGCTTCTTTTGGCATATTGCTCCTTTTTAACCGGGAGACGTTTTTTCGTTTCATATTATGGCACAATTATATGCCCTTCTCACTTTTCAACCAATCACAATTGGTTCAAATCCAACCACAACTCACACTTCTTCCTTTTTTAAACAGGTCGTCTATTTTTCTCGAAACCAGTGGCCGGCACCAATTTCACCAACATACGAAGCATACTTGTTTAATTGATCAGCTCACGGCAAAATGCTTCTAATGGGCCATAATTTCCCCGGTCCGCCTCCTGCATGGACTTGATATATGTTTCCCGGATTTTAGTTTTCTCAATCAATTCCTTATCCGGCCAGTTGGGCAATTTTTCACCCCGACCGAAAAGGAATATATCCGAAATCAGCCTGGCATGTCTTCCGTTTCCATTGAAAAAGGGGTGAGTTTTTACCAGTCTATGGTGTATATATACACTTCTATCAAACACACTTAACGTATTGTTTTTTTCCCAAAATTCAATATCCTTGGCCAAATTATATATCTCTATAGGTATTTGAATCGGTTCCACACCAAGATTTAAGGAGACCGTCCGAAAAGTCCCCGCCCAGGTCCAGGTTTGTTCAAACATTTCTTTATGCACTTTTTTTATAAACTCAACTGTCATTAAATACTTCCTGCGCTTTAATAGGTATTTGCGTGTGGCCTGGGCAATGTTATATGCTTCATATTCATTAAGTTGGGTTTGGGTTTCTATGTGTTTCGGGATTAAATGAGAGACATCGCCAATAGGAGTCGCATCAGGAACAGCTTCAAATCCAGGCATTTATTCTTCCCAGAGCGAAGCATTGGGATTTTTCGTAAGTTCACGTGTTAGTTCATCTAATTCCTTATGATATGTTTTATCGTCAGGCGCCTGATTTTCAAGTGCCATATTAGCGTATGTACGCTTTAGTATCCGCTCAGCAGTTTTTCCGGCCTGGCGTTGTATCATTTCTTCAAGCGTAACCGGCAGCGAAACACTCATTAAAAGATAGCCATTAAAAATGCTAATATATCGTTCGAGTGTTTGTAAGTTGGCTGAAGACAGATTTTTCTCAAGTTTGGTCACTGCCTGCCTGGTTATACCAAGCCTCTTGGCCACTTGTTTCTGAGTCATGCCCAGAGATTTTCTAATATCTTTTAGACGCCGGCCAAACTTAAATACTGGCATAGGATTGCCTGATTTTGTAAGTTCAGATAATTGTCTTATTTTTAGAGCACTTGTTGTCATATTATCCTCCTCCACAAAAGCAACTTTGGAGTTTCTATTTTATTATAATTAAGCTACTTTAAAGTTGCTTTTGTGGAATTATAGCAATTATAACAATAACAGACAACTCTAAATGAATTCCGGGGTGTCTTTTTTTAAACGAACCCAGTGGCTGGCACCTGATTCATCTGATTCCCCCAGCTCATTTAATGCCCGGCCGCTTAATTTGGCATTAACTTCCAG
>JAGLMY010000146.1 GCA_023139775.1 bacterium
CATATTAATAGAATTTCTGAGACACACTCCTAGGTGGCCATAGGTCCGATGTTTTTATCAACCGCCGTAAGTTCCAGGGGCAACGCAAAAGAAAATACACTTCCTTTACCCGGTTTGGATTCAACCCATAGTTTGCCGCCATGTGCCTCGATAATATAACGCGCAATGGTCAGTCCCAAACCCGAGCCTTCGTGAACTCGCATGCTTTCTTTATTTATTTTATGAAAGGGTTCAAATATGGCATTCGACTGATCGTAGGGAATTCCTGCTCCCTGATCTTCCACACTAAACACTACCGCCGGAAACAATCCCGGATGATCCAAATTCAAGGTCGAGTGATAATATCCAGGTCTGAAGCGTATGGAATTCACTTTTTTTACATTTGTTTTTATTTTTCCGGAACTAAATTGAACGGCGTTCATCAAGAGATTGTGCAGCACTTGCGCGATTTTTATTTTATCAGCAATTAAGCGAGGCATCTTTTTATCTCCCCCCAAAATCGTAATTTCTCGTTGCGTTTGCCCGCTTAATTTTCCGGCAACCGTTTTGACCAATCCCACGCCATCCACGGAAATTAATTTCAAGGATATTTTCCCAGATTCAATATTCATCAAATCCAGCATGTCATTTAAAATATTGGTTAAACGTTGCGATTCTTTCTGAATGTTGTGAATGTATTTTTTTTGCACTTCAGGCGTCATTTTGTTTTCCAGCAACAAACCGGCAAATCCCAAAATACTCGTCATGGGTGTTCTCATGGTATGGCTCGCAATAGCCACAAATTCAGATTTCATTCGGTTCACTTCTTTTTCATGAGTGATGTCCTTTATGATCAGGCCGCGTCCTATAAAATGATTATCACGGTCGCGTACTGGAAACATGCTTAAACGAATATCAATAATTTCCGGACGATATAACGTGCATTCCAACACCGGATGTTCAACAATTGTTGACAGCGCCCGTAAATAAGCGGATTGAAGTATATGCGGTTCTTTAGCATTGGCCAATAATCGTTCCGGTAATATCGAAGCGGAAGCGCCCATTAAGCGATACGCCGGTTGTTGGAAATAACGAGAGGCCTGATCATTGATGAATACAATTTCTTCGTGAAAATCAATCAATACCAGTCCATCGGTAATCGAATTGACAATGGCATCAATTTTCCCTTTTTCTTCGATTAAATTTTGATAAAAGCGGGCATTTTCCAAGGCCACAGCTGCAATTCTCGCCAGAGTTTCAAACTGTTGGATTTCATTTTGAGAAAAACGGCGTTGTTTCAAACAGTGAAGCGCGACCACCCCATATGTTCGTTGTCGGCCAATCATGGGAGCGTACAATGAAGAACACATTGGGTGTTCTGTCTGATTATCCCTTTTCACACCATGTTTTTTGCTTGGCATTGAGTTTTCCAACAGGGTGTTTTCAGTCGCCAGGGGTAAACTTGCCGATAATTGATCAACGTGAAAGGGCGTATCCATGGCATGTACAGCATGCCCTTCCTGAATGTATTTTTTAAAAGGAGGGGCATTAACAGAGAATCGGGTTTCATGCTTATACCGGCGTGACATACCGGTGGCATGCTGAGGATATAGCTCATTCTTATTTTCATCCAACAACAAAACTACAGAGACTTTAACATCATAAAACCGACATAAATAATCCAACAAAATTTCACAAAACTCCTGGATATTTAAATTGTTGGTTATTGCTTCAATCAGCCGAAATAAACTGGTGAATTTATGTTTCAAAAAAGATTGTTGGGTCTGAATAATGTTGTCCTGGAATTGTTGATAAGGCTCTATCAGCCCAAGATCCAGGCGGTGAAAGTGAGCATTGGATTCAATCATCACAGTTGAAAATTCACTTGCGGTAATTTCTGAATTCTCCTGTAAAGCTGTTTCCATATATTTGAAAAATTGGTTTTTTATCAGCTGTACGATGCCAAGAATTTCCGACAAGGGATAGCCTTGGCGCGCTCGTCGTTCAGCCAAAGCGATCAAGGTAGCTTGCAGAGCCTTTTTATCTATCTTTTTCCCGCTCAGCCTCCGCAAAACAATGATGATTTGAGTGCGAATGGTCTGTTGGATGTTGAGAATTTCAATTTCCGAGGCTTGTCGATAACGTTCGAATTTTTTACAGGCTTGGTTCACTACGATTTCGGTTATCGCATCCACCTTATTTTCCAAATATTCCAGCAGGGATTTAATCACGACCACATCCTCGCATTCGAATCATTGGTTTCCTTTGGGCAGCAACACAGTAAACACGGTCGGACCGCCTGGCCGACTGGTTGCCCACACCTTCCCGCCATGGGCTTCCATAATACGCTTCACAATGGCCAAGCCCAATCCGCTGCCGCGAATGGTATGCACTGCCGTTTCCACGCGATAAAAAGGAATGAAAATCAGCGACAACTGATCTTCGTTAATCCCTTGCCCAAAATCTGTAACTCGCAATTCTACGCAAGGAAGCAACATGCTAAATTCTTCCCGCGGAAATTTCCATTCCGGATCCCCTTCTTTCCGCTCAATAAGGTCCACCAGTACTTTTCGGCCTTCATGTGAATACTTGTCCGCATTGGAAAATAAATTCCAAAGTACTTGGGCAATTTTATCCCGGTCAATCATCACGGTAGAGACATCACCTTGAATGGAAACACGCAAATCCCTGCGATCTTTTATCTGAGCCTGAAAATTATCCACCACCTCATTCACGAGGTCTACCATGTTTACGGATTTTCGTTCAATCACACCTTCGCCACTTTCCAAATAACTAATATCCAGCATATCATTCAAGATACGCGTCAAACGCTCTGCCTCACTATGAATTTGATTCATATAGCGTTTCATCATATCCATAGGCAGGGACTTATTAAGCATGATTTCCGAAAAACCCAATATGCTGGTCATGGGTGTTCTTAATTCATGACTGGCAATCGAGACAAATTCAGACTTTAAGCGTTCGACTTCACGCTCGTGTGTAATATCCTCAATGAGAATACCTCGTCCGGCAAATTCACCATGCCGATCACGAACCGGGAATAATTTCAAGCGTATATCCTGGTGCTTT
The DNA here is from genome assembly GCA_023139775.1 of bacterium. Classification (GTDB taxonomy): domain Bacteria; phylum Oederibacteriota; class JAAXVQ01; order JAAXVQ01; family JAUVAV01; genus JAGLMY01. Next base: position 3,070 of record JAGLMY010000146.1, read on the forward strand.
AAAGTGGTTATCGTGTACTCAATAACCGCCGGACGGTTAGGATGCCCTTCAGCATATTCCAGTTGGCGCGCTAATTTTTCCGGATCTTTAGCTTTGGCCAACAAATTGTCGTTTAATACGGTAAGTGGATGCATTAGCAAATCTTCCACCCGTCGACCCAAATACTGAGCGCCCGGAGCATTGACATAAGCAATGGCACCATTGGGATCAACGAGCATCAATCCTTCTGTCATGGATTGCACAATGGCCTCAAACCGGCTTTTTTCTTGAGCAATTTTTTTATTCAATGACGCCCGTTCTACGGCCACTGCTTTTAATTCCAATTCACGTTGCAAGAGCAAATTCCACCCCAAGACAATCATGGCCACCAGCAATGAGGTGCCCACAAATATCATTACCCAACGCACAGTATGTCGTGATAGTAATGGTTGGGGATAATATCCTTTGCCAAACCATCGATAAAATACCCGGTCGCGTTTTCCGGATTTTTCCAATGTTTTATAAGCCTTAGCAATACCGGCAGTAATATCTTTATCATCTTTGCGCGTAAGCACGCCAAAACGCGATCGACTGACTTCCATTCCTACCACTTTAAATTTACCATCCAAGCCATGTTTGCCTAAGAAGTGCAAGGCGGTCAAGCGCTCACCAATATATGCGTCCACTTTCCCGTTTTGTATCATCTGAAACGCTTCTTGCGGATTTGCGACTGAAATCAAATAATGGCTTTTTATATCTTGCAGCCGGGCATAGGCAGGTTCTTCCTTTAAAATCGCCACGCGTTTTTCCAAAAGATCTTGTTGATTGGCAATGTCATAACAATCGTTTTGCACAAAAATAACCGAGGGACTTTCCAAATAAAAAGCGGCAAACGTAAAATCTCTGTCCAAATCACAGGTATAGCGCACGAAATGGATACAATCAATTTCGCCTTGTTTCAATCTTTTTAAATTTTGATCATGAGCATCAGGAAAAAATAAAATATTTTCAATACCCAGCAATTCACCGATCGCGCGCATGATATCCACGGAATAACCGGTATACACGCCATTTTGGTCCAAGTAGGTATAGGGTGGCAGCCCTACTGTTCCTCCGACGGACAAGTGCTTTTTTACAGTTTCTTTTTCTGCTCGGAATGATTCTGATATAATAAGCGAGGTTGGCAAAATTACCAGGAGTGATATTAGGATAAGGAAACTACGCCGCATTAGTACTGTCTCTTCCCGTACACTCTCCTAATAATCATTTTGACACGGGCTACCAATTCCTGGGGTGAAAAGGGCTTGGTAATATAATCATCCGCCCCGACCTTAATTCCCTGTACTTTGGCTTCAGTTTCACCCTTGGCCGATAGAATAATGACCGGTATTTCGGCTGTGGCTTTGTCGGCCTTAAGACGCTGACAAACCTCAAACCCATTTAATTTGGGAAGCATTAAATCCAGTATTAACAAATCAGGAGCTTCGGTGATGGTCATTTGTAAAGCGGTTTCTCCATCGGCGCAAGAGGCCAGCGAAAAACGTTCATCCCGAAAACTGGCTTTGATGAGTTCGACCATTTGGGTATCATCATCCACAATTAATATTTTGGTCGGTTCCGCATCATTACGACGGCGGGTCTGACCGGCAAGAATACCTTCGTAGCTACTAAAGGGTTCACCAATACGCACGCCTTCGGAATCAATCAGCAGTTCACGTAGATTACGGTCATGTTTGGATCCGCGTTGTTTGATGATCATCACTGCTTTACGCAAGGTAGTATCAATTTCCGCCAAGCGGAGTAAAATCACGGTGTCCACCAAATAATTGAAGTCGGACAATTTGAAATCACCCACCACTTCGGAAATTTCCGAAGTACAGATAGTGGTTACTTTGGCGTCGCGCAATATACGAATCATGGTCTGAAAGGTCAGTTGTGCCGTTTCCGGAGATGTCGCTACGGTATTTAAGAAATTGATTGGGTCCACCACGAGCCGATCGGGTCGTAGTTCACTTAAATTCTTTCTAAGCAGATGTAAAAATTCACCTTCGCTGAGTCCGACACTTGGAATGTTCAACAAGGTGAGATGACCGGCTTGAATTGCCGCTTCCAGATTGATCCCCAATGACCGGGCATGACGAATTAAATTACTCCCCATTTCTTCCATGGAAAAATAGAGGCACGTCTCGTTGTTCTGTAGCCCTTGGGCCAGGAAGCTCAGCGCCAAATTGGTTTTTCCGGTACCGGATGGTCCGGTAACTAAAATACTCTGCCCTGTAAAAAAACCTCCACCCAGCATTTCATCCAACCCCGAAACACCGGTTGGAATACGTTCCACATCTGCTACTCTACCGGTCGTAGCAGTTGTAATTTGGTTGGGCAAAGAGGTCGGATAGACTTCTAATCCCTCCTCAGTAATCCCAAAGGGATGTTGACCATGCAAATGACGCTGCCCACGGGCTTTAAATACCTCAATCAAGCGACGACGCTGGCACTCACGAACCAGATCAAAACAGAGACGAATATAACAATCCACAGAATACATACCCCAATGCGATATATCTTCGCCCTCAATATCTTTAATGAGAAAGCTGGTTACGTTCTGTCGTTTGAAACCGTTGATAAAACGATTGATTAAATCACGACTATGCATATTTTCGTTTTTGATCCGGTAGAGGAAATTAATAGAATCCACCAAAACACGTTTAATATCCAATTCGTGTATCAAGTGATCCAATAATCCACCAGGCCGTTCCAGTTCTTGGCTTAAGACTTTGGGTGAGGTCATAATAATTTTTAACTTCTTATCCTCTTCCAGTTGTTTCAGATCCCAACCGAAGTTCAGAGCATCGCGGTAATATTGGGCGGGAAATTCTTCAAAGGTAATAATCAGTCCAGCTTCACCTTCCGCTATACCCTGAAGAATAAAATGGAGTCCTAAGGTGGTTTTACCGGTCCCTGGCAGCCCCTCCACCAGGACACTCTCACCTTCCAGCACACCACCCAGGAGTATTTCATCTAATCCGGTAACCCCGATTTTCATCTTTCGCGTTGTCAAGAAAAACCACCTCGCCTTGTCAAGAATATTTAAAAAGAATCCTGTAAACGCCTATATCTTCTTTAAAATCAATCTTTTTAACCTATAAAAGTGTTATTATACCACCCGGAGTATTCACACAGCAAGACTAATTCATGCTTTTTCGTAGCAGGTCAGTGAACCGCGGCTAAACAAAGGTTGTCATTCCCG
>JAGLMY010000147.1 GCA_023139775.1 bacterium
ATCCCCGATACAAGCATTCGGGGATGACAACTTAAAAAATACCCTTTCCGCAACAGGAACTACTGAGCAGAAGAATCCATCAGCTCCGGAGAATACACAACTGTTTTATTACGGCCATGTTCTTTAGCATAGTACAAAGCATTGTCCGTTTGACGGAATAATTCTTCGCGGCTGTCCATATCCTTGGAATAGGCGGAAACACCCATGGATACTGTGATAGCTACCTGCGGCACATTGAGGTCGCCTAAAAAACGGCATTCTAAAATCGAAGTCCGAATACGTTCGGCCACGACTTCCGCACCTTTCAGATTGGTCATGGGCAGAATAATCGCAAATTCTTCTCCGCCGTAACGAGCGACAATATCATTTTCACGAACTGAGTCGCGGGTGAGATTGGCGATTTCTTTTAAAGCCAAATCACCGGCCATATGGCCATAGGTATCATTGTACTGTTTAAAGTGATCAATATCCAAGATAATCAAACTCATATCATTTCCATATCGCTTGGAATTATTATATTCGTCGGAATAGCGAATTTGGAAGAAACGATGATTATAAACACCGGTCAAGCCGTCAGTTATGGCTTGTTCTCGTACTTTTTGGTACAAACGCGCGTTCTCAATAGCCATGACCGTATGGTTGGCAATGGCCGAGATCAATGTGATTTCATCATCCAGGAACTCATGCGATTCCCGGGTATCTTCAACTGCCAGTATGCCAATGGCTTCTTCTTGCAGCACTAAAGGTACTACCAGCATGGTATTGAGCAGCAGGTGTCCTTCCAGCACTTCTGAGAACATTTCCGCATCCTCGCCGACTTGAATTTGGTTGGTAGACAACTCTGACAGGGTCTTGAAAAAAATAGTATTGCGAATATCAGATAATTGAAACCGCATAGATGAGAGCACTTTGTTGGAAATGCCATAGGCGGCAATAGCCTCCAAATTGATTTTCATATCATCAAACAACCATACCACACAACGGTCCAAGCCAATGCTTTCTGCTGCCTGACGGGCCAACAAGCTGATAACCTCTTTTAAATCAAGGGAGGAATTCACTTTTTGTGAGACCTCGTTGAGTACTACCATTTGCGCGGTTCGGCGTAACACTAGATCTGCCTGCTTTTCCAATTGTTTGTTTTTCTCTTCCAGTTCACGTGCTACCTTGGCTTGTTCCTGATACAGCAACACATTTTTAAAAGTAATGGCAATTTGTTGGGCATACATCAGCAGTAATTCTTTTTCGGAATTGGTAATCAATTCGGATTTTCGTTGCTCCGAAGCCAACAACACCCCCAAGATTTCATCGGAAAAAGTAATCGGCACAGCCAACAGATGGGCGGTATTATTAAGGAAGGATAATTTTTTAGAGGATTGCGAATAATTATTATTTAGCACCGGTATGTTTTCTTCCGCCACACGTCCAATAGGTCCTTCTCCAATCCGGAGGGAATATTCCCCATACGACTCACCCTCTTGATTGGACGCGCGCAACACCAACCGTCGCTTTTGTTTGGGATCCTTAGAATCCGCTTCCGCCACAAACAGAAACATCTTTTTATTACGCAACAACATACCGGCATGAAACACAATTTTATTCAACAACGATTCCAAATCCATTTCCGTGGTAATACTCTGGGTGGCATGAAAAAGCACCGAACTTTCCAGCGTGTTTTCACGAATAATTTCGTCGGAATATTGCAAATACGCATTCATGATCTCAATAAAACTGAGTGTCCAAAATTTCTCGCCGGCCATAATCACATGCTTGAGCTGACGTTGCGAAAACCATTTTTGGGAATAGCCCAAAGCAATTTCACGAAAAACCGTCCACACCACCACAAAGGTGCTAAAGGAACGCGAGGTCGACGCCAACTGAGTCACCCCTTTTCGCAATCGTTTCAGCGCCAGATCAACACGACCGTTGTTTATTTTTTTTCGAAATTGGGATATTTCCTTAAAAATGACATCCAGAATAGAGGGCAGGTACTGATAATTCGCTTCATTTACTACCGTATCCGGCAATTGATTGATGTATTTCTCGATTTCTTCAATTAGGCTCTTTTTATTTTTTTCGACTTTATTGAATAAAGAAATCAAATGCTTATGATTAAGTTGACTCGCCAAGCCATAGTTTAATTTCATGTGTTGCCTCCGCTTTGAAGCCCATAGATCAAACATCTGTTACAGATAGTTTCGTACAAATACTACTATGAATTAAATATAATAATTGTTATTCATGATTGTAGGGAACGGTCGCGACCGTTCCCTACATCAATTCCGGTTGGGGGACCGTTCCCTACTTATATACACAGCATGGCATCCCCATAACTATAAAACCGGTATTTCTCCCGGATCGCCGTTTGATAGGCATTTAACAGTCGTTCCCTGGTGACCAAGGCACTCACCAACATAAACAAAGACGATTTGGGTAAATGAAAATTAGTCAACAAGCCATTCACCTGTTTCCAGCGATACCCAGGAGTGATAAAAATATCGGTTTCGCCTGAACCTGAGCGTAAGGTACCGTCCGGAGCTGTCGCCGCTTCCAGGGTTCTGGCCACTGTGGTTCCACAGGCTATAACACGCTTTCCCTGTTCCCGGCATTTACGAATTCTGTTAGCTGCCTCCGGAGAAATGGAATAACGCTCCGGATGCAGCTTTTTTTGCTTCCAAGTTTCTTTAGAAAGCGGAGCAAAGGTCCCCCACCCCACATGTAATGTTACCGGAACCACGTGAATTCCGCCGGCTTGCAGATCTGTTAAAATTTTTGACGAAAAATGCAGACCTGCCGTAGGCGCGGCCACCGAACCAGCCTTGGCGGCAAACAGGGTTTGATACCGTTGTCTGTCTTTTTTTTCATTAGCATTGGGTGCACGAAAGTCACGACAGATGTAGGGCGGCAAAGGCGTAATGCCATGTTTTTGGATAATGCGTTTCCCGGCAGCAGAGGATGCAAACCTAAGCAGTACTTGGCCGCGCTCATGAATGGCTTTAACCCGGACACACTCCCGGCCTAGTTTTAATTCCATCCCCGGTTTCAAGCGACAACAAGGACGGGCCAAGGCTTCCCAGAGCCCTGGTTCTATTTCACGATGCAGCATCAGCTCTATTTGCGCCTGAGTCTCTACCTTCAGCGCATACAAACGAGCCGGTATTACTTTAGTGTCATTAACTACCAAGCAATCCTCTTTTTTCAGCCAGTGGGATACACTACGAAAGGAAGTATGGATAGCTGCTCCCTGTATTTTGGGCAAAACGAGCAAACGGGAATAGCCGCGCGGTTTGGCTTTTTGGGCTATTCGTTCCAACGGTAAGTGAAAATCAAAATCTTCTATACGCATATGTCTCCTGGAAAAACAAGTGTAATGAGAAAAATAATTATGGAATGCTTATTTTATGGATATCAACACCCGGATAATAATGCCTGAGAATATCCCGGTAGTGGTATCCGCTGCGAGCCATACCGTAGGCGCCTTCCTGACATAAACCAACGCCATGACCCCAACCTTTTCCCTTAAAGATAATATTTTTACCATTCGAATGGACGTAGAACTTTGTGCTTCGGATAATATCCGGACCGATCAGCATCCGAAAAGCCGCAGCTTTTATGTCTTTATGTCCGGCCGTATGCTGAATCCGAATCATCTGAATTCGCCCACCGGAATCACGACCGATTAATTCCAAACGTTGGATCTTGTGCTGGATAACCTTCCGTTTTTTCAGCCGCGTTTCCAATTCCTGTTTGGTCAGCTGATGTTCCCAACGACAATGCGGTCCATTATCACAAAATCCACATAAACTGCCGGCCAAATAGCGCAGCTGCGAACCCCAAACATCTTTTACATTAGCAGTATGTCCTCCGCAATTGGAATGGTAAAAAGCAGCAATATATTTTCCATTACTCATGGCCACTACACCTTGAGTCTGAAGCACGGCTCGAGAAGTGCTTTCCTTCTCAGAATCCAAGCCACCGTACACTTGACTATTAACCGAAGCATCCAGATCATACTCCTTGGTTGCGCATCCGCTCATTTTATACAGAGCAAAGGTTCGGGCAGCTACTGCTTGGGCTTGCAGGGCTTGTTCAGGCCAGGTCGAAATCATTTCATTGGGAACCACGCCAAAGAGATACTGCTCTAATGGAATATAATTCACTGCCAACAAACCACCGGACTCTTGGTTGATCAGGACCTCAATCTGTCCGCGGTAGCGTTTGCCGCGCACACTCAGGTATTCATTTTTAGCCGGCACCAGGCGAATACGCGGGGCCGGCAAGGTTTTCCCTGCAAGCATAATCCGACCATCCCGCAAAGTCACCTGCGTATCTGCGGTGAGTCGCATACGATCAATTATTTTTTTGGTTCGCATGTCATATATCTTAACCTCGCGAGACGAGGAAATACCTACTCGTTTCGCGCTTTTCACTAAAGCCACTCGTATATTTCCGGATTTTTTCCGTTCATATTTAACCGGCGGCACAGCAACAGTATCCGGCCGTATAGTCAGGTAAAAACGCGAACACCCGGGAAGCAAAGAAGACAACACCAGAGCAGCGATACATATTTTTATAACCTTTGAATGTGAAGAATACAAATAAAATCTCCTTTTTAGTTCCAGTGGTAAAAAGCAATTTTTAGGCAATCATGTCAAATTCAGGCTAGGAGCAATCTTCATCACGCGTCCCCAAATTCGTTAACTTGTTATTTTAACCACGACTTCAATCTCATAAACGGGCGCATCTTCATCCCTCAAATTCGATCATGGCAGGGCATACCACGTGCCTTTGCCGACGCCATGCTGGATAAGGTATTTCTTCTTCACCAGATTACGAAAATGCTCTTTCATCGTGTTGCGGCTGGCGCCGCTTTTGCGGACCATGTTACCTATCGTCACGCGGCCATGGTCGCGGGCATAATCCAGAGTTTCCACGGCCAGCTCGGGCAAAGTGGCCAGTACCAGTTTTTCCCGCTCGACCTTGACAGCCAGGAACCGCTTTTGTTTTTGCACCGCGCGAAGGAAAAAGCCGATCCAGGGCTGCCAGTTCGGCGCCTCGGTGCGGATCGTGCCTTGCGTCTGTCTGAGCGCGAGATAATAACCTTCCTTGTTATCCTCAATGACGCTCTCAAGCGAGCTGTAAGGGACGTAAGCATAGTTGGCCTGCAACAACAACAGCGTGGTTAGAATCCGGCTCAAGCGACCGTTGCCATCCTGGAAGGGATGGATTTCCAAGAACACGACAATAAACACAGCTATCATCAGCAAAGGATGTAGTCGGCGTGTCTCGCGCACCTCATGCAACCAAGCGGTCAACTCGCCCATGAGACGTGGTGTGTCAAAAGGGGTTGCTGTCTCGAATACGATTCCGATCTGCGCTCCAGCTGTGTCGAAAGCAGCCACGCTGTTTGAGGCCGTCTTGTAGCTACCGCGATGCCGTTCATCCTTCTCGCTGTAGGCAAGCAGGTCGCGGTGCAATTGCCGGATATGGTTTTCCGTGATTGGGATGTCCTGCCAGGAGTTGAACACCTGGTCCATTACCTTGGCATAGCCGACAACCTCCTGTTCGTCGCGGGTGGCAAAGGATGCTATTTTAAGATCAGCAAGCAGCTGCTCAACCTCGCGATCTGTCAGCTTGCTGCCCTCAATGCGGGTTGATGAGCCAATGCTCTCGACTGTAGCGACGAGGCGCAAGGCGTTCAGACGCTCGGGCGCCAACGCACCAAAGGAACGCCAGGCGCCTTTGAATTCATCGATCTCGGAGATCAGCGCCAGAAGCTCAGATGTGACTTGAATGGTGCCGGTTTTCAGCATATAGATATCCTTTCACCCATATTGTCACCCGAATCCACCCATAAGTCAAACCGTATTTCCACCCGCATACACCCGTATCAAAGTGCCGGTCACCTTCATGTATGGCTGAAATCACTGAGCTGAGCTCAGTCGAAGCCTCATCCCTTGTTCTTCTATGCCGATTTGTCCCGTCGCTTTCACTACGTCCCTGATTCCGGACGGCATTGGTTGCCCGCTAGGTTTCAATACAAGGTAGGGGTTCAAAATTTTGAACCCCTACTCATTCCCTTTGTCCAGATTTTGCCTGGCGCAAGACTCCGTCCCCTACTCACCCTACCGTCATTCTCGCTATCGCTTGAATCCTATGGGTTTTGATTTTCGTTTTAAGGTAATCGGCAAATTCAACATTTCCTGGATTACCTGATTGATATTTATGATTTCTTTGGACTGGCTCAATTGTTTCATCTCTAATTTATTCATCCGGTTATAAATATCTCTATGCATACTCATCAATTCACGGATTTTTGTAAAGGTCCGCATGATTTGAATATTAATTTGAATCGCTGATTTGCTTCTTAAGCAGGATGACAGCATAGCCACACCATTTTCAGTAAATGCGTAAGGCGGATATTTACGATGTTGTCCTCTCTTTAAGGTCACAAATTGTGACCTTAAAGAATCATTTTCAACTTGTGTTACTTGGAACATAAAATCCTCGGGGAATCTTTCTTTGTTTCTTTTTACAGCCTGGTTAAATACTTTAGTTGTAACACCATAAAATATTGCCAGATCCCTATCCAACATCACTCTCTGTCCCCTATATTTTTTCCCGGATGAGTTCCAACGATAAAATACTGTTTTTTGCCATATATTCCTCCCTGTTTTTTTCTAATGGTATTAGACTGATTAAAGAGGAAATAATTGCAAATTATTTCAGGTTTTTTTGTGTGACAAGCAGCAAGCACAGCGCTTTATCCGACATCCGGTTATACTGCCAACGTCTCTTTTTCAGCTCCCCATATTAAATGACTCTTATTCGTGCCTGGCACCTTCATTTTAATCTCTTCACTTCCCAATGCCCGCCTTTATCAGAACCGATTCTTTCAATTCATTTCAACACGGTCGGCCCCGCGCCGCCGCACTGGTAATTCCTGAGATTATACCTGCTGGCCTGCGCTTTCACTACGTCCCCCTACTCTATACTTTTTTCTTAAGTCACTAAATCACCAACGTCCCGTATCCGTATCCCAATCACTTGGTTGACAAATATGTAAAAACAGTGCATATTAATACATATGAAATAACATACAGGAGGATATCACTTATGCGAACAACTTTAAATATCGAGGACGGCTTGCTTCAGCAAGCCATAAAATTAACCGGGGTAAAGGAAAAAACTTCCTTAATAAAACTCGGCCTGGAAGCACTTATTGCCCGCGAAAGCGGCAAACGCCTGGCGCAGCTTGGCGGAACCGAAAAGGATCTTCGCATGATTCCCCGCAGAAGGTTGAGGCATTAGCCAAGCATGGTATTGGTTGATACTTCCGTATGGGTGTCTCATCTTCGCGCTGATAATTTTTCCCTAAAAACTTTACTTTATCACGGCGAGGTGCTTTGCCATCCCCTGATCATCGGCGAGCTGTCCTGCGGCACAATAAAAAACCGCAAAGAAATTATTTCCTTGTTGCAAGCAATCCCCCAGGCTGCTGTAGCGGAAAACGCCGAGGTGCTTCAATTCATTGAAATGAATAATTTAATGGGATTAGGCCTTGGTTTTATTGATATGCATCTTTTAGCTTCTGCCCGGTTAAGCAACAGTCCGGTCTGGAGTCTTGATAAAAAGTTAAACTTTGTTTCTACAAAATTTGATTTGAATTTCTTTCCTTAAGCGGACTTTTTTCTCGGGGACAAGTGTCTCGGTGGCCGTTACAGTCTCCGTCTTTTTCATTCCATTTTTTGTAATTATTTCCTTAAGTTGCTAAGTAAACTCCGTTCTCTCTCACGTTCTCAATCTCATGAACGTACGGTTTTTAAAGCTAAAGTTCTTAAATCAAACACGTCCCCTGCTACTTTCACTACCTCCCTGATTCCGGACGGCATTGGTTGCCCGCTAGGTTTCAATACAAGGTAGGGGTTCAAAATTTTGAACCCCTACTCATTCCCTTTGTCCAGATTTTGCCTGGCGCAAGACTCCGTCCCCCAACAAATTAGACAGAGTTTTCACCTTTTCCTTTCATTTTTTTATCCGAACATTCGAACTCCGGCACCAATCATTTATTTTTCTTAAATCGATTTACCAGCTTTAAAAGTTTCCCATAATGCGAACCCTGCCAGTAAATTCGTTTACAATCTCTGCATTGATAGAAGTTTTGATAATATTCCTTGGTTTTCGGAGGTAATTGGGCTTCGATTGTTTTCTTGGCAACTCTTAGGACACGACCGTTGCATTCCAGGCATCTGCAGAAGGGACGGATGCGGGTGCGGAGATTATAATGATCCATGATTTCCTGAACTTGGCTTAAAGATACTGTAGACCTCAGGCAGTAGCCGAGTTTGACTGTTTTGTGCTTTAATATGCCCCGGTCACGGGTCAGGATAATGCGCTTTTCCTGAACGCCAATTTCGACCACATTCTCATCTGGGAAATGTTTTTTGTAAACCGTATCAAAACCCAGCAAGCGTAAATAGCGAGCAAGTTTTCCTAAATGACAGTCTAGTACAAACTTTGGAAAGCGGGGGATTTTAGGGTAAAGATGTTTATGCTGACTGGCTGGCAGCTCGATTCTCTTTGGATAGACTTTTACCTTATCCTTTGAATGCAGTTGGTAGGTGAAATCAACGGACTGGTTGTTTACCAGGATGACATCCACCTCAGTATGAGGCACGCCCAGGGCTTCTATAGTGTCCTTGACAGCCGGCTGGCCGTTTACTTGAGTGACAATCTGTTTGCGCCTGCGCACAGCTGGCAGGAAGTCGTTTAGATTACCATAGAAGTGGATGGAGATACTGGTCATATCACCCTTATGAATATTAATACTCATACGGTCTGCATGGATTATTATCCATGCCCGCAGTTGCTTGTCTGGCAGCCATACGACCGGTAGGTGTTTTCATAATATTTTCAAGATTGAAGCCGGCCAGCAGGGCCGTCCGAGTATGACATTTTCCAGCAGCTTGGGTAGAAATGGAGACGTTTATTATTTATAGCATATACGCTAACGCTTATCCAGAGATTAGTAAAGGTAAAGTGCCTGGCACCAGTAACCTCTTCCTCCTTTTAGTGGTGTTATTAGTTTAGACAGGAAGACTGCCTTTTCCTTTCATTTTTTTATCCGAACATTCGAACTCCGGCACCAATCACTGACTTAATTTTTATTTTATGCTTTCTTGAATGAATTTGATTTTCCTGACTCTTATTCGTGCCTGGCACCTTTTACCGCCACAATCAGGATAAGGCAACCTATTAGGTTAAATCAAATTACGCCGGAGCCCCGGCCATAGCACTGTTTAAAGACTCTTGCGCTTCTTTAACCGCAGGCAGCTGATTCCGTAATTCCAGCCGTATACCAATGGAATCCAACAAGACATTCAAACGGTTTAACGTTTCCCGCCTTTTTACCAAAACAAACCCCGGCCGGCATTTCCGGCTTTGTATCGTATTGATGAGGTTTTTTAGCAAACAAGCGTCGGCGTCTTGACCTACTGAAATTACTTCCTGACCCAAAATTAATCCGTTTTCGTGATCTGCCACCAGAGCTACGCGCATGTGATAGGGTTTATCCGCATCTTGAATGCTTGCCCATGTATAAAAATAATCCAACTCCCAGGTTGATTCTAAAGCCAAATTTATCTTTCCCAGTTTGTGGACCGTGAATTCGTCTAAATCCAGCGAAGGTTCTTCCTTGTCAACGGGTTTTTCCGGCCGTGTAAAATCCATGGTCCATGCGTTTTCCTCCGGCTTCCCGCTTTTTCTTAATACTGGAACTTGGGATGAAAATAAATCTTTTACTTCTTCTGTTGATTCCAATAAAGCCGGAAAATATTTCAAGGTCTGTTCGAGGATCCGGGTCATCCAATCGGATTCATCCTGATCTAAATACCAGGGATAATAGCCTGGCCGAAAACTGCGAAATTGGGGATAAAGTCCCCGGGGCCATGGATTCGGACAATCAGCCAGCCACTTCCAGTCTTGGGCGTCCAATTCGCTTTTATTAACGTAAGTCACGGAGAGCAGATTTTGTCCGGCCATAAATTCATCATTATATATTTCCAGGTTTTCTTCCATCATCATTTGCAAAGCTTTCAATCCTTCCGGGCCACGATAGGCGTTCAAGCCGCGAACCTCTCCCAATTCCCCTATAATAACGCACCAGCCGATCTCCCTGGTCTGCGGATTTTCCACTCCAAATATCTGGCTGTCATAAATCTTTTCCCACGGCTTCGCCGCCTCGAATGCTCCAGCGGCCTTTAACAAGCCTTGCCGGGTTTTTGTTAAAATTTTTGAAATTTTCATGTTTGGCCTCTCTTATTAACTGAATATCTTTGCTGATTTTATCATAGTTAGTCTTTTCGGATCCCATTTCAGCTTATTATTAAACAACGCTCTTTTGCCCTCATGATACTCTTTGTGGTGTTTATCACATATCCAAATAATTTTATACGGATTATTATAGTCTTCATGATGCGCTATAACTTCCCTGTCGCCGCAGACAATACAGGGTTTCTTTTTCAGGACGCCTCTTTTTAATAAATCCCGCGTCTTCTTTCTGGTTTTATGACGCGCACATGCCAGCGGATCCTGCAATGCCTTTTTTTTTCTTAGTTTCCATTTCGATAAAAATTGAGGTTTTGTCTCTTCCGCGTTGGGCCTGTAAATTCCGACACATGACTGACTGCAATAATATTCACTCTTGGCGTGCAAGCTCCCTTTACACACAATGCATAAAGAAGGCATGCCGTCGCGCGCAGGAATTCGAACTTTTTTAAAACTCATTATTCACTCCACTAAGCCCGCTGCTTGGTCATGGCGCTGTTAATAGCCGCTTACGCCTTCTCAATCCCAGACAGCCGATTCTGTTAATCACTGCTGTCCAAATTCATCTATATCCCGAATTCCCGGTCGGAATACCACATCACGCGTCCCCTATATTTCAATTCAATATGTCATTCTCTTTGCACCAGTCGATAGCAATTTGTTTTATTGCCTCGTCTCGGTACTTATACCACTCGTCCGCAATATTGTATTGGTGAATATTGTCTTTGAATCTTCGAAAAGCTCCGCTTCCCTTTAGTGCTCTAGAGATAGTATCCCTTAGCTCATCATCGGCTATGGATAGACAGAATCTTTCCATGATCTCGTACTCGTGAATGTCAAACTTTGAGGGTAAGGAAATGTAATCATCGGTTTGCAATATTTCCTTCGCTACTCTTAGGTTTTCATGCTCCCACTCAGAAAAATTTTCGATTGGCTCATTGTTTTCAGCCGCGCTGAATTCCAGATTATCTATTGTCGCCATCTCACCTGTTTTCGTGTTGAGATATGAGGTGGATTCGTCGGATTGAAATTCCATTCCATTTATGATGTCATCCAGTTTGACAGTAATACCCATGACCAGATGGCTCCCGATATGTAATATTTTTGGTTAAAATCATCAGGAAATCCCCGGCAATTTTCACCTGCTCTATGCCGGTTTATCCCGGCGCTTTCATTACGTCCCTGATTCCGGACGGGATTGGTTGCCCGCTAGGTTTTAATACAAGGTAGGGGTTCAAAATTTTGAACCCCTACTCATCCCCTTTGTCCAGACTTTGCCTGGCGTAAGACACCGTCCCCCAACAAATTAGACAGAGTTTTCACCTTTTCCTTTTATTTTTTTATCCGAACATTCGAACTCCGGCATCAATCCCCAATCCCCTACGTCCCCAAAGTCACATCCCCGATTATTTTATTTTATTCACTTTCCAATGCCCGCCTTTATCATGACCGATTCGTTTAATAAATCCTGCTTTTTTTAATTTGTTAATTTGCATTTCAATGGCCCTGGTACTTTTTCTGAGTTTTTCCGCCATTTCCGGTATTGTTATATGTGATTCTTTATTAAGCAACTCTACTATTTTCACCGAAGTTTTCACCGAAGTTTTTCGGGCGGTTTTTATCTTCTTATACTCTCTTTTAAAAACTGCTGTCACAAATAATGTGAACTGAAAATCAATTGCTTGCAGATGAGCTTTTGCCATAAGCTCCCGCATCCTGATAATCCCTGTGCCCATTTTTTCAATATATCCCATGCGCTGAAAAAGATTGGCAATATTGGCATTTCGCAAAACACTCTTTTTTCCAAAATCTTTTTCCAACAATCCTTTTACCAATCCGCCCGGACTGGATATCTCTATGCGATCATCAAATATCTCTACCATAACATTGGCGCCTTTTTGAAAATAATCACGATGCACAACAGCATTTATAACCGCTTCGCGCAAGGCTCCAAAAGGAACTTCGGCGATTTCTTTTCGTTTCGGCGAACCGTCGAACTCGTATCTTACAGGGATATGTTGTTTTAAAAACAGCATTGCATGATCAACATTGCTTACAATATCTTCATTAAAATCCTTGCGGTCAAGGACATTTGCTTTACTGACGCCTTTATAAAGAGCACAGGTAACGGTGGTATGAAGATAGCAGGCATTTAGGTTCTTCGCAAAAAATAGAATACCGGTATTATTAAAGATTGTCTTGCCTTCCTGTTTTTCAGCAACCCCAAGATTGCATAAAACAGCAGGTGTTTTTAAAACCTTTGATATACCGGCGATAGATAGGAACTTTTCGAATTTGTCCTTATCAAAATCCTTTTTATAATCAAAGCTGAGATTAATTAATTCATCAAACCGCACTTTTCCTTCGGACTGAAAATACTCTATAATCTGATTCCGTTTCATTTTTTGCGCATTCGGCCCTATTCGGGTATAAAATCCTTGCGAACAGCTATAAGGTTTATCTTCACCGGAACGCACATGAACAACAAGAATGTCATCAAATTCTTCCATCATAATTTTTATAGCTGGTTCACAATTATTGGCAATATCCTGTATTTGGGATTTTAATTTGTTGGTTATCTTAATCCCTTTTATATTGCCATTATCAGAAATACCCAACAGAATTTTACCGCCTGACCCGTTAGCAAAGGCAACCATTTCTTTATCAATATTGGCTGTCTTTTCCTTAAACTCGACAAGATACCCCTCGCCTTCTTCACGCAACAATTTCAACTCTTCTTTTTTCATGCTGCCAATACCTCATTCAATTCATTTCAACGCGGTCGGCCCCGCCCCCTCGCCGCATTCGTGATTTCGGAACTCAATATCTGGCCTGCTTTGCCGGTCCGGGTTCGGTTGCCCGCTAGATTTCAATGCAAGGTAGGGGTTCAAAATTTTGAACCCCTACTCATTCCCTTTGTCCAGACTTTGCCTGGCGCAAGACACCGTCCCCCAACAAATTAGATAGAGTTTTCACCCTTTCCTTTCATTTTTTTATCCGAACATTCGAACTCCGGCACCAATCACCAAACCACCCGGCAGGTCTGATTTTGTTTTGTACTCAGTCCATAAACACGTAACTTTAACCCGCTGGATACACTATTCGTATACCTTTAGTTGTTGACACCTCTCAGATTGAACATCAATCCGTTTCTTTCTTAAAAATCGGCTTGTCGTATTTTTCCATTTCCTCATTTTCCTGCGTGATCTTTTCTTTCAGTACTTCTGGCAGAAGACATTTCACACTGGTATTAAGATTGTATTTGTATAGATGACAAAGTCCTGGTTCATCTTCTGAATGATCAATAAATCCCACAATTTCATTGCCTTCCTTCAGAAATTCATGTGAGATCTTATTTTGTACATTTTTATGCACAATAAATTTTGTTCCTTTGTCCCGCATATAAAGAATGCTTAACCCTTTTTTATCCAGTTCTCGTAATTCTTTTAAATGTTCCGGATTCATCGGCATCTCCTTTGTAACTGCAATCCTGGTTTTTCTTTTCTCAATTTCCACGCTTTTAACTGTTAAGTCAATAATTTTCTCATGTAATACTCTATAATCATATGGTTTTTCCATATAATCATCAAATTCAGTATCCAAATTTTGTTGCCCTCTAAAATGGGAATTGGCAGTCAACGCTAAAGTAGGAACAAACCTTATTTTATTACGAATAATCCTTGCCGCTTCCCAACCGTCCATAATTGGCATATTCAAATCCATCAGGCAAAGATCATATTTCTCCTCAAATGCCTTCCCCACAGCCTCCAGGCCATTGTCAACAATATCCGCTTGATAACCCCAATCATCCATCAAAAAGCGGATCGCTTCCTGGAGGGGTTGTCTGTCTTCGGCAATGAGGATTTTCATGGTATTCTCACCCAGTTAATTAATTGTCGATTTTGCCTTTGAACATTTCTTGGAAATACAATTTGTTCTTTTTACAAACCTTTATTAAAGACCTTGGCGAAAATGAACATCCTAGATAACAGTCTTACGCCTCTTTCTAAAACCATGTGTGTCCCATATCACACAATAAAAACTCACGTGACGCGCGAATTAATTATCTCATCACATTTCTCAACAAATAACACTACCTCATCAAATCGTTTTTTTATTTCCCTGTAATCGATGTTACAAAGATTGCCATGACTATTGAGATCGCCATTATGTACTACAGCGTGACGACGGTCCACAGCAATCTCTATACTACGTTGGAGTTTCTTTCTACCTGCTTTTTTTTCAGCATTCCTTGAAAGGTTCTTCAGCCCCATGACACAGAACAACTCATCGACAACCTTAAATTTCTGTGTCACATAGCGTTCAAGATGCTGGTCAACAAGTGTACGCAGCCTTCGGTATGGTCTTTCATTTCGGTCCTTTGGGATCAGTTCAAGGGCAGTACGTGTATCTAAACCAGCCTGTTCAAATATCTTAACCATCCCATCTGTTGGTCCATGCTTCCGCAGATAAGGGATGAGTTTCTCAACAAACTTATTGGTGAAATAAGCATCAAAAGCGGAAATCCCAAGAACAAGAGCAGCTCTTACAAGTTCTGATAAGTCTTTCTTCGGAATTTTTTTAGGCTCTTTCTTGAATTTAACATTCGAAAGCCGTTTGTACAACTCGATCTGCGTGAAAGCGCGTTTCATTGTACGGTCAAAAGTATCCTTTGCTGACGGCATTCTTCTTTCTCCCTGAATTTCAGATATTATTACATTACACTCAATTTAAAAATATTTTGTCCATGTCAACACCGCAATCGCATGCTTTAAGTTCTTGGCACAATTTAACTTTCCAATCATTACTAGACTTGTCATACGGAATATAGATGACGCCATCGTAATCAGACGGCAATTCAATATTGCTATCGTTTTTATATATGGGAAAAACATTTTCTCTCCCTAATTTACCAATGAAAAACCCAAGCTCAAATATTACATTTTGGCGAGCTCTATATTTTTTATCTTTTCCCGAATACGCAACATCATCAGGGGATAATATCACAGCAGCAAAAGGAACATCAGAATAATCATTAATTTTTTCAATAATCGTTCGTCCTGAATTTGGTTTTTCATGAAGGATAATTGCTTCAAAACCAGCTTTTTCAAAATATCGCGCTACTGCTTGCTTCATTTCTTCGTCATGACCATGAACTATAAATACTTTTTTTATAAATTCCTTTTTCAAACTATTAGTATCTCTAGGATAAATATCTTCAGATGATTTTTCAAATAATCCCTCTAATATACTTATTCCAGTTTTCGTCATCCTCAGGTTTGTGTCAACCACATTACGTATGTTCATTTGCGATTTAAAACTTTCATAATATTCAGTATCACTGTAATTTTCTTTTAATTCAGCGAGAGTGGCAAGAGTATTGGTTTTCCATTTCACAAATATGTCGTTATCAACATATTCACTATTGCCACCCCAATCTGTTCCAGTTTTTTTTGTTTCCAAAACACGCTTACCTTCTTCAATTAATTTCTTTATTTTTTCTGCCTTGGAATCCATTTTAACACCCCACTAAATTTTGCGCTATATCCTTGCGCCACTCGCTAATATCCTCCAGAAAGGCTTGATCCACCGCAGCTGTTCCACGCCTGCCCTTGCCCTCGGCGAATTTGTCAAAAGAACCTTTGAATATCGCGTCTTTGGAGAAAATCGCGACAATTTCATCCCAATGCACAGCGTGTTGCTTATAGGTAAAATAATGTATTCTGGCTATGCTCGGTTTATCTCCCTGGTTGGGCTTGCTCCGGCAGTCATAGATTGCGAATTCTTCGAAATCCGTCAATATGGAAAGCGACAGCTTGGCAGACCAGGCATAGCGCCGGAGTTGAAAGGCCGGGCTGGTGTCGTCTTTGAGATTAACCGAGGGTTTTTTGGCTTCCAGGAAAAACTTGCGCGTGCCGCCTATTTGGAAACAATAATCCGGAGCCTTGGTAGCTCCTCCTATCTTGATGGCGTCTTCGTGGATTACGTCCTTGTAGGCTTCGGCATGCCCCTGCTCATTGGCCACATCCCAGCCCAGGGCCTTGAAGAACGGATCCAGGAATTCCCGGCGGAGTTGGGTTTCATTGTAATGGCCGGATGTATAGGCCTCTACATTGCGCTCAAAACGATCAACTAAATCCAGGATAATTTGCGGCGCGGGCATGTTTTTCACTCCTGTTTTTCTCTTTCTCAATTTTCACGCTTTTAACTGTTAAGTCAATGATTTTCTCATGCAAATTGTAACAGTGCAAATTGTAACTCATATTGCAACATCCTTAACTGAAAGTACTTCTCTATTGAGATCGTCATTCCTGCATGTTTTTA
>JAGLMY010000148.1 GCA_023139775.1 bacterium
TTACGACCATTGCCGCAGCTTATGCTACAGTTGAGGGTATGGCGGAAATGAAGGATAATGAAATTCAGGTCAAGTCATTGCAGGAATATCTAAAGTAGAGACGCGATTAATCGCGTCTCTGCAACTGGTTTGAATAGAAATTATCAATAACAGTGATTGAGGTGAATACTATGAAAAATATTCTTAGATATTCTATTGTGGCGGCGCTGGTGGTCTCCGTGGGCGCCATGGTTGGCTGTGCTCTGGAAATTGATAAAACCAGGACACCCGCAGAAAAAAAAATTAATGAAGCTAAAAAATCCATTGTGAACAATCATGAAGTGTTGGACGAGAATGAATCAAAAACCATAGAGCGGAATCTGGGAACAGGCAAACAAGTAAGCGAGCGTATGGAGGCTGCGATTGAGGAAGTAAAAAATGATGAGGAAATATTTGATAAAATGCGAAAGCTGGATGAAAACGAGAGAAAAGAGGCAGAGCGCCAATATCCGCTGGATGGAAAAAACAAATGAATATTAGGTAAAGAGGTGAAGGGATGGAAAAAGCGATTGGCAAAGGATGTGTGCTTGCAGTAACTGTGTTGTTGCTATCGAGTTCCGGATGCGGACAAGAGAAACGGACCCTGAGTGAGACCGAAAAACAACTTGTTGAAATGAATGATCCCTCAACCGTGGACCGATCCGAAGGTGCGGCCGGCATGAAAAGAAGAGTGGAAAAACTACGAAAACTAAAGAAAGAGCTGGAAAAAGAGAATGAGGAGCCGGACACGCAACTGAAGTAAGGCTGATGGTTTATAAAGAAAGAAAAAAAATTTGACAAGAATTGGCCGGCATGCTAACGTAATTTTCTGTATTGGTTTCATGAAGCCAATAACAATATATTGTTAAAATTTGGAGGATATAAATTCATGTCAGTTCAAGGCAAGACAAAATGGTTTAATGGTTCAAAGGGTTATGGATTTTTGGAGCAGGAAAATGGTGGTAAAGATGTATTCGTGCATTTCTCAGCCATTCAGGGCGACGGATTCCGTAATCTGAATGAGGGTGATGCAGTAGAGTTTGACATTGTGGACGGGCCGAAAGGTCCCCAGGCCGCAAACGTACGTAAGATAGGCTGACAATTACTAACTGTTAAACGAAAATCAAAACGGCCCTCGTAACGAGGGCCGTTTTTTTTATGCGCCCGGCAGGACGCACCTGCGGGCGCGCGTGGGATTCCATAACCAGGAGGGGATACGTGAAACAATTAGCATATAGTATTCTGATTATTCTCTTGTTTGGATTAACCGGGTGTGCACCTTCCCTGCGGGAATTGATTAAACAACAAGCCTGGGAAAAAGCGGAAAAACGATGTGAAGCCAAACCACTGACTGAAAAAAAGGCGTGTTACGCTGAGCTGCTAACCGGCGCTCGCGAGTATAAGGCAGAAAATAAAATTCAGATGTATATTGAAAAAAACGCGGAGAATATGTTTGCCCAGTGGAAAGACCGGGTATTGTATTATGAGGGTGGGTATCTGTCTAACGCTGATAAATTACAAACCGCAAACAAAGCAAAGTATGTTCCAATTATTAAACGGTATTTAAAAATCGTCCGCTATATAGGCAAGGGACCCAAAGCTATAAAACATGGCGAGGGTCGTTTTTATCAAGCGGCGGAAAAGTATTTTAATTTAAAGCGGCGTTTGAAAGATTATGGGTTTAAGGTGGAAGAGATGGATTTTCGGCGCTTTAATAAGACCGCTGAATGGAAAGAAGCGCAGGAACAACAAAAACACAATATCTATTTGAATATTGTATTTCAATACAAGATTGAAACACAAAACAAGAGCAGCACTTATTGCTTATCCACAGCAGCGGAGATGTCGTCCGTACAGCGGCCCCGAATATATAAAAAACATTTGAATACAGAGCAGATCTGGTTGTATTCCATTATTGCGGACAAGAATCCTGATACCATGCGGGTATCCCAGCAAATATTTTATAGCGATTACTACCAGCTGAAACTGGACCGTCACGTGTGCGAAGTCTTTATTCAGATGCAGGACTACAAACGCAAAGCTTGGAATACGATTATTAAAATGTTTCCGGAGCGCTTTAAAGATATGAAAAACGTTCACTAGCATGAACGCCACAACACATATCCAAGCCACCGAGATGGCAATGAAAATTGCCAATCACATAAAAACTCCTGTATACAAAGGAGCAGCAGCCAAAAAAATGGCGGCTGCCAGCGCAGACACTGATCATTTTCAGGACCTGGAATTTGTACATGTTAAGGGCCGTAGGGATGATCCACACAAAAAAGAACAGCTCTTATTTGATGATCAGCCCCATTTTCAATCCGGCGGATTATGCCTGACTGTTTTTAATCACTATATTGATATCAAAAAAGGACCGGGTATTTTTGATGATTATGATGGATATAGTTATTACCGGGGATCAGCCCACCTTACCCAGTACCAAAAAGCACATCAACGCACCAAGGGTTTGGCGCGTATCAGCGCAAAATTGTTGGGTTTCACAGTGGATGAAGGAATCAGTTATTGGTTGAACGATGAATATATTAATACCGGCGGCCGGCAGGGGTGCCGGGGCAGTTCTCCTGCCTTGCGGCGGTATTCCTATCCCCGGGAAAAGGGAAAATATAAAAACAAAAGAGCAGAGTTGGCCGCCAGGTTTCCTTTGGCTGCGGGCCGGGGAAAAACAGGACATGGATTTCCGTACAGTGTTTTCATGCCAGTGGACAATCTGGCGCGGTATTGGTTTGAGCAGTTTTTGCGAACTAAACGGAAGCGTTTGGAAGTTCTCGGTCCAGTGCTGCATGCTGTACAAGATGCCAGTGTCCCGCATCATGCTGCCGGCTACAGCGGCAACTGGCATGTGGAATATGAAAAAACCTTGGAAAAATACGCCAGACGTTTGAATACAGATGTGACTTTTCAACGCCAGGTCAGGAATTTGGTAATTAAGTGGTGTCGGAATAGGGCAAAATCTCCTGAACAAAATTTACGTTTAAAAGACAGAAATAAAATACCCGGACTTTCATGGGAAGTGCAACAGTTGGTCACCTGGCAGGCCTTGCAGGCGTATCATATCTATGCCGGAATATACCATCACTTCAAATATGGATTCAAACCCAATCTGCCAAGCATGCGGAAATTGTATAAACAAACGGTTGCCATGAGCGCACTGGTGCTGCTCAAAGCAATTATTGAGCATGGAAAAAACAGTTGAGTGACATTATTGGGGCCACTGTAGGTTTTGTAAGTACTTCAAAATCGCCTGCTCACGCACATCAATGATCGGAGTCTTCCTCGTGCTGTATTGAATGATCCATAGGCATTTTTTTCCTGGTAAAATACGGGTAAAGGATTGTTCCCACACCCGGTGCTTATTATGAATATTGACCTGATACAGTATTTCTGCTTGATGTTTGACCAGGGTTTTGACCGCAACTTCATAAGGTGTGGACGCTCGCATGGTGTTAAGGAGATCAGCCTGGATTTCTACCAGCGGAGGCAGCTCTTTTTTAGCCTGCCGCTTGATCACAGTAATTAGATCGCGCCAGGTACGGACTGTCTCATTAAAGCGGACAAATTTAAATTCCGTTTCTTTCTCATCCTGGGCCCGGTAGCCCATATCCCATTCCTCGCCATCCGGTAGCGGAAAATCTTCCAAGGTCTCAATTTTAGGAGTGGAGCAACTGCTCAGCATGAAAAGCAACAGTAGAGATATCAGTTTCAGATGAAACGGGACTGGTTGCATAAAAAACAGGCACCTTTTGAATATTCCCTGATTTTTTCAGAGGTTTCAAGTAACATATCAGTGAAGCGAGAAAGACATATGGTCTGCTAATTTATTTTTTACCAGGGACGCGACTTGCCTCCGTAGGTGCAAATTCAAAATTGCCGATCAGCTAAGTTATTTAGAATTTCGTATCCGGCTTGGGTTAGAGCGCGCTTTCCCCTTGGGAAAAAATAAATTAGCAGACCATATGTTTCCGGTTTATTTGACAAAACACAGCACTTCACTGACCTGTTACGGTTTTAAATTATTTTTTCTTGCCGGCTTTTTAATTTGATTGCTTTTTTTTTCTCAACTCTTTCTGTAGGGCCTTCGCTGATATTTCCTGCTGTTGGTCTCTGGAATAACCTGGGCAGAGTTTAATATTCTCTAAGAGCAATTTGCTGTGTTCAATATCAATGGGATCGGTTTTTAATTGCAAAGGAAGCGTTGGTATTTTTGCTAAAAGCGTTTTGCCGGTATTAATGTCTTCCTCTTTTTTATTGGCCAAACCGCGGGTGATCAGACTAATGCCATATTCTTTGATCACCTCAATCCGAGGATCCAGGTCATAGGCTATTTTGCCGTACTCTACAGATTTGTCCAAATCTCCGCTGATTCCGAAAATCCAGGTGAGTAGAAAAAAAGAGGGGCAGAGCCGGTAATAGGAAGCCAAGGCAATGTGACCTGAGGCCAGGAGATTCTCGCCGGTGGGGGTAATATAATTCGAGTTACAGGCAATGGCGTGAAGCCAGTCTTTCTCAATACCTTTGGCCATAAACAGATTGTAGAGAATGCCGGCAGTGGTGCAGAGCCGGGCATGGGCCAGACCACGAAAAAAATAACATTCACCTTTATCCGGAGCATATTTGATTCCAGCTTCCGCAATTTTTACCATCTTTTCATACATGGCAATTTTCAGTTTTCTCTGTTTGGAGTCCCGCACATTGAGTTGCTCTGCAATCTCAAAGAGATCCAGGCACCAAATTGCCCGAATCAGATAAGCTTCCGGTTGGTACTGCAAGGCCAATTTGCATTCTTCAATAGAGGCTTCGAAATTATGCTCTCCCAAATGGAAAACCGCTTGGTCAAAGTGCTGCTGATAAAGGTCAGGGCTATGAGCGGATTCCTCAGCGGTTGAGATGGCTTCGGCAGCCATAGGTGCCAATACAAGCATAAAAAATAAACAAGCCGCATAAAAAATATTCAGATGGATTTTCATCAATCGTTTCTCCAGAAGTTTAATTTGTTGAATAAAAATACAACCACAACAAAAATTAGTCGGAAAATAAATAAAAATTTACAGGCGTGAGCCTGTGGGCAGATTGTAACTCATATTGCAA
>JAGLMY010000149.1 GCA_023139775.1 bacterium
AAAGGTTTTAATATTAGCTTTAATAATTCCTAGCCTTTTTCTTCCCTTGGTGTTCCTTTGTGTCTTCGTGCCTTGGTGGTGGATCTTTTTTTGCTGCCTATTTTCAAAATGTTGCACTTGTGGTTACAATTCACCAGGCGTGAGCCTGTGCGGTTGCCCGTTCAAATGAAAGAAATTAATTAAAACCAAACCCCGGCCAGCAAGGCAAAGAGTGCGACTGCGACACAGGCTCCGAGTTGGATCAGGATGATTTTGCCCAAGGAGTGATTTTTAACCCTGAAATACTCACGAATACTGGGCAAGCAGAGATAGGCAAAGAGTAAAAGCTGTGGCGCCACCTGAATACCGTAGAACCAATAAAACGCCTTGGGCAGTATAAGCATTTGCGGATTGCCATTAGGAAACAAGGAAGTCATAAAGAGTGGGAGAAATAAAATAGTGGTAATATTTTGTACGGCACCCACCAGGTAATGAAAGGAGGCAATAAAATAACCCCATTTATCGCCCTTCCAAAGGAGCACTCCGGAAAGAATCAAGACAATGCCGGCAATCAGACCGGCGCTGATAAAGCGCTCAGCAGGAGTGAAAATCAGGGCAAACAGGACACTGATCCGGTCTAAATAGAGCCAGATCAGGCTGGAAGTGGTTAGGACGATAAAACCTGAAATAAGGTGAAATAAGGACAACACCGTAATGCCTAGTGGTTGCTTTTTAATTGTTTGCTCCATGAAATACTCCAAACCAAAATATAGTAAATTTACTTCTATATACTATATAAAAAAAAAAACCATCTGTCAGCAAGGAATTAAAACTATTTGCTGATTTGGTTAGTTTTCACCAGCCACCATCAGATCGGTTAAACGCTTGGAAAAAGCCATGGGATCCTTGATTTTAAATCCGGCTGTCAATAAAGACTGGTCATACAACAATACGATATAATCAGTCAATTTTTCCGAGGTTGGATCAGCTTTAAACAGGTTGTCTATTTTAGCCAACAATGAATGATTTGGGTTTAGTTCGAGAATGTTTTTCTGCTGAGGCGCTTCTTTGCCCATGGCTTTGAAAAGATCCTGCATCTGCCGGGTCATGCCCATCTCATCCAGGACAATGCAGGCCGGGCTCTCTGTAAGGCGTTTGGAAAAGCGTACTTCTTTGATATTCGCCGCCAGTTTGGATTGGATGTAGGAAAGCAGGTCCTGGTAGGTCTCGCTGGCTTTTTTCTGTTCTGCTTCAGCAGTCTTTTTCTCCTCATCGTTTAATTCGACTTCGCCTTTACTGATGGCTTTGAGCTGCTTTCCCTTAAACTCAAAAAGGTCAGGCAGAACAATTTCATCAATAGCTTCCAACATAAGGAGGACTTCCCGGTTTTGCTTGCGAAACGTTTCCAAATAGGGTGAAGCCAAAGCGGAAACGCGATCCTCGGCAGTGTGGAAATAAATAATTTTCTGATCTTCCGGCAGGTCCGATACATATTGATCCAAAGACCGGTATTCCCGGTTTTTGGTTTTGGTGCTCTCAAAGAGCAGCAGTTCGGCAATAGCTTCACGGTTGGCCTGGTCATAATGCAGGCCTTCTTTTAGTACTGTGCCAAAGGCCTGATAAAATTTCAGATATTTATCATAGTCTTTTTCTTTCATGGTTTTTAAGGAACTAAGGACTTTCTTAACAATGTTCTTGCTGATTTTTTCCAGTTGCGGATTCTGTTGCAGAAGCTCTCGGGAAATATTGAGTGGCAGATCATTGGTATCCACCACGCCTTTCAGAAAACGCAAGTACGGTGGGATTAGATTTTTAGCGTCACTCATGATAAAAACACGATTAATATACAATTGCAGTCCCTTGGCGGCGTCACGCACAAAAAGGTCAAAGGGCGGCTGGCTGGGAATATAAATCAAGACTTTAAATTCAACGGTGCCTTCGGCATGATAGTGGATGACTTCCAGCGGATCGGTGAAATCATGCGCAATGTGACGGTAGAACTCATTGTGTTCTTCCTGCGAGATATCGTTTTTTGGTTTGGCCCAGATGGCTTTCATGGAATTCAAAGTTTCGGTCACTATTTTCTTTTCCGGTTGGGCATTTTCTTTAGGGTTGCCTTCCGCGTCTTTGGGGATTTCTTCGCGTTCGATGTCCATGACAATCGGGAATTCGACAAAATCCGAATACTTTTTAATGAGTCCGCGAATTTCATATTCATCCAGATAGGCTTTGCTCTCTGCGTTGATATGAAGCACCACATCTGTACCACGGGTGGTTTTCTCGGCCGGCAGAAGCTCAAAGCCTTGTTTGCCGTCTGAGGTCCATTGATAGGCATCGCTTTGGTGTGCTTTGGTTATAACCACGACCTTGTCTGCGACCATGAAGGAAGCATAAAAACCCACGCCGAATTTACCGATCAGATTGACGTTGTTTTTGTCCTGCTGCAAAGCGGCCAAAAATTCTTTGGTGCCGGATTTAGCTATGGTACCCAGGTTGGTTATCAATTCGTCGTGTGTCATACCGATACCGTTGTCCGAAAGGGTTAAAGTGCTTTTTTCTTTATCAACAGTGATTTTTATTTGCCACCCGCTGTTTTCTTCCAGTACGGAACTGTCGGTCAAGGATTGATAACGGATTTTATCAATAGCATCTGAAGCATTGGAAATTAGTTCGCGCAGGAAAATATCCTTGTGTGAGTAAAGGGAATGGACCACCAAGTCAAGTAATTGGCTGACCTCGGTCTTAAATTCGCATTTTTCAACGGTTTTTTCTGTCATGATATGTATGCTCCTTATTTATTTAGGTTGTTTCTAAGTTGTCCGGCTAAAAATTACTAAAAGCTGATGTTTGGACACGAAAATCAGAGGATAGCTTTTTACCACATTTGGCTAAAAAAGCAACAGAATTAAGTAAAAAAAAGTAACAGGGCAGTAAACTCCAGTTAAACAAAGGTTGTCATTCCCGCATGGTTTTAGCGGGAATCTGGTTTTTTAAACCATATCCCCGATACAAGCGTTCGGGGATGACAGGGTGGGGGCTGCATTCACGGATGACAAACAAAAAACGCATGACTGACCTGTTACAAAAAAAGAGCATGAATGGATTATTCGAAATCAATGTCGCGGAGCTGTTTTTTCACCGGGCCTTCTTTTTTAGCCTGTCCTAAGGATTTGTTGAAAAGAGCATCCAGGTCTTTGTGCTTGTTTTTTTCAGTTTCCTTGGATTTTTGGAATTTTTCCTCAGCTTCTTGAGAACTGAGTTTGACTTTTTTTAGGGCATCCTTAAACCGGTCACCAGTACTCTCGGCGATAATGGGTTCGCGGGTATCAATGATTTCACCGGTGATGCGGTCGATGATGAGGATCACATCACATTTTGGGCATTTAACTTTAAAAACATTGTCCATAGCTGCAGCTCCTGATCAGGATGATACGACTTATCAGTCAGAATAACAAAGGTAGACGATCGGAGTCAATGAGAAACCGGGGAAAGTCAACGTCCCCAAGTAAACGTAGGGGTGCGATCCAGCGCGTGCCTACGCATATTCGATGATTTGAAAATTAACACCTACACTGCATTTTTTAGATGTCAGAATTTGGAAAAATATGAGAAGATTCACAGCAAGTCGCAATGCTGGTCACTTTTCAGGGGAGAGCAGAATATCCTCAATCCCTAGTATTGGCAATAACCATCTAAGCATATTAAACTCAGGAGTAGATATCATGAAACTGCATGTTAGTAATTTACCGGTTGCAATCACGGAAGCCAAATTGCTGGAATTATTCCAAGCCCACGGCGAGATTGCATCCGTGGTCGTGATCAGGAATAAAAAAACCGGTATTTCTAAAGAGTACGGCTTTGTTGAAATGCCCAAGCGTGCCGAAGCTAAGGCGGCCATTACAAGGTTGAATGAACAAAAGCTTGATGAAAATATTATAGTGGTAACAGAAGCACTGCCCACTACCAAAGCTGCTTCATCTAAGAAAAAGGGCGCAAGTGAGGAAGTGAAACCTATTATATTACAAAAAAACAAAAACAAAAAAAAATCAAAGAGCCGAAACAAAGGAAAACCCAAGACTGGTAAAAAAATTCAAGCAGATAATTTTGAACGCGAAGGCCGTGCTGCCGGGGCTCGTGACAAGGATACTCAACCATCAGGCAAATCCCGTGGAGGCGAGAGCCGGCCAACAGACAGAAACCGTGGCGACGTTAACCGGTCGCCAGGCGGATACCGCGGCTATG
>JAGLMY010000015.1 GCA_023139775.1 bacterium
CTGGTTTTTTAAACCATATCCCCGACACAAGCATTCGGGGATGACAAACAAAAAAACGCATGACTAACATGTTACAAAATCGTTTAAATTCAACGATATTTTTTGCGGCTAAAGTATTAGACTAAAAAATTGAGATTTCCTTGCATTTTTTTTACTTTTTTTTAATAAAATTTTCAAAGCGAGGCATTGTTTATTATGAGGTATTGTTTATTATGTTGGGCACTAATCATACCAACTAAACAATAATTCTGTCTAGTTCATTTTGGGGACAGTCTTCAACTTACTTAATCTTAGTTTGCTTCCGGTTTTACGCAAGCCGGATTTTCCGCCGGAACCCTTTTTATTATGCTTATCTTTCTCAAAGACTCAATAGCGCAATAAAAACACGGCACTACAAATAAAGTGAGCACAGTTCCGGTTATTAATCCTCCAATAACGGTAATGGCCAAAGGCTGCCAGAGACCGGCTGACTCGCTTTGATCCAAAGCCATAGGCAATAAACCGCACATGGTTGTGACAGTTGTGATGAAAATCGGCCGAATGCGCTGTTTGCCTGCCCAGCTAATAAGTTTGAATAATGAAATATCAGGATGTTCTGCTTTGAGTTGATTAATCCGGTCTATTAATATAATACCATTATTGACAACCATCCCGCCCAGCATCAATAGTCCTATGGAAACCCCTAAGGTCATGGTGGTATGAGTCAGCACCAAGGCTGTGACCGCGCCTATACCTGAAAGTACTACTGTAATCATAATGATAAAAGGCTGGATCAAGGACTCAAATAAGCCGGCCATGACCATAAATACCAGAATAATGGTCAGGCCAAGCGCCAGTTTAAAACTTTTATCTGCTGCTACCATCTGCTCATAGTCTCCGCCTATATCAGCATAATAATCATCAGGGAAATTTATAGCATGAATCGCCGCTTTGATATCTTCGGCCGCGTCGCCCAGGGGGCGTTTACCCAGGTTGGCGCTGACCTGGATCATTCTTGACTTGTTACGATGCCATATCTCCGATGGTGATAACCCGAAATGCAGCTTGGCAATGTGCTCTATTGGCATATGACCGTCTTTTTCAGACATAAGCATGATCTGCCTAAGCTGTTCAATGGTCTCGCATTGTTTGGGATCAAGGCGGACAATAGTCTCCACTTCTTCCTGCTTATCATAAAACTTAGTAGCCCGCAGGCCTTTTAACTGGGCATGCATGCTTTCTGCTACAGTTTTATTGTCCAGTCCCATCAGGGCTACTTTATTGCGATCAAGTATTACCTTTACTTCCGGACGACCGGGACGATAGCGGACTTTGGTATCGGACAAGCCTTTAATTTTCGACATCCTGTTAGCCAGCTGCATGGCCAGGCCGGCTAAGGTTTCATAATTATGACCAAAGACCTCGACAAATACTTCTTTGCCGCTTTGCGGTTCGGAAAAATAAATAAAGGTCTCATATTCTTCTCCGATATTGACCAGCTCTTTACGCAGCCTGGCAATTACCCTGGCCGTGCTAAGTTTCCTTTCAAACCGGGGTTTTAAGGTTACATAAATTTTAGATGACCAGCCTTCCACCTTGGATGAAATACTTTTGATCTCATCCTTTACGCCCGCATGATTCTGGATGCGCTCTTCAATGTCTTTTACAAGTCTATTGGATATATCGAGCCGGACACCTGATGCCATCTCTATAAACACAACAAACTCATTCTGCTCCTGAGATGCCATAAAATCTTTTGGTACGCGATACCAGAACACTGCTGCTGAGAGCGCAAATAAAAGCAACACTACGGACAACACTTTACCTTGGTGTTTCAACAGCGAATTTAAAACCAGCTTATAGCGCACGAGCATAAGCAGGCCGGCCGCCAGCACAGTGATTACCAGCGCGCTGTATAAAGAGAGTTCCAGTTTATAACCTGCGATAAAATAAAACACAGCGCTTAGGAAAATCATGGTTAAAAGAGCTGGATAGATTCTGTGGCTGCTTATAAAAGACCAGGTTTTTTTTATAAGCGCTCTGCTTTTTTTAGCCTGTGTAACATCCCCTCTTTTATCCAGACCTTCTTCACTGCTTACGCTTTTATAGCGATTGAGCAAGGCCGGCACCAAAGCTATGGCTGAAAATAGCGAGGCCAGTAAAATGGTAGTAACTGTAAAGGCTATGCCGGCATATAAAAGTTGAGCTTGTTTTTGCAATAATGAAAAAGGCAGAAAAACAACTATGGTTGTAAGCGTTCCGCCTATCATGGGATTGATCATTTCCTGGGTCGCCTGATTGAGTTGTTCTTCTTTTAATTTGCCCGGTTTTTTCTTTGCCAGACGTTCATAGTTTTCCAGCACAACCACCGCGTTATCTACCAGCAGTCCTATGCCCAGCACCAGACCTGACAGGGATATGACATTAAGCGTGACGTGATTGAAATACATAAAACCCAGTGTCAGCAGCAAAGAAACCGGAATGGAAGCAGCCACTATAAAAGCGGGCCACAGATCTTTTCGCCAAAGGGCTGTGATAAACAAAGCCGCTATCATGACTATAACTACAATTATTGTTTTTTGCAGCGGCACACCAATAATAGTCAGTACCAGCAACAATCCCAGCAGGAGTGTCAAGCCAATTGCCGAGAGATTTCTGGTGATTACGGTTTTACTTAAAAACAAACTCAAGATCAAAATGACCAGGGTCATACCGTAAAAAAGTGTCATCATTACAGAATACAGAGCTGCTTTGATCAGCTTGCCTTGATTGGAAACGACCAGCATCTCTACATCAGAGGTGAGTGTTTTTTCGAATTTCTTTAATACTTTTTGCACCTGTTCTACCACGGCAACTGTATTGGACAAACTTTCCTTCTGAATATAAAGCGTCACAGCTGCTTGGCTGTTAAGACGTGAATAGGACTCAGCTTCTAAGTAATCATCTTTGACTGTGCCCAGATCAACCAGCCGGATAACACCGCCTGTTTCCGTCACCGCCACACCGATCTTTTTAATATCCTCAATAGTCTTGAAATCCCCTAAGGTCCTTAAACCAAAGGTGGAGGACTGCGCTGATACCTCGCCAACGCGGACGTTTAAGTTGTTCCGCTCCAGTACCGAGACCACTTTTTGAAAAGGCAGACCTAACGCAACCAGGCGCTGCCGGTCGAGTTCAACCAGTATCTTGCGCTGCCGTCCGCCGCCGATTTCCACATTAGCCACACCGGAAACACGCAGTAGTTTTTCTTCCAGCGTCTCTTCCACCATCCGACGCAAGCTTTCGGAAGTATGATGTGGTGAAGTTAAGGCGGCAATCACAACCGGCGCGTCAGCTTCTTCATAATGAGCAATGACCGGTTTTTCTATTTCTTTGGGCAGCCGGTGTTTTACCCGCAAAAACTTTTCCCGCGTTTCCAGCGTGGCCAGATCCATATTGGTGCCTGGTTCAAACTCCAGGGTTACAATAGCCCGGTGTTTTTTTGAGGTTGAGATAATGTTTTTAAGCTTGGAGACTGTACCCATGGCTTCTTCTATTGGTTTGGTAATCAGGCGTTCCACTTCCGGAGGCGGCATACCGCCCCGAACGTCTACAAAAATGGTGACATTGCCATACGCGATATTGGGCATAAGCTCTAAGGGCAGCCGCTTCATTGCTGTAAGACCGGCAATAACAATGAACGCGATAATCATTAAAAATGCGATAGGCCGCTTCAGGCTGAAGTTCGGCAGTCTTCTGGCAAAAAGCAGAATGATAAGCCCCAACAATCCGCATTGTAGCAATTGATTAAAATCCATAAAATAACCCTTCTTAAAACATCAAAAGATTCACCACTAAGTCACTAAGGCACTAAGGTTCACTAAGAAAACAAAATATAAAAACATTTTTACCTTTGTGTTCCTTTGTGGGCCTTTGTGTCTCCGTGCCTCTGTGGTGCATCTTTTAAATCTTTACAATATTACTCTTCTGATTCCATTTTTTATTAACTCAACATTAAAATTAATCAGCAATCCTAATCTTTTTCCAGATAGTTTTAAATATGTTAATAATTGTGCCCTATGAATAGGCAAAATATGTTCAACAGACTTAATTTCAACAACAAGTATTTTTTCAATTAACAAATCCATTCTATAACCGGCTTCATCCAAACATTTACCATTATAATAAACCGGAAAGGATACCTGCCTTTCAGTATTCAATCCTTTGACTAATATTTCTTCCATCAAAGCAAGTTCATACACCTTTTCCAATAATCCACTGCCAAGTTGTAGATGCACTTTAAATGCCGCATCAACAACCGCTTTGGATAACATATTTAACTCAACAGAAATTTCTTTTTGTTTTGCTTTTTCAATCATATTTTTTCTTTGTTTCCTTTGCCTTTCTTTGTGAACCTTTGTGTCCTTTGTGCCTTTGTGGTGGATCTTTTAAGCCTTTATCCTTTTTCTTTTTTTCATGATTCTTTCTTCTACAAATATGACCATCACCGGCAGGATAATAAGTGTCAGCATGGTTGAAACCAGCAATCCCGATACCACCACTACTGCCATGGGCGCTTGCATCTGGGTTCCCTTACTAAACCCTATAGCCAAAGGAAGCAAGCCTAATATGGTGGTGGCGGCTGTCATGACAATAGGACGCATACGTATGTTACAGGCTTCAAGCAATGCTGCTTTAAGCGTGATTTTCTCTTCTTTTCTTCTTTGATTCACAAAATCAATAAGTACGATACCGTTATTTACCACAATACCGCTTAAGAGGACCAAGCCCATGCCGGCCATGGCGGATAAGGAATGACCGGTGATCAATAATGCCGGCGCCATACCAATCATGGCCAGGGGAATCGTAAACAATATCAAAAACGGCTGCCAGAGCGACTCAAACAAGGCGGCCATGATCATGAAAACAAGCAGCAAAGACAAAATCAAAATATTGCGCAGACTCACAAAAGACTCCTGAACCTGCACAGCTTCTCCGGTTAAATCAAGAGTGAAGTCAGGATGTTCCTGTTTAATGTCTGCCAACGCTTGCTTAATTTGCGGTTTAATATCATCAAGATTTTTTTTGAAAAGCCCGGCTGATACAACCACTGTTCTTTGCTGATCAATATGATAAATCTCACTTGGACCCAACGAGGATTCTATGTCAGCAACAGCTTCTAAAGGCACTGTTAGTTCCAAGGGAGATCTGACCATCAACCGCCGCAGGGCTTCATTACTGTTTCGCTGGCTTTCTTGCAGTTGAACACGAATGTCGATTTCTTTCCCAGCTTCCCGATATTTTGAAGCAAGGCTGCCTCTTATAGCTGCCAGCAGGGTTTTAGCCAGATCCGCTACTGATAAACTGTAGCTTGCTGCCTGGTCGCGCTTTATCCTGATGCCGATTTCAGGCGCATTTAAACTCAATGTGCTTTTGATATTAGTCAGACCTGTAATCTCTTCTAAGGCCGCTATGACCTGGTCATTAATCACCTTGGTTTCCTTCAGGTCATAGCCTTTGATCTCAACCATCACAGGATCAGATGAACCGGCCAGGGCTCCGAGGCCGCTGCCCTGCGTTTTAAAATTGATCCGACCACCCTTCAAATCTAAAGAAGCAAATTGGGCTTTTAACTCTTCCCTAATCTCATCCGCGTTTCTTTTGCGTTTTGACTTTAGGGTGACCACAATCTTGGCTTCATTGGTCCCAAGTGGCTGCAAACCTTCCAGAGGAAGCGAACCAACACTGACCAGACGATGTTCAACTTCTCGAAGCTGCTGGAGTTCTTTCTCTATTTCAAGACAGGCTTGATTAGTGGTTTCAAGCTTCGAACCAATGGGCATGGTCAAATGAATGACAAATTCATCCTGATCGATTTTCGGGAACAATCCTTTTGGCAAAAAAGTCATCAGAGTGATACTAAGTCCAAAAACAATCAGACTTGCCAGCAATACCTTACCGGGATGTTCTAATGCTCCGCTCAAAAATTTATTCAACCCATCTTTACTTTTACCGGCCAGATTTACTAACGGCTGTTGCCATTTCTTCCTTTCTTTCACTGCTGTTGACCAGACACCGGCCAGCATTGGTATCAAGGTAAACGCCACAAATAAAGAAGCTATTTGTGAAAAAACAATGGCCCAGGAAAGATCTTTAAATACTTGCCCGATAATGCCAAGAACGAATATAAGCGGAAGAAAGACGACCACGGTTGTTCCAATCGAACTGGCTACTGCTCCGAACACTTCCTGTGATCCGATAATTGCCGCGGCAATTTTACCTTGACCTTTTTCCCGATGGCGGGTGATGTTTTCAATAACCACAATCGCTCCATCAACCAGCAGACCTATACCTACTGCCAGACCGGCCAGTGATACCGTGTTTAATGTTATGCCCTTCAGGTTAAGTAAAAAGAGCGTGGCCAAAATCGATGTTGGTATAGCAGTACTTACAATGAGTGCCTGACGATAACTTCCTAAAAATATATACAGCACCAGAAAAGCCAGAAAAGCGCCCATCACTCCGGCTTGTATCATCTGTCTGATTCCGGTTTTAATAAATGTTGACTGATCATAGATAAGATCAAGTTTTACGCCAACCGGTAATTTGGAATTAATATCCGGCAGTCGCTTTTTCACCCGTTCTGCTACAGCAACGATATTGGCATCCCCTTGTTTTAGTATAGACAAGGAGATATTTTCCTGACTGTCATAACGTGAAAAACTTGTCTTTTCTTTGTACGTATCTTTGACTTTGCCCAAGGCTCCAACTCTAATAGCCTGTGCCCCGCCATATTTGGCTGACTGTTGATTGGCTGTCTGGCCGGTTTTTTTTACGTCCCGTTGCCGGCTGCTGCTGAGAAGCCGTTTCTCCCGGTCAATATGAACAATAACATCTTCAAGTTCTCCGGGTTTATTAATCGCTCCTGCAATTCGCACTACATACTCATAAACAGCATCTTTGATATTACCGGCTGGATAAGTTATGTTTCCTTTTTTCACTGCCTCCACAACATCAAGTATAGGCAGATGATGAGCTGCCAGACGACTTTGATCAAGCTCGACCAGTATCTCACGCTCCAAACCTCCGGTTAAGGACACAACAGCAACACCGGGTATCTTTTCCAAAAGTTCGGCTACCGGACGTTTGGCAATTTTCAAAAGTTCCTGAGGAGTACGCTTGCCGCTTAAACTAAGCACCACTACCGGGAGCTCAA
Source organism: bacterium (assembly GCA_023139775.1). GTDB lineage: Bacteria > Oederibacteriota > JAAXVQ01 > JAAXVQ01 > JAUVAV01 > JAGLMY01. Next base: position 7,175 of record JAGLMY010000015.1, read on the forward strand.
AGGGATTGAACCTCTCAATACGCGGTTCTTTAGCCTCACGAGGCAGTTTGATTTTTACCAGATCGATTTTTTCACGCAGATTGAGAGAAGCAAAGTCCATATTAACGCCCCATTGAAATTCTACGGTTACTACTGATACACCTTCTTTGGATATTGAATGCAGCCTGCGGACACCTTTTACTGTTCCGCCGGCTTCTTCCACTACTTTAGTAACCAGATTTTCGATTTCCTGACTGGAGGCATTGGGATAACTGGTGACAACCATTAATTGGGGAAATGCCAACGAGGGCATAAATTCCTGCGGTAGTTTCTGCCAGGCAATAAATCCCAGCAAAGCTACCAAGGTATAAATCATGCTTATGGTTACGCGGCGTCTGACCGCTGTTTTTATAAAATCCATCGAACTTCTCCGATCAAAATTTTCTGGGGGTTAAACCGCAAAGTCAAAAACAAATTCAAAATATTCACCACAAAGGCACTAAGGACACGAAGATTCACAAAGAAAACCAAAATCTTTTTAGGGTGAAATCCTGAACTCGAAATCTAAAAACCAAAACCATTTAAATAAGATTTTTAAAATTCATACAGCTTTTATATTTAACCCCTCAAAACTTTTGATTTTTCATTATTTTGCCTTTGCCTTCTTTGTGTTCCTTGGTGTCCTTAGTACCTCTCGTGCCCGTAGTTCGGGTATTGTGGTGCATCTTTTAAGTCTTTTTTATTTCGTATCAGTATACACTTCCGGTTTTCCAAAGCGGATGGTTTCTCCGGGCTTGACATCCGCATAGGCCGGGCGCATGACAATCAATTCGCCTTCTTCCAGACCTTGTAGTGCGGCAGTATAATCTCTTGATTCATAACCCATTTTTATTTCACGCTCTGCTATGGTTCTATCTCCTTTAACAACCAGCACTTTTTCCTGCCCTTCCAAAAGCGCTGACTTAGGAATAATGGCAGAGGTCTGATCATAGGTAATAATCCTGCATGTCGCTGATAATCCGGGACGCAGCTTATTACTGAATTTTTTATCCAGCTTAATGCGAATAGGTATCATCCGGCTGCTAGTCGTTATTTCAGGTGATACACTGCTCACTTCTCCTGATATAGGTCCATCTGAAATTGCTGTAACATGAACCTGCGCTTTTTGGCCCACATAGATTTCAGACAAATGGTTTTCAATAATACTGACTTCAAGATAGAAATAATCATCATCACTGACAAAATAGGCTATTGGGCTTTGACGATTTACCAGCTCACCTTCCTGCACTAATATCTCGCCTAATTTGCCATTTTTGGGCGCTCGGATAAATGTATCATCATAATCCTTCTTGACCACTTTGACGATTTCATTAGCTTCTTCCAGTTCGGTCTGCGAGGCTCCTCCGACCTCAAACAAAGACTTTTTTCTCTTCAAGCCTATCTGGGCTTGTTTTAATTTTGACCTGGTACGAGTATGATCCTGCTCGGCAATAATCTGACCTTTTTTGACAAAAGCTCCGGGTTTGAAATTGTACTTAACCAAAATCTCTTCCTGCGTAGATTTCAATTCCAACGATGAGCTTTTGACTGTTCCCAGCAAACCGGTCAAGGCATCCTCAAACTGCTTTTTCTCTACTTTAAACACCTGCACATATTTCAAATTGCCGTCTGCCTGCTGAGCGGCTTTATTCTGCCGATATTCCCTGACTGCCCTGGCTTGGTTCCATTTCCACAACATCCCAAGCGCGGCAATAATTAATATGCAGCCGATCACCAATACTTTAAAACGATTCTTCAGCAATTGTTTAATCATACTATCTCCCTATATTTCATTATTTTAAATAATCCACCACCAAGGCACTAAGCTTCACCAAGTTTTTATATTCTTTCCTTTGTGTTCCTTTGTGTACTTTGTGCCTCTTGTGCCCGTAGTTTGGGTATGGTGGTGGATATTTTATTTTGAATACTATATCCTTCTATACCCACTGCTTTATCTAATGCTGCTAATGCCAGAAGATAATAGACTTTAGCTTCAGTGAGCGCTGCCAGGCTGTTTGCCAGCTTGTTGTTGGCTTCCGCTACATCGGATATACCTACTTTTTCATCTCTTAAATGTATTTTCTGAATAGCCAGCTCGCTTTTAGCCAATTCAACTTCCAGCTTGGCATGCTCTACCTGCGCTTTGCCCTTGTGCACATTATAAAAAGCTTCCCGCACTTCCACCATTAATGTTTGCCTGGCTTTTTTTTGATTATATTGCGCCTGCTGAAATTGCCAGCCGGCTTCTTTCTTTTCAGCGGCTGATTTGTAGCCATCAAGAATGCCTAATGTCGCGCTTGCTGTTCGTGATTCCGTCCGTGATGACTGTCCCAGCTTGGGACTTGTCTTCTGATCAAATCCCGATAAGGCCAGAGAATTCCAGGCAAATTTCTGAGTAAGTTTGATGCTGATATTGTAATCTTCATCGAGCTCCATATCTTCGCTGTTATATGCTCCGCCACTTCTGCCGTAAAAACCGTTTAATTCGATTTTGGGCCAGTCCTGACTATAATGAATTTTCTTTTCATATTCCCCGGCTTTTAATGATAACTGCTGCACCAGGTAATCAGGATTATGCTCCTCGGCTTTTTGCAGGCATTCTTCCAACGTAACCGTGCTTTCGTAATAAGGTGTTGCTTTTACCAATTCCCATGCTGTTGGTTTATCCACTCCCAGGGCCGCGGCCAGATTCCAGCGAAACTTTTCCATCTCCGCTTGAGTGCTTTGCTTCTGGTACATATTACTGTTTTTCCGGGTTTCCGTTGCAATAAGATGTCTCTTGTTAATGGTACCGTCTGCGAATAACTTCTTTGCCATTTTCAAATAGCGCGAACTGTCTTTTAAGGTTTCAGCATACTGTTTATAGTTTTGGTTAACCCGAACAAGATTCCAGTACGCTTCCTGCAACTGATAGTTCATATCAAGCTTGGCTTTGCGGTATTTCTCTTCCGCTATTTTTTTATTAAGCTGAGCCTGTTTGTAAGTTGACCATAGTTTACCTCCGCTAAACAGCGTCTGGGAAAGCTGTAATCCATAACTGGCTTCGCGAAAACCCGGTGTGCCAAGTTCAACAATTGAAGCGCCGTCTGTAAACTCACCTTTGGCACTTAAATTCGGCCACAGCGCTCTGGCTGCTTCCGCTGCTTTAGCGTCACGAACTCCAATCTCTTCCTTTGCCAGTTTTAAAGGACTGTAGTTTTCTTCTGCTATAGTTTGACAGCGGCTCAGAGTAAGCTGATCCTTTTCCGCCAAAACCTGCGTTGTTACTGCCAGACTTAAAATGAGTGCTATCGCTATTTTTTTCATCATAAGATTCCTTTTATTCAAATTGGTATTGTCAAAAATATCTACCACTATACCCAAACTACGGGCACGAGAGGCTCTAAGGCGCCAAGGTTCACAAAGTTTTTTAATGTTTTCATCTTTCCTTTGTGTTCCTTTGTGCCTCCGTGCCTCTGTGGTGCATCTTTTCATTCCTTTTCTTTTTTTAATGATTCACCACTCATCTTTGCCTCTCATTCAGCCGGTTAATCTGCTCTACCTGATTTATAGCCTGCTGATGCCGGTTTACATCCTCCGGCAAGCCGGTATTTGCTGCTGGATTATACTGTCCCGGCAGGCTCATTCCCGGTCTTTTTTCTATCTCTGCCAGCTCTTCCCTGGTCAATTCCTTTTTTCCTTCTTTGGATACAACCTCAACGTTTGTACTGTTTCCATTTATAATTTTATAAATAATAACCCCGCTTACAATCAACGTCATGGCAATAATAATAATTACCGGCAGCCTGTTCATTTCAGCCTCCTTTGATACTCTTTTTATTAGACAGTAAAATTTAGTTTTCCTTTCATTTTTTTTTATTTTTCTTTGATTACAGCAAAAGTGGGTATATTACTATAATAATGTAAGAAACTTGAACAGTTCTTTTTACGCGAACTTTTTGACAAACTTAATCCGCATCATTCACACCCTTGCCGTCCAGCTAACACTTCAGCAGGGGCGCCCTACCGGGCGCACATAAAAAAAGCCCTGAAGGATTGAGTCCTCCAGGACTTTTTATTTTTTTATATTAACTAGGCCGCTTTGCTCTCTAACCTGGCTACGCGCACTTCCAGTTTCGCAAACTCATCACGACCGACTTTTTGTTTCAACTCATTTTTAATCTCAGTCTGACCTTCATGCAAAAGCACAGACTGCTCTTTCAGTGTACTGACATCGGTTTTCAGTATACTGACATCGGTTTTCAGTGTACTGACATCGGTTTTCAAGACATTGACAGCTACTGTCAGAATACCCATTTGTTCCTTTAAAACAGTTCTTTCTTCTTTTGCCACCCCAAATTCATGCAGCATAACTTCGGTTACTCTTTTTATATCTGATTTGATATCTTCCACTACTGTTTTAAATTCGGACAACGTAATCACCTTCTTTTCCTTCATAATCAACCTCCAGAATTGTAGTATGGGCTGCCTGGAATTGGCAAGCCCTATTTGGTTAGACATGATTCTGGAGATTTCCATGCGAAAAATCTCACCGCAAAGACGCAAAGGAAAGATAATTAAAATAGTAAACTTCTTTAACTTAAATTGACTGCTTTAGCCCAAATTTTTGTCGTTGAGGTGGTATTTCAGCCTTTGTTACACTATCCTTCGTCAACGCCCATGTGGGAACAAAACCGTATTTTATTCCGTATCGTCTTTGCCGCTTCCCAACCGTCCATAATTGGCATATTCAAATCCATGAGGCAAAGATCATATTTCTTCTCAGATGCCTTCCTCATAGCCTCACAGCCCCGGTCATCCATTAAAAAGCGGATCGCTTCCTGGAGAAGTTGTCTGTCTTCGGCAATGAGGATTTCCATGTTATGCTCGCCCTCTTTTTCTATCCCTACGGTAATTTTTTCTTAACAAATTTAATTTCCCTAACTCTTATTCGTGCCCGACCCCCTTTTACCCCTGGACTTCCCCCAAAACACAAGACTTTGCCTGGCGCAAGACACCGTCCACCAACAAATTAGACAGAGTTTTCACCTTTTCCTTTCATTTTTTTATCCAAACATTCAAACTCCGGCACCAATCATTATTTACCAATCATCATTTTATTACTGTTGCTGATCACTCCATCCGCAAATCGTAGCTTGTGCTTCGGCCGCGACCTGAGCGCAGTTTGATCAGCTTCTTTTCCAGCAGTTCGTTGATCTCCCTGAAAGCCGTGGCGCGGCTGGTCTTGGTCATGGCGGCGTACTTGCGCGTGGTCAGTCCGCCCTCGAACCCCTTGGGCTCCTGGTCGAACAGTTTGTTGAGTACTTTACGCTGTCTGGCGTTGATATCCAGATTATCATGCCTACTCCAGAACTTAACCTTGGTCCACACCGTCTCCAAGTTTTTGGCGCCGTCCTGCATCGCCTCCAGCAGCGTCTTCAGGAACCATGCCAGCCAAGGCGTCACGTTGAGACCGTTCTTCCCTGTTCTTTCGAGTATTTCGTAATAGGCCTTGCGATTCCTGAAAATCGCCTGAGAGAGGGAGTAGAAACGCTGTCCGGCGTCCTCGTCCTGGGCCAGCGCCGTGTCCGCCAAAGTCCGGGCGATCCTGCCGTTGCCATCGGCGAAGGGGTGGATCTGTACAAAATAGAGATGCGCCAAGCCTGCCCGGATCAACCCGTCCACGCTTCCCCGGCTCTCTCTCCACCATTTGAAGAGCCCCGCCATCTCTCGGTAAACGTCTTTTGCCGCCGGTGCTTCATAGTGCACCTTTTCCTTGCCGATTGGGCCTGAAACTACATAGACCGGCCCTGAGCGCCATTTTCCCACGTCGATCTTGGTTACACCTGAGAATCCCAAAGGGAATAATCCGGCCTGCCAACCGAACAGCCGCACATCAGTCAGCGGCTCCTCGTAGCGGGTCGTGGCGTCCAAGAGCATTTCCACCACGCCGTCAGCCTTGCGGTCGTGGATGTCCTTGACGCCCAGATCGATCCCGAGACGCCTGAACACCGAGGATCGCAGAGCTTCTATATCGAGCTTCTCACCCTCGATGGCCGAGGTTTGCAGGGCTTCTTCGACCAGAACGTGACCGCGCGAGGTCTCTTTCTCTCTCAAACCGAGGATAACCAGCTGGCCCTTCAAGAATCCCTGAGCTTGCCGGCAGGAACTCAGGAGAGACGACAGGGCCTGCCAATCCCACCTGAACTTCGGCCAGGCAGCGGCTTGCCAAATGTACTTCATCGCTTCTCCTATTCACTTCAATATGCGAAGCGATTGATGGTGTTAATCGCTTCAGCTAATTGCTTCATTTTTAAGGCGATTATAGCACTTAATCGCTTCATGGTCAATAGGCCTTTGTAGACTTCAAAAGTAAGAGCATTGGTGGCTGGCACTGTCTCCAGAATACAACTTTAATTATTTTCTCAAGTCGCTAAGTAAACTCCTGCATTTTCCCCAATTCGTTAACTGATCATTTTAACTACTGGAGTTCCCCCATCTCAAGGACGCCGCTCCCTTGAACTACCGGGACGTACGGACACCATACTTGATTTTTCCTAAATCGAATTAAGTATGGTGTCCCCGGAACTCCCCCGGAACTCCCAGAGTAATATGCTTGCACGGTTGCCCATTTATACCCTGATTGTGTAAAAGACATTTTTGCCGTTTTATAATCATCCTCGGCGATCTTGAGTTCTTTGGAAGCGAGCGTTTTCCCACGCGAAAACTCCATAATCTTGTTTTTGCTTATGCACTCTTTAAAGCCGGCATTCATTTATTCGCCTCCCAAAGCACCAGTCCGCGGGATAGCTCTTCAAAATATTCCCGGTCCTTTTTCTCCATCTCAACGAAAGCCAAAGGTGATTTAAAAACAAGCTGAACTTTTTTCTTCAGACCAATCCGTCCGGCGATTTTTCCAGCATCATCCAGGGCATTGCTTATTATTAGTAAATCAATATCACTAGCCGAGGTATCCTCGCCGCGCGCACAACTTCCATATAGAATTATTTTTTCACAAACGGTTTTCAATTTGTTGACCAGCGGCTGGAGTATAAGCAGGTTTTGCATGACTTTTAATTGCTTGATCAACGGCTGGTTGGTCGTTTTAACGGAATAAAGATAAATTTTCGCCTTTTTCTCGCGAATAATTAACTTCTCATCCGCCAGCTTCCTTAAAGTCGTGTTGATTCCTGCTTTGCTGATTTTCGTACCCGCTTGTATTTCATTAGCTGTAAATTGTTTTATTGGTTCCCGGATTATAAAGTCCAATACCTTTTGCGGATTGGTCGCAACCACTATTTCGTTAAGCATGCATTCCCCGCCAGTCTAATATATTATACGTACATCTATTTATTTAGACGTATGTATAATATATTAGACTTAAATAAATTTAGTGTCAAGCAGTTTAAAAATATCCGGGAGGACTTTCACTAAATGTCAACCAAATAGACCTGGCTCTTTTTCGTGGGCAGATTGCCGAGAGAGAGAGAGAAACGAAGTCCTACCCTGAGATGTGAATGGTTTTTATCAATCGAATTTTTCCTGGTCTTCCGACGTGCCCGCCCCTCTGGAATCATAGTCATAAATTTCCAGACCAGCATAGTACCAGGGAAACATATCACGCCGCAGTTTGGCGCGCCAGGTTTTATTCTGTGATTTGCGCTTGAGGTTGTAAAAAACAATGCCTTCCGCGAAAATCATTTCTTTGGTTTCCGACTTTTTGGATAATTTGGTAAAAAAGCGGGAAAAAAGATGTTCTTTAAACCAATTGCTCCAATTTTCCAAGGTCCGGGCGTGTTCCTGAAAGGATCGATAGCAAAGGTCCGCGACGGCTTTTTCAAAAGGATACCATAGGTGGTTCGCCAGGCGATAGGGATTACCCTGGACCTTGGGGCCGATAAGTTCCCCGGCCTGTTCCCCGGTCTCCTGGACATAGCCTTTTTGGGCTGCTTGCCAGATCCCATCCAAAATATAAGTTTTTCCTTTGATGATTTGAAGCGGATCAATTGGATTCAGGCGGTTTTGTAAAGCAATCAGCCGTCCCCTGTCGGTTTCAAGCTTGATGTTAGTTCCGTTCAGCTTTTCGACGGCAAAGGTTTCCTCGTCTTCAAAAACCCATTCATAACCCGGATTGACTTGATTGACGACCAGGTAAACTTCAGGATGTTTTAAACTATATTTGCGCCCGATGTCGGCATGCTGCGTTTGATTGACTTTGAATGTTTGCCGAATAAAAGGGCAATACAATTTCGGGAAATCTGTTAACCGGATAGTCAACGGAAAAGGCTCCTAATTGGTAACATGTCAGTGAACTGCGGTTAAACAAAGGTTGTCATTCCCCGACCGGGAAAATATCGAAAAGGGACGCTAACGCAGCCCCGACCGGTAAAGATATATAGGGACGTCTTTCGACAGCCCGAAGGTTTAATCGGGAATC
>JAGLMY010000150.1 GCA_023139775.1 bacterium
AAGCAAGAACTGCCTGATTTGGTATTTCATATATCCCCACCATTTTACAAATACATAAGAAAAGATTTTGAAAAAACTCTTCGGCTTCTTGTCTCACTGGCAGCTGGAGCAGGAATGAAAATGCTGGAAATATCTATGTTCCCTACAGTTGCTAATAGAGGGGGGGGGGTAAATAATGAAATTCAAAAAATAGATATGTATAAGGATTATTTTAGAAAATACAATAATAAAATTGTGAGTGGTGTGAAAATAAAAATGTTTTTATCTCACAAGCATTTTTATGAAAATAAATGGGAATTTTTAGATGTCATAAATGCATACTCATATCCTTGTTTGTGGTATGCTGGAAACATTCTTGTTTCTCCTGATGGAGGGATATATTGTTGCAATGATCAAAATCTTCAGGAACCACAAGCAAACATATTTAAAAATACAATCGGTGAAATAATGAAAATTAGAGAAACTCAAAATCCTGCGAAAATATGCAAGGTTTGTAATCAGACACCTTCGAAATTAATGAAACTTGGAATATTTAGAAGCCATCATTTATTGGCGTTGATAAAAATAAAAATGAAAAATTAATATATATATATAATGATTATTAAGGTGTTGAAATCTAATTTGCAATAAATAAATGATTTGAAAAATGTTCATGATTTCTAGGAAACGCCGAATCTCTTAATAAGAACGTTTGTAAAAGAAAAAAGTTTGATATAAAATTCACTTATGGATTTATTCTATGCATTATTAAAAGAGAATTGGAATTTGGTAGGAAATACTAAAAAAGTAATCGTATTAGTGTTGATGATGAATGAATTTAGTGATTGTTTTTTAAATAAATAAAAGGATGCAGCCATGACGTTTTATGAAATATCATGGATTTTATTATTGCTTATAAATTTTGTTTTTGCATTGTTGATTTTTTATAATGCTAGACGTAATCTTTCGAGATGGAAAGTTGGTTTTTTGGCAATAGCAACGGGAATTTGGATTCTTGGCCATGGAATGCTAAAAGTGTGTGCAACAATACCGTCGACAAGTTTTTGGGCTAGAGAAATTTTTGTGGGTTCTACATCGATTATTTTTGTTGTTTATTGGTTATCATTGAGTTTTATTGAAAAAAAACTAAGACTCATTTCGATAAATAATTACATTATGCTATTTCTATATATCTTTGTTTTATCAGTTTTGATATCAACAGATTTATTCTTGGCCGAATTCAATCCAGAAGGAAAAAATCTGGTTGAAAAGGCACCGATGGGACCATGGTTTTTAATTTTATTAATAATATATGTGTATGCCATATTGCAATGTGTTATTAACTTTTTATATGCATATAAAAATTCGAGCATAATAATTAAAAATCAATTATTATATGTTGCGTATAGTACTTTGGCAACAATTGTTGTGGCGATAGTAACCGCTGGTTTTTTACCAGCAATGAATAATAATTCATTTGTTTGGTTAGCTCCATATGGGGCGGTTATTTATCTGAGTGGAATAACATATGCGATTTTTCGTTATCGTTTATTAGATATTACTATAATAATTAAAAGGACAACACTCTATCTTGTTATTATAGGGCTAATAATGGGGTGCTACACATTTGTCCTTATGCTGCCCCAAAATCTTGTTGGTGCGCCAGGAAGTCCGGGATCTATTTCATTGATGGTATTTGCTGCAATTATTGTTGCTGTTACTATCCAACCTTTGCGCGATTGGCTAGATAGTGTCACCGATCGTTTGTTCTTCCAAAAAAGATACGACTACTATCTTGTCCTTGAACGTGTCTCCCGGGAACTCAATTCAGTTCTGAAAAATGAGGAAGTGTTTGATATTGTGGCACGCTCATTAGTGTATGAAGTGCATGTGAAAAACATTGCGATTTATATAAAGGAAACGGCCGGGGCGAGTGTTTTTGGGTGTCACAAAAAGGATGGGGAAAATGCGGAGAAGTTTCCGGATATCCTGGAAGAGGAAAACCCATTCTTAGACTACCTGAGCGAACAACCTCTGATTATGGAAGCCGGGGAATTTAGGCATAAGTATGGGCATCTGTATCAGGAAGGGCGTGTGGGTGATCAGAAAAAAGCGGATGTTCAGCGAATCTTGGACGAGGATTTTCAGGGCGGCCTGATTATTCCCCTGGTTCTGAAAAAGAGTCTGATTGGTTTTGTGGTTTTGGGTGAGAAAAAATCCGGCGATCTCTTTACGCATCGTGATTTGACAATGCTGGAAACTCTGAGTTCTCAAATGTCCACTGCTCTGGAGAATATTAATCTTTATGAAAAAATGCTGAATAATGAGCGCTTGACTATTATTGGCACTATGTCTGCCGGTATTGCGCATGAGATTCGGAATCCCCTGGCATCCATCAAGACTTTTATTCAGATGCTGCCGGCCAAGTATGACCGCCCAGATTTTAGGCAGCGGTTTAATGAAATTGTTCCGGCTGAAATCGAGCGGCTTTCTAATATTACCGCGGATCTTCTGACTTTTTCCAAACCCTCGGCACCGAGTCTGGAAGCGGTTTCTATACAACAGATTTTGAATAGGATTAGCACTCTGCTTAATAGCCAGATACGTAAGAAGGTACTCAAGGTGGAAAAGGATATGGGTTCTCTGCCGGATATTCAGGCTGATTCGCAGCAGATATTTCAAGTGTTGTTAAATATTATATTGAATGCCATCCATGCCTCCAAGAATGACGGTTACATACGGATTACTGCTGAGGTTAAAAAGACCTTTCAGGGGCGTGCGTGCGGCAGTGGTTCGTTTGTGCTTCTCTATGTTGAAGATAATGGCTGCGGTATTAAAAGAAAAGATATGGGACATATCTTTGAGCCTTTTTTTACTACTAAAAGCGAAGGAACCGGGCTGGGACTGGCGACCTGCAAACGCATTATCGAAGCGCATAGAGGCGATATTTTTGTGGAAAGCGAAGAGAACCGGGGCACTAAGTTTACGGTAATGCTGCCAATGCAACTTACGTCTGAGGTGTTGAAGTAATTGCGCCTTTGAACTAAAGTCCGAAAATGGCTGACCTGCTTTTTCATGGATGACAATCATACGCAACTGGAACTAAACAACCTGAATAACAAATATTGACAATTATTGTTATTGGTAATATATTAGTAAATAAAGGTAACTACTCAGGTGGGTAAAAAAGTATTCAAATATTCACGCCTGGCAGGTCACGTTGGTCTTTTTTCAAGCATTGCAAAGCGGAAAACCAAGGTCTGGGCTGGTAACGGGCAATAGGGGATATGTTTTTCTAAACTACATCTCCGCAGTTACCGCTGCCACGCTTGAAAAAAGACCAAAGCGCCCTGCTCCTTGCAAACCTGAGTAGTTACAAATAAAGGGAAAATAGTAATGAGGTGATGAAAATGAATGTTTCTTTGACCCGGAAATTGGAAAAATTTATTCATGAAAAAGTTGCCAGCGGGTTGTATCATTCAGCCAGTGAAGTCATAAGAGAAGGATTGAGACGTTTGCGCGAGGAAGAAGTAATTAAAAATTTGAAATTAAAAAATCTTCGTCATGATATTTCAATAGGGTTAAAGCAATCTCGAAGAGGGGACCTGGAATTATATAGTATTAAAGGCATAAAAAAATCCGGCAAAGCAATTTTAAAGCAAAAATAAAAACCATATGCTAAAAGTGTTTATAACCGCTGAAGCTAAAAAAGATTTATTGGAAATGTGGCTGTATATTGCGGAGGAAAATATTAAAGCGGCTGATCGTTTTTTGGAGAAAATAGACAAGAAAATAAAAATGATTTCCCGAAATCCCGCAATGGGAATAAAACGACAAGAGTTGGCAAGTCAAATACGAAGTCTTGTGGCTGATAAATACGTTGTTTTTTATCTGATCAGAAAAAATCAAATTGATATTATCCGCGTGCTTCACGCATCACGTGACGTGAATTCCATAATAAAAAATAGTGTCTAGGAGAGTATACTTATTTATATAAAAACAGGTAATCCGGGAGAGGGTATTTTGGAGATCAACCGAATCAAACAAGAATTAAAGGAATTTTTTATTGGTCGCCCGGATGTACTAATAGCCTTTTTGTTTGGTTCAAGGGCAAAACAGCGGGCAACCTTGGAATCTGACATTGATATTGCGGTTTGTTTTATTTCTCCTGAAAAACGCTTGGAATGGGAAGAACTTCGTGATTATCCGCAAGAAGACGAAATTTTGGACGGGATTGAGAAGATAACCGGTTGTACTACGGACTTAATTGTTCTTAACCGGGTGCCGGCCATGGTTGCCTTTGGCGCGATTCAGGAAGGTCAGCCAATTTTTATCCGGGATTATGCGTTATATTTAAACTACTATTTATGTGTTTCTCAGGCAGCGGAAGATTTTCGGGCATTCATTGCCGATTTTTGGAAAATTAAGCTGCGTTCCAGGTCTTTAAGTTCAATTGACAAGGCCGGAATTATGTGAAGGCTGGACTGAAAAACATTTAACTTTACCCTGTCTTTCAGGAAGGAAGAAATGCCGAACAACGTCCCCGTATTACCTTATACCAGTGGAACACGAGGTTAAAGATAGTGGTGGTGAAATAATATTTCTGTAAAATATACTCTTTTCTATAACTATTTGCCGGTACGTCTCTTTTATATGCTCTCATAATTGCCTAATTCTTTAAAACTCTTTAATTAAAACAATCTGTGAACATTTCACAAACATTTCTACACACGTAAAATATGCACTATGCAAGGTAAATTGTACACTTTTTTTGCTCATGTATTTCACAACATAATCACAGGTTTTGAACAATTTTTCATGAGTTTTTCACATTTAAATAGACACAATACATTGTGGAATTGGGATTGTATACCACAATATCCTGGGGATTGGTCAAAAGTGGCAAAAATGTCAAAAAAACTGTTTTATATTCAAAAGTGGCATAAATATTGCTTCTAATTATATATTGACAGGCAGTCGATGTATAAAGGAGAGGCAATGTCACATATACTCATAGTCGATGATGAAAGAGGAATCAGGGAATCTTTGTTCGTATTATTGTCCGAAGAGGGGCATAATATAGACACAGCATCTGATGGCATGGAAGCCTGGCAACTGCTGAAAAAACGTCCCTATGACCTGGTTTTGACCGATATTCGCATGCCCAATATGACCGGCCTGGATCTTTTTGAGCAGATAAAAGAAAAATTCGCTGAAAAAATTCCGGTCATTCTCCTTACATCTAATGGCAGTGTCGAGACAGCGGTGAAAGCAGTCAAAGACGGTGCCAGTGATTTTATCATCAAACCATTTGAGATTGAGCAGCTCCGTAATGCAGTCAATGTGGCTCTCAAGCGTGAGCGCGAGACCTTGAAACAATCCTTAAAAGAGCAGGAAGTGCACTCCCGTCGTATGGAAAACGCCAACAAGCGCCTGGATCAGGCCATATTTGAATTGGCGATTTTGCATGAGACCGGCAAAACTATCAATTCCACTCTGGAAATCAACAAAATTGTCTCTATTATTCTTGAGATGGCTCGTCAATCGGTAAGTGCAGACCGGGCACGAATAATTTTATACAAAGGGGAAAGTAAGGACGTCCTTATGGATATCTCCTATTCTGTTGATGATACCCAGGCATCTCGATATCTCACCTTGGATAGTTATGCCATTGAATGGGTTATGCAACGTCAGGAAGGTCTTTTGCTGGAAGACATTGGCAGAATGCGCTTGAATGAGCCGGATTTCTGGACCTGTTCGGGATTGGGTTCACTAATGGTGGTCCCAATTAAACGCAAAAACCAAACCATTGGTATTATGCTTATTACTAACCTCCCGGGGAAAAAGAAGTTTACTGAAAAAGATTTCCAGTTTATTTCCACACTGGTAAATCAGGCGTCCATTGCGATCGAAAACGCGCAGTTGTATGAAGAATTGCAGGATCACTTTGCAGATACCATTCGTGCTCTGGTAGCGGCTATGGAGACCAAAGATTCCTATACTTTTGGTCATTCGGACCGGGTAACGCGTTATTCCATGATGATTGCCAAGCAATTGAATTTTTCTCTGACAGAAATGCGACAGTTGGAATACATTTCACTGCTGCATGATATTGGAAAGATCGGTATTGAGGAAGAAATACTGAAAAAACCCGATAGCTTGACTAGGAAAGAATGGAATATTGTCAAAAATCATTCTGTTTTGGGCGGGAGCATTGTGAAGCCGATTAAATTCTTATTGGCTGGTGAAGAAATTATTCGTCATCATCATGAGTGGTTTGATGGTACCGGCTATCCAGACGGGTTGGAAGGCGAAAACATTCCCATATATTCCAGAATAATTTCTGTGGCTGATGCTTTTGACGCGATGACTAGTGAACGTCCCTATCGTAAGAGTGTGAACGATGCTATGGCTTTGGCGGAATTGCGCCGTTGTGCTGGTGAACAATTTGACCCCAAGATGGTTGAACTCTTTATCAAAGCCTATCAACAGTAAGGTAGAGTCACCTGCATCCGGGTTAAATACGTGGTGAAATGTTAAAAGGGGGTATCTTGTGGAAGCGAATATTTTAATTGTGGAAGATGAGATAGGTATCCGGACAGCCCTGACTCTGTTTTTGGAGGGGGAAGGTTTTGGGGTCAAGACCGTAAAGGACGGCGAGGAAGCTATGGCCGCGATTCGTGAGGATAAATATGATCTGGTCATTTCAGACATTCGCATGCCCCGGCTAAACGGTCTGGAGTTGCTGGATGAAATTAACAAGCTGACTGTTGGTCCGGAAATGATCATTATGACAGCCTATGGCAGCATCGAAACCGCGATTCAGGCGATGAAAAATGGAGCTCGTGATTTCCTGTTAAAACCCTTTTCCAATGATTTGCTTAAAATGACAGTTAACCGGGTTCTGAAAATTCGTGAGCTGTCCAAGGAGAATAAGAAATTGCATGAATTGGAAAGGATGAAAAAAGAATTTATCACCATGATTGCACACGAATTGCGCACCCCCTTAACCGCAATCAAAGGTTATTTGAAATTGGTGATGTCAGGCATGGTGGGCGAAATGATTGAACCGCAGCGCGAATATCTGGGTGTGGTGCATGAAAATGGGGAGAAACTACAAAGCATTATAAATAAAATGATTGATATGGGTCATATGGAAACTAGTGGATTTTATTTGGAGTCGACGTCGGCCAATACCTTAGGTGTGATTTGGGAAGCCATTGAAGAGGTTCAGAAAACCTACGAAAAAAAGCAGCTCAATCTGGAAGTGGTTTTGGCAACCACCTTAAAACCAATTGTAGTGGATACGTATCGTATGAAACAGTTAATCACCTTTTTGCTGGACAATGCCATTGCTTTCTCGCTGCCCCAAAAAAAAATCTGGTTGTCGGTGGATCAATGGAAAGGTGAAAAAGCGTTGCGCCAAAATGAGGTGCCCATGTCTTATGTAGATTTAACCGATCTGGAATCAATGGACTACCTGGAAATCTCGGTTCGCGATGAGGGACCGGGTATTCCCAAAGACAAATTGTCCCGGATTTTTGAGGAATTTTATCAGATTGAAGATTTGTACATCCGTCAGGTTGGTGGAATGGGAATCGGTCTTTCGCTATGCAAAAAACTGGTGACGCTTATGGGCGGGAAGATATGGGTGAAAAGTAAAGTGGGAGCAGGATGCAATTTTACCATTTTACTGCCCTGGAAACAACCAGTCGATATGGACACCACTACGGAAAAAGAAAATGAACGCTATGAGAAGCTAGCCAATACCAGAGTAGCTTAATGAAATCAGGACGTATGCCGTACACCTCTGCGCCTACATCTCGACGCTTCGGACGACATGCACTACGAAATCTCCGATACGCTGACAATACCTATGACACCTGCCGCGACAACACTGTAGAGGTGTATGGCAGACGATCTGATGCTCTTTTAAGACGGGTGGTGTAGTGTAGCCAAGAAAAAGGGGACACCTTAAGGTGTCTCACTTCGACACCTAACGACAGCAACGAAATATAGTACGACAACTACGACGCATTGCGACACCTACTAAAAAAGTGGGACACCTTAGGGTGTCCCTTTTTCTTTTTAAAGGCATTTACCGCGGAGACGCAGAGAACGCAGAGGAAGGCAAAAAATAAAAATGACCACAGATGCACACAGAAAAAATGTGGGATTGATTAAAAAATCGTAGGGGCACCCCTTGCGGGTGCCCTGGAATTAAAAACCATCAAGGCGACTGGGACGGGTCAGGGCGACCGCAAGGGTCGCCCCTACAATGTCATTGTTGAAAATAGATTATACAACCGGTATGGCTTTCATTTTTCGGATGATCTCAGCCGGATTGGGTTTGCCAAAAATAGCAGAACCCGCAATCAGCACATTAACTCCCGCGGCTACAGCTTGAGGCGCAGTGTCCGGGCCAATGCCGCCATCGATTTCCAAAGCGATTTGGTATCCTTCTTTTTGAATGATCTCTCGCGCTTGTGAAATTTTCGGCAGAATTTCCGGCATAAAAAATTGTCCGCCGAATCCCGGTTCAACACTCATGAAGAGAATTAAGTCCAAAGCAGGAAAGAATGGAATAATAGCTTCCAGAGGTGTTTTAGGTTTGATGGAAATACCCGCCAACAGGCCGAATTCGCGAATTTTTCCAAGCAATTGCGCACAATCCGATGTGGCTTCTGAGTGAATAATGATACTGCCTGATCCGGCTTTGGCAAAGGATTCTATGAAGTTTCCCGGATTTGAAATCATCAAATGAGTTTCCAGCAATAGTTTGGTGATTGGCCGAATGGCAGAGACCAACGGTGGACCGAAGGTGATGTTGGGAACAAAATGACCGTCCATGATATCCAAGTGGAGCAAATCAGCTCCCGCGGATTCGATCATTTGAATCTCTTCTTTTAAGCGGGTAAAGTCCGCGGCGAGTAGAGAAGGGGCGATTTTGATGGTCATAACAGTTCTCCAATACATGAATTCTGTTTATATTAATCTTTCCTCGTATAATTCTCCATTAAGATAAATATACAACTGTGCGTCCAGACCGTTGATGCGGCGCTGGATGGAGAGTGGTGTGTTGGGCTTTTCCATTGCATTGTAGATTTCGTGTAAACCTTGTTCATCCCGTACCATAAACTTGACTCGTACGCTTCTGGTTAAGTGCGGTACCACATAATCAATCGTGACAAAGCGTGTGCTCTGGCTCACCTCAGAAGAAGATTGAATGGAAACTACCAAGCCGGCAGGATCTCCGGCTTTGATCCTGGTTCCGGTCAGGGGCGTCTGTTTCAGAACTATGCCATTGGGTTGCATGGAATCGACTTGGCGTTTGATTTCTTTTAATTTCATGCCGAGAGTGTTCAATACCAGCATGGCATCGTCTACGGACCAGTCTTTAAAACTGGGCATGAGGAGCCAGAAAGGACGCGGACCTTGGGACACTAAAATGTAAATGTTGGTGCCACGGGCAGCATTCGAACCGGGTGTGGGAAATTGATCCAATATGATCTCTTTTTCTGCTTCGGTTGTGTAGTAGCGGGTGACACGACCAATATGAAATCCTTCAGCTTTGAGTTTTTTTTCGGCAGCCGAGAGTGTAAGTCCGGAAAGGGTGGGGATGGTCAAGGTGCGAGCTCCGCGTGAGACAACAACTTTTACAACCTGACCGCTCTCGACTGTTTGACCGGATAGCGGTTCTTGTTCCAGAATATGATTGCCGGCAATACGCTGATCAAAACGGTATTCCGCAATATCCATACGTAAACGTTTGACGCGTAATACACTGCGTGCTGATTCAACGCTTTTGTTGGAAAGGTCAGGTACAATAGCTATGGTAATACGTTGCATTAACAGCAGGGTAGCGATGGTGCCGGTTGTAAAGGCCACTAGTGAGGCGATACAGACCACAGCGATGAAGAGCCCCTGTTCGGGAGCATTTTTGCGAAAAAAAGTAATCATACTGTTTTCCTTATTTTTTGTCCTGCCAATTGTCCGCAAGCAGCACCAATGGTTTTGCCGCGGGAAGTCCGCAGAGTAATTAAGATCCGGCTTTTACGCAATTCGTGTAAAAAGGCGGCCAGCGACTTTTCTGTGGGTGGTTTGAAAGCAAGACCCGCAACAGGATTATACGGGATAATGTTAATTTTTACATTATAGTTTTTTAATAATCGTCCCAGGCAGGCAGCGTCTTCCAAACGGTCGTTCACACCGTGCAGCAATAAATATTCGATGCTGACTTGCTCTCCAGTCGCTTGACTGTACTTTTGTATGGCCGGCAACACTTTTTCCAAAGGGAAGCGCCGGTTGATGGGCATTAATTTATTTCGCAAAGTGTTGTTCACGGCATTTAAAGATAATGCCAACTTGGCTTTGAGTGGCGCTGTGGTAATGGCTTCAATACCGGGAACCCAACCGCAGGTGGAAATAATACTTTTGTGCGGGGACCAGTTCATGGCTTTGGGGTGCGTGATGATTTCCAAACAGCTTCTCACAGCATTTAGATTCTGCAGTGGTTCGCCCATGCCCATAAAAACCAGGTTTGTAGGTTGTTGGCCCAAAAGCGCAATCAGGCTGCGGATTTGGGCAATGATTTCAGCGCTGGATAAATGTCGTTTCAAGCCCAATTGCGCAGTGGCGCAAAAACTACAACCCATAGCGCAGCCCACCTGTGTTGATAAACAAAAGGTCAGACGGTTATCTTTGGGGATGGCAACACTCTCAATGCTGGATTTGTCTTCTAAAATAAATAGTGCTTTTACGGTTTTATCTTCAGAGATTTGCTTTTTAACAGGTACTAAAGGCCGGGGGATAAAAAAGGTTACGTTCAATTTTTCGCGCAAATTTTTGGGCAAGCTGGTGGCCAAAGAAAAGTCGGCAATTTTAGGGTTCCAAGCAGCGGCGATGATCTGATTAGATCGATAGGCAGGTTCTTGCCATTCCCGCATGAATGCCTGCCAAGCAGTGGGTGAAAGATTAAAAACATTCTTTTTTTTCACTGTGATTCATGCTCCTGTCGAAATTCGGGGATACCTTAGAATGGCACTAATTTAGACATTTTATCGGTGTTCAAGTAGGGGCACGGCACGCCATGCCCCTACTTGAAAAATATCAAAAATTATAACTCTTATAAAGCAAAAATTAAATAAAAATCTTGTATTTACGTGTTGAGAATGATATATAAGATAATCATATTTTAAGGTATATTATGAAAGGGTGGGTTTGAAGTGACTTTGAAATTAGCTTTGCCGGCAGGTAGCTTGAAAGAATCAACCTTTGCCTTAATGAAAAAGGCGGGGTTTGTAATCAGTGGAACCTCTCGCTCGTATTATCCGCGTATTGATGATCCGGAAATTGAATTAATGCTTGTGCGCGCGCAGGAAATTCCACGCTATGTTGAATCCGGGGCATTGGACGTCGGTCTGACCGGCGCTGATTGGACCGAGGAAAATAAAGCCAAAGTTCACAAAGTAGCTGAACTGATATATGCCAAGCAAGGATTGCGTCCTGTGCGTTGGGTTTTGGCAGTTCCGGAAAAATCAAAAATTCGCTCGGTCAAAGATCTCGAAGGCAAACGCGTGGCCACTGAATTGATAAATGTGGTAAAAACTTATTTGCGCAAGCATAAAGTAACAGCCAAGGTGGAGTTCTCCTGGGGAGCCACGGAAGCCAAACCGCCGCGTTTGGCTGATGCGATTGTGGAATTGACAGAGACCGGAAGATCCTTGCGGGCCAACAATCTTCGCATTGTGGACACGATTTTATCCTCAGCGACTCTCTTGATTGCCAATCACAATGCCTGGAAAAATCCGGCCAAAAGGCAAAAAATTAATGATTTGAATATGCTGTTGCAAGGTGCCTTGCAAGCTGAGGTGAAAGTGGGTTTGAAAATGAATGTTCGGGAAACTAATCTAAAAAAAGTCCTGGCTCTGCTCCCGGCTTTGAAACAACCAACTGTGGCGCCGTTGACAGATAAGGGTTGGTTGGATGTAGAAACTATTGTAGATGAAAAAGTAGTGCGTGATATTATTCCCAAATTGAAATCAGCAGGAGCACAAGGGATTATTGAATATCCACTAAATAAAGTTGTGTTTTAAAAGTGAGATCAAATAATTTGTTTTTTAAATGTTTATTTATGGTTTTGTTGTTAGGTATACTGGGCGCCATACCTTATATGCCGATCTATGCTGCCGAGATTTCGGATATAACGGAACTGAAGGATATTGAGCAGCAGAGCGATGATTTTTATAATGGAACTACACCCACGGCCCAAACAGTACAACGGGACATGGCTCAATATAAGGAAAACAGTTGGTTTCAGGATTTTGAAGTGCATTTTTTTATTTCGCTGCCTTTTACTGCTTTGTATAGTTATCTGTCTGTGATGTCCTTAGATGCCATGGTGCAAGGCAAATTTCCGCCGGATTTCCATCAGGCGGACACCTGGATGATTATCGGGGCGGCCGTGGGAAGTTCGCTTGCGGTTGCACTGGGGAGTATTGATCGGGTTCCGGATCAATCCAGTTATCAAATGGAATCGCAAGTAAATTTACAGGAATCACCGGAAGCAGCAAAACAAGTACCGCTTACGAAATTCGAGTTGGTGCAAATAATATATTAGTATCTTAGTTCTTAAATTCGTGCTTTTTATGGCAAAAAATTATTCGCCGTAAAAAGCGAAAAGAATTTCTTTTGACAGGATAACAGGATTGATAGGATTTATTTAAAATCCCGTATATCCTGTTAATCTTGTCAAATGTTTTTAGTTCCGGCTTGTCCAGGTTAGGTTTGATGGGATGGCGGTCACGCAGAACCGCGCAATGTATTTTTGCTGGAGGCGCTCTATGGAAGTTAGCTTACTCAGAACAATCAATATTTTTGAAGGACTTACTGATGAAGAACTGGAAAAAATATTTAAGCTCGCGCGTATCAAGCTCTATGCCAAAGATAACCTGATCCTGGAAGAGGGCCGCTTGGGGGGGGCTTTGCATGTAATTATCAAAGGTAAAGTGAAAGTAACCAAGAAGATGGAAGGCTCACCCAAAGACAAACTAATTACCGCCTTTGGACCGCAAGCCATTTTTGGTGAGATGTCCTTGTTTGATAATCTGCCGTATTCCGCCAACATTATCGCTACGGAAGAAACACGCTGCCTGGTGGTTCCCAAAGAACCATTTGATAAAATGCTGCAACAGGATTTGAAATTAGCGCACAAAATTTTAACCCAGATTATTACTATTCTTTCGCAGCGCCTCCGGAACACCAATGAAGAATTGGTCGCGATTACCAGCTGGAAAGATCGGATTAAACAGAAACAAGATAAGAATGCCTAATGGCTAAAATCCTACCCTTTACCGGACTCAGATACACGAAAGCATTGAAAACGGCCATCAATCGTTTGGTTACTCCTCCGTATGATATTATTTCCGAGCAAGAACAGAAGGCGTTTTATCGCGCGCACCAACGGAATATTATCCGCTTGGAATATGGGATAACCAAAGCCACGGATACTGCGAAAAATAACCGCTATACACGTGCCAAAAAGATCTTGCAGAAATGGTTGGATGCCAAGATACTGGCGCCGGAAGCTAAACCGGCGTTTTATCTTTTGCAGACCGAGTATGTTGATCCGGAAGGCGCCAAGAAAAAATTCACCGGAATCTTTACCCGTGTCAAGTTGGAACGCTTTGGTGAAGGAAAAATATTGCCTCATGAAAAAACCTATGAGGGCCCAAAAACCGACCGTTTCAACCTTTTGAAAGAGACGGGAGTGAGTTTCTCTCCGGTTTTTTCATTGTACCGGGATCCCTCCCAGCGAATTCGCATGTTGTTTAATAAACAGATGACAAAACCACCAACACTCAAACTGAAAGATTGGTCCGGTTCTCAACATCAGCTATGGGTGATTACCCACCCAACCCAGATCGCGGCTATTCAAAACGCTTTTCAAGGAAAAAAATTATTGATTGCCGATGGGCATCATCGTTATCTCACGGCCATTCGCTATCAGAAGGAATTTCGCGACCAGATTGGTCCGGATGCGGATTGGGTGATGATGTGTGTGGCGGAAATTCATGATCCTGGTTTGTCCATCCTTCCGGTCTACCGCCTGGTGAAAGGGATATCTCGAAACCAGTGGACGGTTTTTAAGAAAAAATGCGGTGATTATTTTGAGATTGAGAAAGTACCGGAAGTCAAGCAGTTGCGGGAGGCGCAAACTCTGGCTGTAAAGAAAAATCGTTGCGCGGTAATTGGTTATATCGAAAAGGGTGGTAAAAACGCCTATCTTATGCGAGTAAAACAGGGGTATTTGGAAGCCTTTTATAATCCGAGTGAGACTCGTCACTCGCGGATCTATCACCGTTTGGATGTGGTGATCTTAAATCAACTGATTTTGCATCAACTTTTGGACATTCGTCCGGGTGAAGATAAAGGCCGGGTGTGGTATACTAAAAATCTGAAAGAAGCGCAACAGACAGTAGAACGCGGTATGGCACAAGCTGCTTTCCTGCCGGGATTGCCGAATGTGGATGCTATTTGGGATCTGGCCAAACAAGGAGAGACCATGCCGCAAAAATCGACCTATTTTTTGCCTAAGTTGATTACCGGATTAGTTATGAATCAAATGAATACGGAATTGGATGCAAGCTAAGTTTGCTGCTTGGCTGTGTTGATCGCAGCATACAACAACTTAAGCTGGTCTATGCGTGATCGTGCCGGCCGGCTATTCGGAATTGTCCCGTTTTTCCACATGCCTACAACCTGTATAGTTGTTCTTGAGAGAATACGAACGGAATGATATTTGACGCATAACCTTGCCGGGATAATGAATTATGTAAGGAGTAAAAGATATGGATTTGTTTGATCATGCGCATCACCGGGATAGAAAAGGAATTCCGTTGGCAGATCGGATGCGGCCCCGATCCCTGGAGGAAGTGGTTGGTCAGGAGCACATTCTGGGTGCCAATAAGATTCTACGCCAAGCCATAGAGCGGGATAAAATACCCTCACTTCTTTTATGGGGACCTCCTGGTTCAGGTAAAACTACTTTGGCTATGCTGGTGGCAAAATACACCGGAGCTGATTTTCGGTCGTACTCGGCAGTCACTTCCGGAATTAAAGAATTAAAAGAAGTGCTGCGCGGCGCCCAAGATCTCTTTAAATATCATAATCGAAAGACCATTCTTTTTATTGACGAAATTCATCGTTTTAACAAAGCACAACAGGATGCTTTTTTACCGTATGTGGAGCGTGGA
Source organism: bacterium (assembly GCA_023139775.1). Taxonomy (GTDB): domain Bacteria; phylum Oederibacteriota; class JAAXVQ01; order JAAXVQ01; family JAUVAV01; genus JAGLMY01. The sequence continues at coordinate 15,234 of JAGLMY010000150.1, forward strand.
GATATTGTTCTGGTGGGCGCGACTACGGAAAATCCTTCTTTTGAAGTGAACGCCGCCTTACTTTCACGTTGTCAGGTTTATGTATTATACGCCTTGAATCAAGAACAACTGGTTGGCTTATTAAAAAATGCTTTAGGAACACCAGAACGGGGTTTGGATGAATTGCAGCTCACAATACACAAAGCTGCTTTGGAACATATGGCTACCAAGGCACATGGAGACGCGCGTTCGGTTTTAAATGGTTTGGAATTAGCTGCCGGCATGGCAAAAGAAAATAAGAATAAGACCATTACTTTGGCTCTGGCTGAAGAGGCCATGCAACAAAAAGCGCTGCGTTATGACAAAGACGGTGAAGAGCATTACAATTTAATTTCCGCCTTGCACAAAAGTGTGCGGGGATCGGATCCGGACGCCGCGGCCTATTGGTTGGGACGTATGCTGGAAGCTGGAGAAAATCCCCGGTATTTGCTTCGGCGCCTGGCGCGAATGGCCAGTGAGGATATTGGTCTGGCCGATCCCAATGCTTTGCGTATGGCGGTTACAGCACAGCAAGCCTTTGATTTTATCGGATTGCCGGAAGGGAAACTGGCACTTTTGGAATTGGCGGTGTATCTGAGTCTGGCACCCAAGAGTAATGCCCTGGAGACAGGGTATTTCAAGGTGCAAGAGGCTATTCGTGAGTATGGAGAGTTGGATGTCCCGACGTATCTTAGGAATGCGCCGACCAAACTTATGAAGAATCTTGGATACGGGAAAGGTTACCGCTATGCGCATGATTATGCCGGCAATTGGATCGAAGAAGATTATTTGCCGGAAAAAATCCGTGCCCGGCATTTTTATCAACCCACAGAGCACGGGTGGGAAGGAAGAAGAGCAACTGAGATTGAGGAACGTCGCAGCAAACGGGAAGCGGCCAGAAAAAAACCGGACCTTCGTCCCGAACCGGAGTCTTTAGCGGAATGAGTGGATTCGGTTCAGATAAGAGAAGTAATCGCCGATAATAATAATTAATTAGAAAAAACATGTTATAAATACATAACCCGGACAAGCCGGAACCAAAGATCTTTGACAGGATCAACAAGATATACGGGATTTTAAATAAATTTTGTCAATCCTGTTATCCTGTCAAAAGAAATTCTTTGCGCTCTTTACGGCGAGTAATTTTCTTGCCAAAAAAGCAAGAATTTAAGACGTAAGTTACTATGTATTTGCGTCTATAAAGTGGGGGGAGTTCGATAAACGGTAACTGAAATGGAAATGGGGTGTTTCTATGGCGGATTCTCCAGTTGAGAATGTAAATACACAAGCTGGAAAAACACCCTGGTATTTTATTACTATTATTACCTTCTTTATCCTGCCGGTTGCCTATTTGTTGAAAAAATCAAAAATTATTGATAAACCGGCTTTTATAAAAGCCACTTTGACCATAATGGCCTTGGGCTATCTCTGGAGTTATACAGTGTCTTCCTGTGGCTGGTGGGTATTTAATCCCAATACCATGCTGGGTATCGAAATCCTGCCACATCTGCCTTTGGAAGAGATTCTGTTTTATCCCCTGGGAGGCGCGTTGAGCATTTTAATATATATTGCCATACACGAGCGGGACATAGCTGCCAATCCGGTTGGGAAAAAGTATATATGGATTCTGGTTGGTATTACTGGAATTATACTGGCCTGTGTGGTTTATTCGATCCTAACCTTAGGAAAAGCGCCTTGGTATATTATCAGTCAGGTGATTTTATTCAATGGTTTGAGTATTGGTTTGTGGTTCAGAAAAACACACCGCCTTGCCGCTAATCCGGCCCTGCTTGCCATTTTCGGGATGACCATTATTGGTTTCTTTTGGAATTGGATTGCTTTTACTCAAAACTGGTGGTCTTATCATGCTGTTTTGGGATGGCATTTTCCGCCGCAGGTGCCGGTGGACGATTGGAACTTTTTTATTTTCGCTTCTTTAGCAGCTGTGTCGTTGTATGAAAATTATCGCAAAGAAAAAAATGCATGACCCATTGGCCGTGGTATTTCATTATGGATATTGGGCTTTGGGCCATCACGATAGTCATTGTGTGTTGGGCATGGATGCGTTTGGATTGCTATTGGAAAACCAGCGCTATCATCACAATCATTTTAGTGATGATATTACAAGTGGCCAATGAATTGGTGAGTTTGCATATTTTCAAGGCATGGGGATTTTCCGAGGAATACGGCAGTCTGCTGGGTCTGGATATCTGGGGAGTGCCCATTGAAGAGTACTTGTTCTGGTTTGCATACGCTGGGATGATCCCGCTTTTATATTCCGGTTTGATTGCGACCTTTCAAAAGAAGGCGGCAGCACAGTAAAGGGGCGGATGGTTTTGAGTGAGAACGGAAGCAGCGGTAAACCCGGTTCTTTTTTTTATCGCTACGGTAAAAAACAACTGTATTTGGCGTGGTGGCTATTGGGTGTTTTTCTCCAAGTGTTCATCAGCCTGCCTTTTATTATAAAACGCATCCATTGGAAAGCGCTGAGTTTGACCTCGCTCGTTTTTATTGTTATTATGTATATTTCGGAAACTATTGCTCTGTATTGGGGTTGGTGGGTCTGGAACGAAAATCAACTCTGGGGACCCAAGGTGGGCCTGATTCCTTTGGAAGAATTCTTGCTGTACTTTTTGGTTGTGCCCTCGTTAGTGGCATTTCAATGTGTGATTCAGAATTTTATGGATAGTATGAAAGGGTGAAAATAAATATATGTGGGATATTATTGCTGCGTGGCGCGGAGAAATTTCCGGCTGTTTAACCATGATTATTACTTGGTGGGCGTTTCAATACAAACTAAAAAAACCATTTTGGCTTTTATGGATACCTGGAGCTGTTTTAGGCTTGGCGAATGAATTAATTACTGAGCCTGAATGGACCTATGCTCTGCAATGGTATATTTGGAGAGATGTTTCCCTGGTTGTGGCTATGGGCTGGGGAATAGTATTTGCTTGGATTATTACGCTGTCGGATATTGTTTACTATAAATTGTTTCACGAGGATCCGAACGGAAAACAAGTTCGCTATTTGCGTTTGCTGGCAACAGATTTTTTAGTGGGGGTTCCGATTGTGGTCGGTAATGAGCTTTTAGGATTGCATATATTAAAGGTTTGGAAGTACAATTCAATACTAGGTTGGGACACGATTATTCCAATTATTCAATACCCTCTTGAAGGCTTAATTTGTGCGGTTGTTTTTGTGTTGGCGGTGTTAAATACAGTTCGGTTTTGGAAAAGGGTTGGAAGATTGTGAGTGAAATATCGTCGCAAGAATTCAGATTGTTCCGGATTTGCTTAGTGTTGACTTTTGTGGCCCCTTTGGCATTTTTGCCTCTTGAGCATAATTTTGTTTCTGCGGGTAAGTTGTGGTGGATGTATGGTATTATTGGAATTTCTTTGATATATTCAGCAGGGCTGTTTATAGCTATTTCTGAAAAGAATTATAAATTTGGTGTCAATCTCTTTGTTGCCTGCCATTTGGTTTTTAATAACATTGCCGCGTATTTGCATTCCCAGCAATATCTCGTAATCACTGTTTTGATGGTCTACACGTTTATCATAATTTTCAACATAATTCTCATGCCCTGGCCAACTGTGGTGGTGGTGGATACGATTATTTTATGCTGCGCTATGGCATTTATATTTATTCCCGGGACCGGATTTTTAGCTGCCGTCAAAAATATTGGCATTGACGTGCCGTTTGTAATTACAGTGGTTGTTGTTTATTACTTGCTGATCATTATTTTAGGTACCGGCGTGGTACAGGTGAAGCGACGACAAGAAGCGCATTTGCGGGAACTCAACCGGACTTTGAATATCCGGGTAGAGCAGAAAGTCGAAGAATGGAAACATGCTGACCGGGTAGCTCGGCAATCACAGGAACAACTGGTGCATATATTGCGCAGTATTCCGGTGGGAGTGGTTATTTTTGATAAAAAATTGGAGGTGCTTTATTCCAATGGAGTGCATTTTAAAATGGAATCAGAGGATGCCTTGGAACCCCAATCGGCCGGTGGCGCCTTTCTGCCGTTGGCTATTTTAAAAGAAAACTTTCTGCAAAGCGAAGCCATTGAAGTCTTGGAAAGTGAAGAGGATTTAATCGGCCGGCGTCTGGAGTTTTCGACCCCTGCCGGTATTAAAAAAGTAATCCGGTATTCCTGCGTGTTTGTGAAATTATCCGGAGAAGAGGAAGGAGAGGATCGGCTGGTATTGGTAACCGAAGACATAACCAATGAAGAAGCCATCCGGGAGAAAATGATCCATACCAATCATTTGGCTGGTATGGGAAAAATGGCTGCCAGTTTGGTGCATGAGATAAACAATCCTTTGGCTGGAATTCGCTTGAATTTGGAATTGCTTGAACTGGGACTGGCTGATGAGAAAAAGCGTAAGCAGGTCTTTCATGCCCTGGCCGAGGGTGTGGAGCGCATTGATCGCATTGTTAAAAGTTTTCTCTCGTTTGCGCGTCAGGAAAAACCGAGAAAGACAAAGACCAATATTCAAGAAGTCTTGCAGGGAACTCTGGCTATGGCTGTTAATTTTAAACAATTTCACCGGGTTTCGATTAAAACTGAATATGCTGAGGGATTGCCGGAAATTTTATCAGACCGGTACCGCTTGGAACAAGTGTTTGTGAATCTTCTCAACAATGCCTGTGATGCCATGTCCGAAAAAGGCGGTGTGCTGCGGATCAGCACGACTCAAAAGGATGGCTACATATTGATTACCTATCAAGATGACGGTATCGGAATTAAACAAGAAGATTTATCCAATATATTTTCTCCGTTTTTCACTACCAAAGAGCGCGGATACGGTACCGGTTTAGGTCTTTCCACCAGCTATGGCATCATCCATGAACATGGAGGTGTAATTGAGGTGGAGAGCCGGGAGGGTATTGGGAGCACCTTTACTATCCGTTTACCCGTGGAAGCCGGCGGGGAAATTAAAGATTATGTCTGAGAAACCTTATCGCTTGCTGCTGGCAGAGGATGAGACAGCCATTCGTGAACCGGTTATTATTTTTCTCAAACATTTAGGGTACCGGGTGGATTCCGCGGAAAATGGGATTGAGGCCTTGAATCAGATTCGGGTGAAATCGTATGATTTGATTGTGCTGGATATTAAAATGCCCTTTATTGACGGCAAACAAATAAGCCAGGTGCTGCAGGACGAGGATATTAAAATACCCATTCTGGTGACTACGGCGGTGGAAACCAATAAAAAATTATATCAGGAAGTCGGACGATTACATAAAACATATAGTTTGCAAGCCTTGGGGGATAAAGTCAAAGAAGTCTTGGCTGTTTATTATTCCTAATATGCTTATGCCCCTAAGGGATACGGATGTAACATGTCAGTCATGCGTTTTTTTTGTTTGTCATCCCCGAATGATCTTATCGGGGATACGGTTTAAAAAACCAGATTCCCAATTAAACCCTCGGGAATGACAACCTTTATTTAACTGCAGTTTACTGACATGC
>JAGLMY010000151.1 GCA_023139775.1 bacterium
GAAGCAAAAAAACGTATTCCCGGAATGACACAGCTCTTGTCGAAACGACCAGACCGTTTTTCGGACGGGGTATGGCCCGGATACTACAAGAAAGCAAAGGGCGTAGAAGTATGGGATTTAGACGGCAACAGGTATACTGATATGAGTATTGGAGGAATTGGGGCAAATGTTTTGGGTTATGCTGATCCTGATGTTGATCAGGCAGTAATACAAGCCATACAAAGCGGCTCCAGTTGTTCCCTGAACTGTCCTGAAGAAGTTGAACTTGCCGATCTTCTCTGCGAACTTCATCCATGGGCGGAAATGGTCAGATATGCCCGTAGTGGGGGAGAGGCTATGGCTATTGCCGTGCGTATTGCACGCGCTCATACAGGAAAAGATAAAATAGCTTTTTGCGGGTATCATGGCTGGCATGACTGGTATTTGTCTGCCAATCTTGGGACGGAAAATGCCCTGGGAGAGCATCTGATTTCGGGTTTAAGTCCCAAAGGTGTTCCTAAAGGTTTAACAGGCACTGCGTTCCCTTTTCGTTACAATCAACTAAAAGAGCTTAAGGAAATAGTAGCCATGCATGGTAAGGGTTTAGCAGCAATCATTATGGAACCTATCCGCAATGATGAACCTGAAAAGGAATTTATTGAAGGTGTTCGGAGCCTTGCCGATGAAACAGAGGCAGTGTTTGTTGTTGATGAGATCTCGGCCGGATTCCGATACAATACCGGCGGCGCTCACCTGAAATTTTTTACGAAAGAACCTGATATAGCCGTTTTTTCTAAAGCGCTTGGAAACGGATATCCAATTGCGGCCGTGATTGGCAAAGCCAATGTTATGCACGCTGCCCAACGTACTTTTATCAGCAGCACAAACTGGACTGAGCGTATAGGACCAACTGCCGCAATCGCAATGATTAAAAAACACCGAAGAGTTAATGCCGGCAAGCAACTTATTTGGCTTGGCGAACAGGTACAATCCGGCTGGAAAGCAATAGCAGATAAACATGGCTTATCTCTTCAGGTAAGTGGAATGAAACCAATGAGTCATTTTGCCTTTAAACATGATAAGGCACAATCGATGAAGGCATATTTTATTCAACTTATGCTGGAACAGGGCTTTTTGTCATCAAATCTTTACTATGCCATGTATGCCCACACGGAAGACCATGTAAGAAGCTATCTTGAAGGAGTTGATACTGCTTTTGGCGAGATAGCTCGCTCTATTGAACAGTGTGATATAGACAAAAAGCTAATTGGAAAACCATCAAGCGTTGGATTTAAAAGGCTTGCATAATGGAATCTGAAGTTACGGCAATCATCCAGGCAAGAATGACCTCAACTCGTCTTCCAGGCAAGGTTATGAAGGAAGTTCTCGGGAGGCCTTTACTGAGTTATTTAATTGAACGTGTTCGATGCTGTAAAGGCATAAAAGATATTATACTTGCCACTACTTTGAATCCCGAAGATGATTCTATAGCCACGTTTGGCAGTAATAAAGGCATAAATGTATTCAGAGGATCAGAAAACAATGTCTTGGAACGTTTTCATGAAGCGGCGAAAATGTTTGATGCCAAACATATCATGCGCGTTACCGCAGATTGCCCCCTAATTGACCCGGATATTTTATATATGCTTATTGAATATTATTTTGCTGAAAATCTGGCTTATGTGAGTAACTGTGTTTATCCGACACTTCCGGACGGCTTGGATGCGGAAATTTTCACTTTCGAGGCGCTTGACTATGCCTACAAGCATGCCGTCCTTCCCTCAGAACTTGAACATGTTACGCCATATATCAGAAACCATCCTGAGATTTTCAAAACAGTTAACTGGACATACCATGAAGATTTGTCTCAGTTGAGATGGACTGTGGATGAACCGGAAGATTTCGAATTCGTAAAGCAGGTAATTGAGATACTTTATTCTGTAAACAAAAATTTCCGCATGAATGATGTTCTGGAACTTATTTATCAAAGGCCGGATCTTGCTCAAATCAACACCCATATTAAACGAAACGAAGGTTTGCTGAAATCTTTGGCAGATGAGAGCGAGCATGGCGCATAGGGTAGAGAGCAAAGAGCGGAGAGCATATAAAATCCTCATCCGCACAGATTCATCCGTTCAGATCGGCACAGGGCATGTTATGCGCTGTCTCACCCTTGCGGATGAACTGCTCGGACGCGGCGCGAATGTAATTTTTGTCTGCCGGGAGTTTGCCGGAAATCTTTGCGGCTATATTGAAGACAAAGGCTATGTTGTGCATCGTCTTCCTGTATCTGATGAGCAAGAACATAATATTGAAGGCAACTTAAAACATGCGGCGTGGCTTGGCGCTGACTGGCAGACCGATACCAGGCAGGTCGAAGAGATTATCAAAGACCTTGAGCTCACCCCTGACTGGCTTGTGGTGGATCACTATGCCCTTGATGAAA
>JAGLMY010000152.1 GCA_023139775.1 bacterium
AGCCATGCTATTCAAATGGTTAATGCCGTGCGTTTAGAACTACACGCGGGCGCAGATAAATTGAGCGCGGCCCGGACCGGTTTTCGCCGTCTGGCTTTGCCGGGGGTGGCAGCCCTGGCCAGCGATGTGGCGGGGTTTCTGACCATCCTATGGATTAAAATCGAGGTTGTCCGGGAAATTGCGCTTAGCGCCAGTCTGGGGTTGGGCTCAATTTTATTAATTAATTTGATATTACTGCCTGTGCTTTTGTCCTATGTTAAGATTCCGCATTCGGCGACTCCAACCACTGAACACCGCCGTCCGGGTATCCGTCACAGTTTAAGGAAAGTATGGGCTGTGTTTGAACATTTCACTCATCTTCGTAAAGCCTTCATCACCCTTATGCTGGCCATATTGCTTTTACTGGGAGGAATCTGGCTGGCTCGTGATCTGCACATAGGCGATGTTCAGCCCGGCGCACCTGAATTGAATACCCAGGCGCGCTACAATCAGGATGTGGCGGAAATCGTCAGGCATTTTTCCATTGGCATGGATGTATTAACCGTATTTGCCGAAACCAAAGCTGACGGCTATGCCGATTACCAGGTTATGCATCTTATTGATCAGCTGCATAACTATTTAGAACAGGTGCCAGGCGTACACGCGGTCATCAGTTTGCCCGGATTGGCCAAGCGCGCCTACCTGAATTGGAATCAGGGCCATCCCAAGTGGTATGTTTTGCCCCGCGACCGGGATCATTTAATCCTGTCGATCAGCCCTTTTGATGCGAGAACCGGTTTGCTGAATTTCGGTGGCAGTGTGATGCCGCTCTATATTTTCACGCAGGATCACAAGGCCGAAACCATTACCCAGGTGGTCAAGGCGGTAAAGACCTTTAATGCCGTGGTAAAACCTGACGTGGTCACTTTCCGCCTGGCAGGCGGCAATGTGGGCGTGATGGCAGCCACTAATGAAGCTGTTCAGGCTGCGCAAGTTCCCATGCTGGTTTATTTATACGCGGCGATTATTGCTTTATGTCTGATCTTTTTTCGCTCCTGGCGGGCGGTGATCTGCATTGTAGCACCTTTGGTTTTGGTGTCTGTCCTGACCTATGCCCTGATGGCTATGGCAAACATCGGTTTAAAGGTGGCCACTCTGCCGGTAGTGGCTTTGGGCGCGGGTATTGGTGTGGATTATGCTATTTATGTTTACAGCCGGCTGCGAGAATTTTTGCAGAAGGGAGATACCTTGTTGGCCGCCTATCAAAAGACCCTGCGGGTCACCGGCAATGCCGTCTTTTTCACCGGCCTGACCCTCGGAGCCGGCGTGGGAGTATGGATTTTTTCCGGCCTGAAATTTCAGGCTGACATGGGGCTGCTGCTTACTTTTATGTTTCTCGGCAATATGATCGCTACTCTGGTGCTTTTGCCTTCCCTGGCTTCATTTTTATTTAAACAGTGTGGTCAGTCGAATGTAAAATGTTGATGTCCAAGCGGCTTTGAAATTCAGGAACCCCGGCAGGAGTACAAATAAAATTGATAGTCAAATTCATAACCGCCCGCCCGGGGTGGACATTACTGTTTACCCTGCTTATCTCTATTCCCTTGTGGGTTTTTGTGCCGCAAGTGAAAACGATTAATGATGTTGATTATACTAGCGTGGAAAATGATCCGGATATAGAGTTTTATGATGGCTTTAAGGGGATTTTCGAAAAAAACGATTTTTTCATGATTGTTTTCCGGAATGATAATATTTTTCAGCCCGCCGTTTTAAAACTTATCCATAAACTCACGATCCAATTGGAAAAATTAGAAGAAGTCCGGGAAGTCACCAGCCTGAGCAATGTGAATGATATTATCGGAGAAGCCGACGCGTTTCGAGTGGAAAAATTTTTGAAAACGATCCCGTCGGATAGGGCAACTCTGGCCCGGCTAAAAAAGCGTGCTCTGAATAATCCGCTTTACCGGGACCGTTTGATTTCGCGGGATGGAACCACTACGACAATTATAGTTTATCCCTATGATCCGCCGGAAGCTGAAGATGACCCTCACCGGCTGATAGACAAAACCTTTGCCATCCTAAAAAACTTTCAGGAATCAACCGGCCAAACCTTTCACGTGGCCGGATTAACCTTAACCAATGTGCGTTTAAACGAATTCCTGCAGGCGGATACCGCCTTATTTATCCCCCTCTCCTATTTTATGATTATTGTGATGGTGTGGTTGTTTTTTAGAAGTTTAAAAATCGCAGTAATGGCTTTTTTGAATATTTCCCTCTGCCTGGCCGGCACCTTTGGTTTTATGGCTATCGTGGGCGCCACGATTAACGATGTAACCTCCCTGGTGCCGCCCTTGATCATGGCCTTATCGCTGGCAAATTCCATCCATATTTTCAATCATTATCTCCGTCATCGCCGGGCAAGAAGCGACAATCGCGCCGCAATTCAGCAAACCTGGAGAGGAAATTTCAAACCCTGTTTTTTTGCCACCCTAACCACCTCGGTCGGTTTTCTTTCGCTCACGCTTAGCCGGATTAATTCAATTCAGGAATTTGGATTGTCCGTCGCGGCCGGGGTATGGCTGGCATTCATTTTTTCTTTTTTGTTTTTACCAGCCCTTATGATTTTCATGCCCCTGGCTGTTTCTCATTCCACGCGCCAGGTCAAAAGGGACAGAGTAATAAAATTATTGGCCGGTATTGTACAATTAAACCGGCATTACCACCGGGTGATCCTCCTGCTGTTTATCGGGTTGTCGCTGGGGGCCGGATACTTTATCTCGCGCATTAATGTGGAAACCAATTTTATTGAGTGGTTCAAATCCGGCACCTCCTTGCGACAATCACTGGATTTTGTGGAAAATCATCTGGCCGGAGTGGAATCCATTGATGTTTCCCTTCAGGGCGAGCGGTTTGATTTATTTAAAGATCCGGAAAATGTTGAATTTATTGAAACAGTGCAAAATTATCTTAACCTCCTGCCTGAAATTGATATGACCATGTCTTTTGCCGATTATATCAAGGACATGAACGAGTCTTTTCATAACGAAGATCCAAAATATCGGAAAATACCGGATAGCCGGAAACTGATTGCCCAATACCTCCTGCTATATGACGCGGAAGATATTGAAGATGTCATGAATGAAGGTTTCAATCATGCCCGCATTATGGCCCGCACCTCCGAGCATAGCAGCCGGATACATAAACAAATTATTCAAAAGATCGAGATTTTTTTGGCGGAAAAATCCCCGTTGGGCTTGACCGCCAGGGTTACCGGCGCGCCGGTTTCGTATCTTAAAACCATTGACGAGCTCCTCAACAGCCAGATCAAGAGCCTGGCTACTACGGTAATCGTGATATCTTGCCTGATGTTTGTTGTGTTTCGCTCCTGGCGGCTGGGTCTTATCAGCCTTATTCCCAATCTTTTCCCGGTGGTTTTGAATTTCGGCATCATGGGTCTTTTTGGTATTCCCCTGAACACCGGCACGGCCCTGATTGCCGCAGTAGTGATTGGCATCATTGTGGATGATACCATCCATTTCCTGCATCACTATCAAGCCAAGCTGAGAGAAGGCTGCAGCCCGGACCAGGCCATTGCCAACGCCATCCAGGTTAAAGGAGTGGCAGTGCTTACCACCTCTTTAGTGCTTTTCTTTGGTTTTGGGGTGGAGCTCTTTGCTTCCTTTATTCCCTTGATTCAATTCGGCCTGCTGTGCGCCATTATCATGCTCTCAGCCCTGGCCGCGGATCTCTTTTTATTGCCCTCAATTTTAAGTTTGGCTAAAGCAACTGACCGGAAGGTTGGGTCGGAAAATTTATAACCAGGAGGCCTTGTGATGGCGAAATATAAGGGAAGCGGGATTGATGCCATAGGTAAAATTATGCAAAAGCGGGGCCTGGAACAAACCTTTCTGGAAAAACTTTCTCCCTCTGACCGCGAACTTTACACCCGCTCCTTGCCGGTCAGTTGGATCCCTGTGCAGGAGGATCCGGAGGATATGGGCGTGGCAGCAGAACTGCTTTTTCCCGATAATCCGTTACAATTGCAACATCTGGGAATATTATCAGCGCCTGAGCAAATACAAGGTATCTACCAGATTTTTTTTAAGATTCCCACAGTTGCTTTTATTATGAAACGTGTGGCCCAAGTCTGGCGTTTCAATTTTGATACCGGCCAGGCGATGGTAGAAAATGTTCAAAATCAGAGCTTGGAAATAGTCATCAAAGACTTTCCGGATCTGCCGGCTTACCTGCGGGAATTCCTTTGCGGTTACTATATGGGCGTTATTGAAATTACAGGTGCTAAAAATTTGCGTGTAACTAAGCATGAAAAAGATCCCCAGGCCTGGCGCTGGATGATTCAATGGGATTGAGGCCAGGCTATAAAAAAAGGAGCAGAAAATCATGTCTATACTATCTCGCCTGACCGGAGTCTATGGCCACTGGCAGCAAAAGCAAATCATCCGCCTGCTTACCCAAAGCGACCCGGACAAGATCATGGCTTATGGAGAAAAGCAGCTGATTCCTGCTTTTCAGCGACTTTCAATTAGTGTCGCAGATTACCGGGGTTTTCAGATTATTAAAAAGCCGGCCCACAAAACTGCTGATTCAGCTGAAGAAGCAGACCAGGCTGAATAAAGAAACGCGGGCAGATATACTTCAAAAAGCAAGACACAGCCTTGAGCAACACTTGCCAATTGAGCTGGACATAGAATTGGTCCCGTATGCAGAATATCCTTATGGCATGGAATTGAATTTTTTACAGAAAATCAAATATTTCGAATATTAAAGGAAACTCCGCTATGAATATCAAGATCGTAAATGTCTATAATGATAAAGCTCTACCGCATAAAGGTTTTCAGGCGGGAGCAGGCGAGTCTTTTCACATTACCATTGATAATCAACAAGTGCTCTTTGATGTTGGGTGGCAAGGAGCAAAGCTTATGCATAACTTGCGTAAGTTAAAAATTAATCCTGATGAGATTGACAAATTGGTATTATCCCACTCTCATTTTGATCATACCGGCGGGCTTCCCGCATTGCTAAACGCAAGAACCGCCCTGACACCCATACCCCTGATTGCGCACCCGGCGGTGCTGGAGCCCAATTTCGTGAATATACTGGGAGTGCCTATTCCAGTGGGATTTCCGGCGCTGAGTAAAGACCTCAGGAAAAAAGTCGAATTCAAATTAACCAAACATCCTGTCGAAGTTCTCCCCAAGCTTTTTACCACCGGAGAGATTACTCCGCGACCGGAAAAACCGGGGACAGGAAAACACAGATTCCACAAAGTTGAGAAACAACAGAAAAAAGAGCCTTTTCTTGACGATTTAGCCTTGGTTTTGCAAATCAAGGATGGGCTGGTGATTATTCTGGGGTGTTGTCATGCAGGACTGCTCAATACCTGTGCCAAAGTTACTAACCTCTTCCCTGACAGGATTCAAGCCATATTGGGAGGCACTCACATGCGGCATTACTCTAGACCGGCGGTTGAACATGTAGCCGAGGCGCTTAAAAATCGTTACGGAACTCCCAAGCTGTATTTAAATCATTGTACTGGGAAAAAGACAATTAAGCAATTGAAGCAAAGCTTAGGCTCGGAAGTAGTCCGGGATTGCTCCATAGGAACGGAATTATTATATCAAGCTTGACTATGAAAAAAATAAAAAATGATGTGAATACTGGATATCCTTGCATAAATAAAGCGGCCTAATCGAAATCATGGCGCCGCGTGAGTCTGCCGGCACGGCTTGCAGGATGCGGGAAAGAAGATATGCTTCTAATGAAAAGTTATGCGCTTAATGAATAGTAATAATCAACGGCAAGTATCGAGATGGCTGACAGTCTTTTCGTTTTCAGGGACGGTTTTAGCTGTTTTGAGTTTTCTGGTCCCTATCATCCTCTATCGCATGTCACCGCCCTTCTTCGCGAAAATTATTTTCACCTTGGTTTATATAGCCGTCGCGATAGAAAGATTCTGGTTTAGCTGTTTCACCTCCAGAGAAAACAACCCCATAAAAGTTAAACAAGACTGGACCTTGGTTACGGTTGGCCCGGCCTATGTCTTGATGATGAATGCTACGATCATTGAGTTTTATTTTTTGCGCAGCCAGACAGGTATTATGTTGGCGCCCAGCCTGGCCGGCTTTACTCTGTTTGTGTTTTCCTTCTTTTTGCGACAGTGGTCGGTAAAACACTTGGGAGTTCAATGGGCAATCCATCTGGAAGGCACGGAAAAGAGGGGAAGATATATAGTGCAAACAGGCCCCTATGCTTTTGTCCGGCATCCCATCTACCTGGCGGCCATGCTGGAAGTTCTGGGCATTCCCTTGTTTTTCAATTCTTTTTCTACCCTGTTTCTTTCCTGCCTGCTCTGCATCCCATTGTTTATCATTCGAACCTATTACGAGGAAAGAAATTCCCTTCAGGTTTTTGGGGATGACTATGTTAAATACAAAGAAAAAACCTGGGCATTCTGGCCGCTTGCGAAATCCGGTAAAAGTTTTCGCCTGTTTCGGAAATGACTTTGCACTCCCTTCGGAAAGCCCCCCCGATTGCTGTCTGGCTGTTTTCAATGCCCAAGGCAAACTGGTGCGGTTATGCTTTATAAATTTAATTTTATGCCGACCCTAATAAGTAGACAAGAATTCCAAACTTCCTTCTAAGAAACTTCTCCAGGAGGACTCTACCATGAACGATTATATATATGCCCGGGCCTTTTCGCGGAACCTGGGATTAATCAACCAGGAGGAGCAGGAAGTCCTGCGGCAGTCGTGTGTCGCCATTCCCGGCATGGGTGGTGTAGGTGGTATTGAGCTTGTCACTCTGGCTCGCGCCGGAATTAGCCGATTCCACATCGCTGATCACGACAGTTTTGAAGAAGTCAACTTTAACCGGCAGTATGGCGCAACCCTCCCAGCGCGGGGACGAAACAAGGCCGAAGTTATGGCAGAGGCGGTGCGCTCAATCAATCCGGACGCCGAAATTCTGCTGTTTAAGCAAGCTATCGATGCCGCCAACGCGGATGTCTTTCTCAAGGACGCCGATATTGTAGTAGATGCTCTGGATTTCTTTGCGCTGGAGACCCGCCGGATGCTTTTTGCAAAAGCCCGGGAAAAGAATTTGTATGTGGTATCGGTTGGTCCCATAGGATTCAGCGGCGCCATGTTGATTTTTTCACCCACGGGCATGAGTTTTGATGAATACTTTAACCTCAAACCCGGCATGAGCTTTGAGGAAAAGATGCTCGCCTTTGCAGTAGGACTATCTCCTGGGGGGACGCATTTAGCTTACATGGATTGCAAGCAGGTGGATTTAAAAGCCCGTGCCGGACCTTCGCTGGGATTGGCCTGTCACATAGCCAGTGGCATGTGCGTTGCCGCGGTGATTAAAATCCTGTTGAAACGTGGCCCGGTCAAAGTTGTTCCCCGTTATTCACAGTTTGATCCTTATACTATGCAATACAAACAGAGCTGTCTGTATGGAGGTAACCGCAACCCTATCCAGCGGCTTAAGATATGGTATGTGAAACGTATGCTCGAGAAGGGCAAACGAGAGCGGGAGCTTTAAACCGGCTAACGGTCCAGCTGGGTAAGTTCTCTAGGAGCGGGAAGGAAATAAAGCGTGTGGGTCTGATTTCACTGCGTTCTCTGGCATTAAATTTGTTTTTGCGCGGATTCCGTGTTCCCCGAGATATAGTCCGCTTTGCTTTTCGCCGCTATTCACTCCGCGTCGCACTGCGTGCGCCGCGAGGGGTTCTAACCTACACTCAACTTAAAGAGCGCGTATTGCGATTGGCGAATGGTTTATCTAAGCTGGGTGCGTGCCAGGGCGAGTCTATCTTTACGTTACTTTCCGATGATTGGGAACAGTTTGAAGTCCGTCTGGCAGCCTTTGAACTGGGCGCAGTACTTACATCGTTTCATGTCTTCCATTCAGCCGAAAAAATTCTTGCCGCCGCAAGCCAGGTGCGGCCTCGTTTCTTTATCTTCGACCCTCAAGTGGGCCTGGATATAGCACAGCGGCTTGTCCGTAAGTTTCCCGGTTTGCCCTTGCTTGCCATAGGGGAGGGAAAAGAGTATGAACTGCTAATCAGAAACAGTGTCCCGCGCCGCAGTACCAACCGTGTCCGGCCTTCTGATCCCGCTACCCTGGGATTTACCTCCGGTACGACCGGGGAGTCCAAGGGGCTGTTCACCACTCAGGGAGTGATCATCACCAGCCTGCGCATGACTGCCGCCAACGTAAGCGTCACTCCCGGGCGTGGGGAAGTCTTCCTGCTTTCTATTCCCATGGTAGGCGCCGGCAGCGGCGCGGTTTTGCCTATGCTGCTCTCCGGCGCAACTACTGTGATTCCGCCTGCCTATAAGGTAGAACACCTGGCGCAAATGATTCCAGCTTATGGGGTAACGCGGACATTCATGACGCCCAGCCTCTTGATTGACCTTTTGGACCTGCCGGATATAGATCTTAGCTCTTTGCGGAATCTCATTTACGGTACAGCCCCCATGCCGGCTGCCAAGCTGGAAGAAGCAATCAAACGATTTGGACCTATTTTCCAGCAGGGCTATGGTATGGCCGAGGTGCTGCCGCCCGTCAGTCTGCTGCAAATGCAAGATCATATCGTTAATGGCCATCCTGCGCCCCGAAACATTTTGGCTTCTGCCGGGCGGGTGGTGCCAGGTGTGAAAGTGCGAGTTGTTGACAACGAAGAACGAACCCTTCCTCCGGGAGAGATCGGCGAAGTCCTTATTTCCAGCCCGACCATGTTCAGCGGCTATTGGAAAAGACCGGACCTGACTAAGCAAACTTTAAGGGGTAGGTGGCTGCATACCGGAGATTTTGGTTATTTTGACCAGGAGGGGTGGTTGTGCATCCTTGATCGCCGCGTTGACATCATTCAGCGCGGTAATCAGATCATATATCCCCGTCAAATAGAAGAGGCTATCCACTGCCATCCGGCGGTAAAAGAAGCTTGCTTAGTATGTCCGGGCAGGGGTGCAAAAACTTTTCTATGCGTATCTGTACGGCGGTCTTGGCAACAGGGCTCTTCGCCTGATTTGGGAGAGGAACTCCGCCAATTTCTTGCTCAGCGGTTTGAACCCTGGCAAGTTCCAGACCAGGTACAGTTCTTCGAAGAACTTCCGCGCAGTTACCTCGCCAAAGTGATCCGGCACGAGGTACGTAATATGCTCAAAGATAAAGGACAAGCCTATGAGTGAAAGTTTTATGCAGACGTCTGATAACCCTGGTCCAGGGAAGTTATCGGTACTGAGAAAGATTGGATATGGCGTGGGCAATGTTTCCTATTCTCTGGGGCATCAAGTTATTGCATCTTTCTTTATCTTCTACGCCACGGCCATCCTTAAAATCCCGCCCGGCTTGGCAGGCATCATCATAGCCATTTCAGCCGTGTGGGATGGTATTTCCGATCCCTTGATGGGATATCTATCGGATAATACGGAAAGCAGGCGATTTGGCCGTAGGCATCAATATTTGTTGCTGGGGAGTCTGCTGATCGCTGTTTTTTCATACCTGTTATGGTCAATTGATCCGTCTGCCGATAGCCTGAGAAATTTCTGGGTTGTCTTGTTCCTGGTGCTGGCGGTCAAAACCGGCTTAACCATATATGTAGTTCCCTATAATGCAGTGGGGGGAGAATTATCCACCAACTATGACGAACGCTCCTCGATTCAGGGCTATCGCGCGGTTTTTTATATGTGCGGACTGATGATAGCGATAGGCGGAAGCACGATCTATTTTTTCAGGTCTACTCCGGAATTTACCAAAGGTCAGTTGAATCCCGCAGCCTACCCTGCTATAGGAATTGCTTTCAGCATTATTATTCTGTTGGCGGCACTGTTTTCTTTCCTGGCGACCAGGAAGTATATCCCGCACCTGCCCCAACGAAGCTCTGTGATGAAGGCCAGAAAAATCTCGTTTTTTGCTCTCTGGACAGATCTGAAAAGTTCACTCAGAAATCGGAACATTTTGGCGCTGGTGCTTATGATTTTCTTTATTGAAGTCGGTTTTCAGCTGGGTATAGCCATTGGATTCCATGTAAATACGTATACCTACAACCTTACTGCTCCGGTCATTGGTATCCTGACGTTAATTATTTTCCTGTTTTCCATTGTTTCCCAGCCGTTTTGGTTATGGGTAGCAAAAAAACTGGACAAGAAAAAAGCGCTCCTGCTCAGCCTGATTCCGGGGCTCATAGGATTTATCGGAGCGCCCTGGACCCATGTTTGGTGGAAAATATTTCCCGTTGACGCGCCTTCACTTCCGTATACACTGGCGATGTTCTTTGTTTTTGCGGGTATTGGTAATGGCGCATTTATGTCCCTGCCATTTTCCATGGTCGCTGATGCGGTGGATTCTGAAGAGGTCAAGACAAACAAAAGAGATGAGGGTCTTTTTTTTGGTCTATATACGCTGGCCTATAAATTAGGCACCTCCCTCAGCCTGCTGGCTAGCGGGATTGTTCTAACCGCCACCGGCTTTGATCCTCAGCTGTTGGTCCAGAGCGATTCCACTAAATTCAATCTTGCCATGGTGCCCACCTATTTTCTCTTGTTGCTAACCCCCCTGGCGTTCTGTGCGCTTTGGCATTATTCCATTGACCGGAAAACATACCAAAAGATACGCGAGGTACTGGGCAAACGGATAAGTCAAGAGTGCGAATGATAGGTCGGTTGCAAAGTTCCCGTTTTTTTTATTGCATCACATCTTGAGCCAAGAATATTTTGGTTATGAATAATGCCGACGTATCAAGCAGGTATATATTCCTGAGATTATCCTTTGCCACCGGGGCGGGATTCTTGAAATTAGCACCACTGAATGAATCGAGTGCCAGTATTTTTACTTTTTTTCCGTCTAATGAAAAAAACATTATTTTTTTATAACACGGCTGGGTAACCGCCATAAACGGTAATTTATCTTCTTCATAAATCAGTATTTGCGGACCCAATATGGTAAAACAATTGCCGATATCGCAGCTGTTTTTATATTTCATATCCGCAGCAAACAACTCGATCCGGCCATTACTCGAATCAACAATATAACGATTTTCCTCAAAATCAATACCGGCATAGCAGGGTTGAGATAATTGCCCCAGTCCGTTGCCGTGAGTTGTGGCGTACACATCCAATAACTGTCCCCCGGGTGTGAAGGTCACGATTGAATTACTGCGAGGGTTGGCTATAATAATGAGATTGCCATCACGCGAAACTCTTATACTTCTTGCGCTTTTCAAAAAATCCCCGGATATGATATCACCCCGGTAATTCCCCGCGAGATCATATTCCTTTACCACACAATCATTTGAGTTCATTATATATAGCATTTCCTTCTTTTCATTGAGACTTACATAAAGAAAGGTTTCCACTTGAGTTTTTGCTAATACCGACGTTATGCGTGCCGGCTTGCCTTCACCCACATAAACCGCTTTTTTTAATCGATAGTCATATTTGCTTTTTTGCTGAAAAATCAATAATTTTTCTGATAAATTATCTATGATGTACATAGTCTTGCCATTAGCAGCAACCTGCAGGTCTGAAGGCTGTTGAAGTTTAGTGTTCAACTTTATTTTCCGCCCAATAATATTCGTTAATTTAATAGTTTCAACTTCAGGATATTGCCCGGCAAGCGGAAAATCCGAAAGTCTTTTTTCTGTTATTTTTACGTGATTAGCAAATATTCTTGCCCGCTTTTGTCTGACAGTTGTTAACCCAGCCCGGCTTTGGCTGCTTTTTATCTGACGGGGTGTTTTAATTCTAAAAGATTTCACCTTTCTTTTCTTATTATCCTTTTTGATTTTTGGAACATAAGTTGTCCGGCCGGTATGCCAGAGTTCTTTAAATGCCCGATAATATTCAGCATCTCTTAAATCGTAAATATAGAAGATTATCTGACGGCCCCTGAAATCTTTGATAATATCGCTGGTCCCGGCAAATTCCCTCACTTCTTTCTTTGGCAAGGCTTCGAACTCAAAAATAACTATCTTGTTTTTGATCAAGTCGGAACGCAGCCTACCTTCAAATTGTTGGGAATCAATTTTCTGAAATCTATGCTCAAACTTGTAGTGTTTGGCCAGCACAGGTATCCGGCGAAGCCTGTCAGTGACCAGGACGGTTTCGGCGGCCTGGGATACCTCGTTCACATATTTCACAATATAAGATTGCAGGGTAAAGTGAAAGTGATCCGGCATGTAAAAATAAAACTTTATGATATTTATACAGGGAATAAGTATGACCAGACTAAAAATCGCTGTTCTGTAAATAAGCGCGCGCCGCTTAAAAAACACGCTTAAGGCTGCCAGACGGGTCAAACCCACTCCGGCCATAATAGCATATATTCCTCCCAGATAATAAAGCCGGGTATTCGGTGGATACTCATATTGGACTATGGCGCCGAGAAAAAATACGAGTATGCAATAACTTGCCAAAATAAACCTGGCTCTCCAATCCTGCTTTATTGAAATCAGGCTCCAGACCAAAGCGATGATTATACCTACCGCAGTAACTATATCCGTAATACCGCCTATAATGTAATGGCCCATGCCCTGTTTGTATAAAAATCCGAAAAAAGTGTGAATAAAATTGAGCAGCACATAATATATTCTATCTTGAGGATTTTTTATTTCACTGCCGGCTATTACTGTCTGGTTTAGAAGATTTTCCATAAACTGCGGATTGAATAAAATGAATGAAATGAGCGCTGTATAAATACCGATGGCGAGAAAAAGGTTGGCCCGGGATAATTCTTTTCTTTTGGGATGCAGGAACCAGTAAACACAAATTATAAGTATCATAAGGCGTGAACTATAAAAAGTGTAATATCCAAGTCCTAAAACCAGCGCTGTTAATACCAGCCAAAATTTGGAATTCTTTCTCAATGCCATTTCAAAACACATCAACGACAGGGCAAAGGGTAAAATTGCCTGTATATTATTATAGCCCAGATGCCCAAAAGCCATAATCGCCTGGCAGAAAACAAAACTCACTATGGTAATTACAGCCACTCGCTTGTTGAAAACCATGCGCGCCCATATATAAAGCGGAATCATGCTAAGCGCCGGCACTATGGCAGAGCTTATCTTCCAGCCGAGCAAACCTTTATCCAGGGGCAGCATGAAAGCGGCCTGCCAGATAGCGGATAAAACCGGATGATAATTATATACTCCATTCTCGGAAAATAACCTCAAAGGAACGGCACCGCTGATAATATTTTTAGCATAGGTTAAAAATCGGTATTCATCGCCGATAAATGAGTATTTCCAGGATTTTAAATCAAAAATATACAGGATAAACACCGCACCTGAAAATATAAGGAGCTTTACTAAATCCCCTTTTTGAAATATATTTTTGTGAAATAGAGTAATTCTGTTTTTTTTATCATAATATATTGCCGGCCAAACCAGCATTAGCACCGTTAGTATAAATAATATTATTTGTATTACCTGTCCGCGGTCGGCAATGTGAAGTTTTACAATTATGGCGTAGAAACCTAAAATGGTTATTGTATATATTCCCGGCAATAACTGCTTATAAATATCCTTCGCTCTTCCGGCTTTTTTCGCGAAAATCACAATAACCATAAAAGCCGCAGATACTATCAGTGCGAAATTGATCAGAAAATATTCAGGGAATTTTAAAGTAAAACGTTCAAACAAGCGTATAGTTTTGAAAGGCAGGTTTATAGTTTGATAAATTTCGCTTAAGCAGTGGGAAAAAAATGGATTTTCAACTATAGCTAAGGCCGCAGTAATAAGCACTATAAGCACAGTCGTGATAAATATTCCAATGCGGTATTGCCAAATAAATTTGGCTGAAATATTCAGAATGAAAACACACCATTTCAAAATAACTTTGCTGAATATTACAGCCGGATTTGTATTATTTCCGGGAACACTCACTTTATTTTTACTTTTTGCCGGCTTTTGCTTAATCGCTGGGCCCCCTATAGGACTTACCCCTTTTAGTTCTATGCAGCCCCACGCGCAAACCCGCAGCACTAAATACCCGGTTTCGCCTTCCACTTGGAAAAAAACCGGCCACCGGCCTTATCGTTTAAGCGCGGGGGAGTGCTTAGCGTAACCTTAATGTTTGCTTTGAATTACGCCGTTTTCCGGAACAACGGGTTGCTCTACGGAACCCAAGGATATTTCAATATACTTTTCTCCCAACACACCCGAGCTTTCCAAATAGGCAACCGAATCTTTTCGGATGCGGTCTTGTACTCTTTTATTAATGAGCGCAGTAACTATGAATTGATACTCTTCCACTTTAGGTGAAAATTCAATTCTATGGATATGACCAATGGGCAAGCCGGCCAAATGCACAGGTGTCCCGGGTTTTAAGTCCTTTACCTTATAAAAATAAATTTTCAGCGGATACTTGGGAGCCAACAGGTTGGTTTTGTCTTTTACAATTAATATACTGCCGGCCAGCAAAGACAAGATCAGCAAAGCGAAAAATCCCACCCGGATACTTATCGCATACCGTGATTGCAGCTCAAACATGATGCCTCCTGGTGAAGTGTGAGCAATTGAGATTCGAGAATAGAAATTAGATAAAATATCTCAAATGCGGTCTACTTTCTACTAGCTACTCTCAAAAAACAGACTAAATGCTCAGACTCCTAGTCTTGAATTAACACGTATTGGGTTTCCGTGTTCCTACGAATTGAGAAATAATATTCCGGCCACTTTGCCGCAAAGACTGCGGTGTTCCGGTAAATATAATACGCCCTTGATACAAAAACGCGACTTGGTCTGCAACGCGGTCAACGACACTTAAATCATGGGTAACAACCACAGAAGTGTTTTGCTCCTCTTTTTGCAGCCGCTTAATTAACCGGCATATGGATTCCGCGCCAATCGGATCCAGGCCGGCTGTGGGTTCATCATAAAGTATGATTTGTGGAGACAAGGATAAAGTACGAGCCAGGGCCACCCGTTTCTTCATTCCACCGCTCAATTTACCGGGCAATTTATTTTTGTGTTCCTCATCCAAGTGCACCCATTGCATCATTTGCCGGGCTTTGGCCGCGAATTCCCGCATAGGAATCATATTATGCTCATACAGCGGCATGACAATATTCTCACTCACAGTAAGGAAATCAAAAAGCGCGGATTCCTGAAAAACAAAACCTATTTTTTTTCTTACCCGCCGCAATTCTCTTTCAGATAATTGCGCCAGGTCCTCGTTATCAATGAGAATACTGCCGCTATCCGGTTCTTCCAAACCTCCCAGTTGACGTAACAGCACACTTTTGCCTGCTCCGCTTTCCCCTAAAATAACAAAAGTTTCTCCGGATTGAACCTGCAGGTCAATGCCGGTTAAAACCGGTTGATTTTCATAGGTTTTATGTATTCCGCGCACAGTAATCATAAAACTTCCGTCCTATCGGTTCTCAACTAAAAAACACAAAAATGAGTTTGGTTAAAAAGAAATCCGATATCAATATCAAGGAAATGGAAACCACCACCGCGCTGGTGGTATACTTGCCAACCCCTTCGGTGCCGCCGTGGGTAATGAAACCTTTAAAACAACCGATTATGACAATAATCAAGGCAAACACCTCTGCCTTGAGCAATCCGCAAACCAAGTCTTTGATTTCAAACGCTGAGATCGTGGATGCCAGGTAGGCACTTGCATTCACGTGCTGCTGAAATACAGCAACGCCAAAGCCTCCGAGTATGCCCGTGAAATCCGCCACCAGGACCAAGGCCGGCAAGGCCAGACCTAAGGCCAAGGCCCTGGGCACGACCAAATAGGAAACAGGATTGATATGCAAAGCCTGTAACGCGCGAATTTGCTCGGTAACCTGCATGGAACCTATCTCAGCTGTGAAACGGGCACCGATCCTGCCCACCAAAATAACAGCCGTAAATATCGGACCCAGCTCCCGCAGCATGGATACACACACGATCTTAGCCACCAATAACTGCGCGCCAAAACGCGCCAGCTCATTAAAGGTCTGCAAAGCCAGGACCATGCCTACAAACAGGGCAATTAGCATCACGATCGGAACCGAACCCAAACCGATCTCATTGATCTTCACCAGTACACGAAAACCCTTGAAAGCCAGTCGCATGGTCTGTACCAGAGTTTCCCAAAAAAGGATGACTATTCCGCCGGTTTGGGAAAAAAAAGCCAATATCTTTTTATCGAGTTTCTTTAACCAGTACCAGATCACATACTCTCCTGCCAGGCTTTATTTCCAGGCTTTGATCAAGGCTTGGAATTCCCCGGGTCGCACTTCCCCCCAGCCTTCGTAACGAAAGATCATCAAGAGCTGCCGGCCTTCCGCGCTTTTTACCTGTGCTATTAATTCTTTACGCAAGGCTTCCGCCTGCTCGGTGGTAACCCGGTTTTTCACATAAACCAACGGATGAAACGCATAGGCTTCAGAGGCGTACAGCAAACACAAATCCCGGCGCGCGGCCGGATTCAGTTCGCACATAATGTCAAACTCCGATTTCCAGACAATGGCAGCACTTGCTTTTTTATGCATCACCTCAATCATCGCTGCCGAGGCACTGGGTGCATGTTGAATCCGGCAATCGTGTTGCAAATCCAACTCTCGCTTTAACGCGATTCGGGAATAAAATTTCAGGGTTCCTGAGTAATTTCCAGCCGTGCTTAAGCGTTGGCTTTTCAGGGCGCTTACGCTTTTTATCCCGCCTTTTTTGCGAACTACCAGAGCGAGTTGAAATGTATCCGAGTCGTTGACCACGGGTTTTAACAAGGGAACAAATTGTCTTTGCCGGTGGTACTCCAGAAAATAGCTTAATTCCAGCAAAGCAAAACCGGCCTTTTTTTCCTTAAAAAATTTATTCAAACGGTCCTTACTTTTATAGAAATACGGCTCCAGGTCAAATGGCAAACGCACGTTGAGATATTCCACAAAGGGCTGCAAACCACTGAGTACTTCTTCGCGCGACTCATCCACATCCGGACCGAACATGACTAAAGGAATGGATTCCCGGGCCTGCGCTGCAACGGACAAAGTTATAAAACCCAGACACAGGATTACCAGCATGAATAATAACGCGGGTTGCTTTACTTCTCTTCTCATCGGCTATCCAAAGTTTTTTGTTTTTGTACGCCAACCACTTGGCACAACTCAGCCAAAGCCAATTGGTAGTTATATAAACTCTGTTTACAGGTAAATTTCGCTTCACTCTCCAGCATCTGGGCTTCTATCACATCGGAAAACTCTTTGGTTCCGATCTGATATCCCTTAAAACACAAGTGATAATGTTTTCCGGCTGCCTCAGCTGCTGCTTGATTTTCCCGGGCACGCTGCCAATGCTCCTCTGACGTAAAAAAGGCTTTTTTTACTTCCAGAATCAACCCTTGTTTGGCCCATTTCTCCTTGGCACGGAGTTTGGCCAATTCACCTTCTGCTTGTTTGACCTTGGCATTGGTGGTTTGGAAAAAATCAAAGTGTTCATACGCCAAGCCGATCGCCACCCGCCAGGTGGGATCCGGATTGGCGCCGGCATATACCTCCGGATGATCGCGCAAATACTGAATATCCCCGGTAACGCCCAGCATGGGAAAATAATCACTGTGTGCAATTTGCACCTGTGCTTCCCGGGCCTGGATACCTGCCTGGAGCTGAAACCATTCCGGACGTTTGGCAAACATTTTTTCCACCAGAACCGGCAATTGATACTCAACCGGTTCACCCTGCAAAGTTTCTTCAGCAAGCAGGATTTCTTCTTTTGGCGGCAATCCTATTTCAAAATTCAGAGCACAGGCTGCCAATTTAAGTCCGCTTTGTGCCTGGATCAGTTTTTCTTTGGCTTTATGTAGAAAAATGTCGTTTTTCAGCAAATCCAGAGTCGTAACCTTATCTGTGCGGTTTTTCAATAAAGCGGCTGTCAGCGCGCGCGTGGCTTTTAGGCGGCCCACAGCTTCCTGCGCCAAATTTACACAGTCTGTGGCCAATAAGACCTGGTAATAACGACGCTTGACTTGATAGACCACACGATTGGCGACTTTTGTAAGTTCTTGTTTGGCCACTTTATATTGCATGTCAGACGCACGATGATAACCGGAAATTTTTCCAAAAGTATAGATAGGTTGCACCAAAGACATTTGGCAAACAAGAAAATTCTCACTCATGGAAGGCAGGGTGGATGAATCCTGCACTAAAGCATAACTGCTTCGATAGACTTGATCCCAGGAATAATCAGCCAAAGGATACACCCGGGTCCCGCTAAAATCAAAATAGTATTCATTTCCCTGCCAATTGATGGGATTGGCATGGTTATCTGTAAAATGCAAGCGCAGTTCATCATTATTAATAGTGATGGGTGTATTGGGATCAGTATAATGACGCAGCGGATTTTCCGCTGGATCCGTGCTGCTCAACATTTGAATCGCCTGTTCTATAGTAAGGTCATCCGGGGTGTTCATTTGACCATCAGGACCGGCAACCAAAGCCAATACTGCCAATTGATCCACCTTATTGAGCATTTCGCTGGCAGTGGTAAAACCCGCGGTTTTGGTAATGATTTCCATTAATTCATCAGAAATACCCATTTTCGGCGGTTTGCCATAACCATAGCCCACACTGATTTTCATTTTAGGCCAATAACCGGTTTTGGCTTCTAAAACCTGACCCTTCGCCAGCAATAAACCGCCTTGAGCTTCTGAGATTTCCTGATTATCCTCCAGTGCCTTCTGAATCGCCTGCTCTAAAGTTATTTTTTCAACAGCCTGGTTTTCTTCTGCCCAGGCCGTACTCAGCATCAACAGCACTACCACGGTTATAACCCATTGAAACCTGTGCATCGCTCCTCCTGTTAAATATCCGCTCTCAAGTTTCAACTCTCGATTTTTGCAAGCAGAAATTCATTGATTACAATTATCTGGAAATTTATATTATAAAGCAAGAAAAAAGCAATGCTGTATTGGGTATAGGAAGAGACAGCCGATACTCATTAGCCCGGTTTTTTTGTGTCAAGGCAAAGTAAAAATGTCCGGTTTTGTTAAAATCAAATTACAATATTTCCCTCCCCAAGATTTTGGGAGGGAGGTGCCTCCCTTTTTTTATCTAAAAGCTCAGCAAATACCGTGGGAGAGTCGATATGCGGCATACAGCAATAATCAAGGGATCCATATTTTGAAACCAAAGCTACCGCCTGCATATCACCTATAATGCCGTAATCATCTATTTTCAGATACATGAGTCACGCTCAAATTTTGATTTTGCCATTAAAACTTAACGCGTCCAAGTCAGCCATTTCTGGAACAAAGCTTTTACCAGGGGGGTTAGACGCGTGCGCATATACGCGCCAGCGGTTTGTTTAATGGCTTCTGCCTGGGTGGGATAAGGATGAATTACATTGTATAAAGCGGCTAATCCGATTTTGCCTGCCATGGCTACGGAAATTTCACTAATCATATCACCCGCATGGCGGGCGACAATGGTGGCGCCTAAAATTTGATCAGTTCCTTTTTTCGTATGGATTTTTACCAAACCTAAATCCTCCCCATCCAATACAGCGCGGTCAACATCTTTGAGTTCGCGGACAAAGGTATTCATTGGAATGCCTTTATGCCTGGCATCCGCTGCATACATTCCCACATGAGCGATTTCCGGATCCGTATAAGTACACCAGGGAATGGTTAGCGCGCTAAGTCGCTTTTTTCCCCGAAAGAGTGCATTTTGAACAACAAGCTTAGCCGCAGCCGAGGCTGCGTGGGTAAATTTATATGCCATACAACAATCCCCGGCTGCATAGATCATGGGATTCGTAGTTTGTAGATAGTCATTTACGATTACACCCCGAAAGGGGTCATATTTAACCTTGACCGCTTCAAGCTTAAGCTCTTTCACGTTGGGCGCGCGTCCGGCACCGACCAATATTTCATCCACCATAAGTTCCTCGGTTTTATGGTCCTGCTCAACCAAAAGATATTTTTTCTCTCCTCTTTTTTTAACTAGTTTGATTTTACTATTAAGTACCAGACGAATACCTTCCTGTTCAAAAACCTGCTGTACAATCTCAGCGGCCGCTGCATCTTCCCGGTCTAAAATATGCGATTTATTGTGTAAGAGAATTACTTGGCATCCCAACCGGCAAAAAGTTTGAGCCAATTCACAGCCGATTGGTCCTCCTCTAATTATAGCCAAACGTTGGGGCCGATTAGTTAAAGAAAATATAGTTTCATTGGTTAGAAAGCCGGCTTCTGCTATTCCGGGAATATTGGGCGATATCGCCCTCGCCCCCGTAGCTATTACAGCGCGCTTAAACTGTAAATGCTTCCCGGCAACTTCGATCATGTCTCTGCCCATAAAATGTCCTTCGCCTAAAAAAACATCTATGCCCAAATTCCGGTAACGGGCGACAGCATCATTAGGACTTATGCGGGCACGCAAGCTTCGCATCCGTTCCATAACTCCGGCAAAATCCACTTCGGGTTCAGATGCAAGGTTAATCCCGAAATATTTGGCATGACGAATATCGGCCGCCATCCGGCCGGAACGAATAATGGCTTTAGACGGGACACAGCCTACATTCAGGCAATCGCCCCCAAAGAGATGCCTTTCCAGCAATGCTACTTTTGCGCCTAAAGCAGCGGCTCCGATGGCAGTCACCAGCCCTGCGGTTCCGGCGCCCAGCACGATTAAATTATAACGTCCCTGGGGCTCAGGATTTTTCCAATCAGTGGGGTGTACGTTAGCTACCAATTTTTGATTATATTTGTCAAAGGGATAAACCTTACCATAATCTTCAGCCATTATTTCCACCCACCCTTCCCGCTGCGGATTTAAGACTTTTTTGAGCAATTCTAGTCACCAAAATAGCCACCATTACGGTTGCCCCTAAACCGATCCAAAAAGAAATTTGTTGGACTTTCCCCTCTTTTAAGCCTCCCGTGGCAATCTCAGTCAATGATCGCGCCGCTGTACCCAGATAGACATACATCAGGGTACCAGGCAGCATACCTATCCAAGAAGCCAGAGCATAATGCCAAAAACGAACTTGGGTTAAACCAAGCGCATAATTAAGAAGATTAAAAGGGAAAATCGGGCTTAACCGTAATAATAAGACGAGCTTAAATCCATGCTGTTCAACCGCCTCATCGAGCGCCGCAAATTTTGGATTTGGGCTGACTTTTTTAGATATCCAGTTACGCGCCAGAGTGCGACCTGCCAGAAAAGCTGCAGCAGCACCCAAAGTTGAGCCTATTGATATGGTTGCCGTACCCCAAACCACCCCAAAGAGAAAACCCGCTCCAACAGTTAATATCCAGCCGGGAAAAAAAATCACACTAGCCAGAATATAAAACAAAATGATAATCAATGGTCCCCACATACCCAGGTTACGGGTCCATTCCAACAACGAAAATAAATAATCTTTCACCGGCAAGAGCGTGAGTCCCGCTAAAATGAGAATTAACAGACCCAGGCTTATTATGAGTTTTAGCAAATTAAATTTAGGGTGCGGTGGTTGGACAGCTCCGGTCATGAACTGTTTCCTCCCCGGCATGATCTTGACTTCAAAATAGTAATGGCAGGTAATTAAAAGGTGTTCGTCGAGCAAGGAGGGATTCCCCGGCAGATAAGTTCCCCCCGATAAGCATATGAAAAGATTTAATAAATCGACTTATTTTATGAAATATTATAATAATCCGCAATCAAAAAAAGAATATTTTACCCACTAGTTAATGAATGATCAATAAAGCCAGGCGTAACATTATTGCTTTAGTATTTCCAATAATATTTGTTTGAGCCTGAGATTTTTAGGCTTTTGCAGATATGTTTTCAAATCTTGATAGTCATCAATATCTTGTCGCATCTCTAAAAGTTTATACTGCGAATTTATTTGCCGTAAGCGGGCCAGGGTCATTTCACATACTTGCGGCGTGCTCCAAGGTATTTTCATAAAAATTTCTTTTAAAGGCTGTTTTAATCCCAAAAGATAATAGCCGCCGTCTTTAGCCGGTCCGATAACCACGGAATGAGCAGTTAAATGCTTAAAGGCCCGTAAAATAATACTGGGAGTTAAGTCTGGACAATCTGTGCCAATAAGGCATATCTTTTGATATCGTTGCTTGTACTCAGCGCAAAGAGCGCTATACATTTTTTGCCCAATGTTCCCATAAACTTGATTGGCTATCCGGATATCCGGAAAAAGGGACTTGAAATATTCAGTATTACTCTCGGGGGTTTTATATATCACCAGGTCATAACCGGGGGATAATAGTTTTCGGAGGATTGATTTACTCAAGAGAGCATAAATAGCAGCGGCTTTAGCAAAGCCAATCGTTTTGGCTAAACGGGTTTTTACTTTGCCGGCGACCGGCTCTTTGGCAAAAACAATTAGCAGGTTTTTTCTCATCCGATTACCGCAAGTTTTTATAAAATTTCGCCAGTTTTTCCGGGTGAACTCCTAAATCATATAACCTCGGCAGTAGACACATAAGCAGGGCCGCAAGCAAAAGATTGGCCTTGAACCGACGATAAGACACATCTACTTTTAAAGGGGAATAATATATTTTCCCGGCTTTGATTAGTTTTTTAGAAAAAGCGTAATCTTCCATAATCGGCATTTCATCAAAACCGCCAAGTGGTTGAAAAATACTGCGGCGCACAAAAATGGCCTGGTCACCATAAGGAATACGGCTGGAGATTGAACGCCAAGTGGTTATCTGAGCAAATATTCGATGCCAAAAATTTAATTTTTCCCGGGTTCCACAGGTAATGCGGAAAGCGCCTCCCACATAATCCGCGTGCTTGATTTTTTCCACGGCTTGACGCCAATCGGGAGATAAACGCGCATCAGCATGCAGGAACAACAAAATATCTCCCTTGGCTGATTTAGCTCCTAAATTCATTTGCAAACTTCTGCTCGGAAGATCTGACACCAGCAATCGGACTTTTGCTATTTTTGCCGCAATGTCTCTCGAATGATCCATACTTCCCCCATCCACTACAATAACTTCAACATCAGACGTAATGATTGAACGAAGATAAAACAAATTATCTTTTAAGATATTTTCTTCATTATAGACGGGTATAATAATGGAAATATTTATTTTCATTTCACACAAATAAAGGGTTGATTTTTTATATAATAAAATATAATCTAAAATAAAATCTTTTTCAATATCCACTAAAATATTTTTAGGAGGATTATATGATAAAAGAGATAATTACCAAAGCACAATCGGATCTCATTTTGGACGCTTCTGAAATAGCAGAACTTTTCAAGATTACATTATTTTCTGAAGAATCGGCTTTGATTCAAGCAGCTGCCCGGAAAATCGCAGAACAAGCGTGTCAAGGCCGAGCCGAAGTCCATGCTCAAATAGGATTAAATATTGCGCCCTGTCCGAATAACTGTAAATTCTGTTCATTCGCTGCCTGCAATGGGGTTTTTTCCGAGGCAGTAGAACTTTCCGCGCTGGAAGTCATTTCCCGAACTCAACAATTTGAACAGGACGGAGCCGATGCCATATTTATTATGGCTACCGCTGACTATGCTTTTTCTAAATTTTTAGATATGAGCCGGCAGATTAAGCAGGCTTTAAAATCAGAGACAATTCTAATTGCCAATGTAGGCGATTTTTCATTGGACCAAGCCAAGCAATTAAAGGATGTGG
The DNA here is from genome assembly GCA_023139775.1 of bacterium. Lineage (GTDB taxonomy): Bacteria > Oederibacteriota > JAAXVQ01 > JAAXVQ01 > JAUVAV01 > JAGLMY01. The sequence continues at coordinate 23,607 of JAGLMY010000152.1, forward strand.
GCTATACGGGAATTTATCATGCTTTGCGCTTGGGAGAAGGACGGGACACACAAATATCTCCGGAAAAACGTTTAGCCACGATTAATACCGCGCATCAGGCCGGACTTTCAGTCGGCACATGCTTAGAACCCGTCGGGCCTGAGCATACGGTTGAGGAATTAGTAGAGAAAACGATGGTTACGCGTGACATTACGCCTGCCTATAGCGGGGCCGCTCGTAGGATTCCTATTCCTAATACGGATCTTGCCCAAAAAGGAATTTGTAGTGAAGCCCGCATGGCGCATATTTTGGCTGTGGTCAGACTGGCTTTGCCGGTTTCCATTCCTGGAAATTGCACCCATGAACCCAGTATCATTGGGGCGGCTGCGGGAGCTTGCTTACTTTGGGCTGAGGCAGGTTCAAACCCACGGGATACTCAGGAAAACACTGAAGAAAAAAGAGGCATGACAGTTCAGGAATGCCGCCGTGTTTTAGAAGAGGCGGAATGGAAAGTGTTGGATGGACCATCTCGTTTTTATACGGATTTAGCTCCCCAAAACGAAGAAAAAGTATATGTTTAATTCTTTTGGTGTTTTTAAGAGATAGCTTCATCTGGTAGTGTCAGCACGAAGCCAACCGGTTACTTGAAAACATCGCCCATAAAAAAGCATGTGTATCCAGCAAATAATTCATGAAATTAATAATTCTTCATCTAAAATTTCAAGGTTTTTTGTAATCCGCCCCCCTCATTAGCCCGGTTTTTTTTTCGTTGACGTTCCATTTCAGCCTTTGTTATACTATTTTTAAAAGTAATTTCTTAGCAACTTTCTATAAAAATCGGTTGATATGTATAAGAACTGGAATCTCAATAATGAGGAGAAAAACCATGAAAAAAAGATGTGTCTTTTTGTTTCTGGTACTTATGCTACTTTTTACCGGCGCCAATCTCGCGCTGGCCCGTGATCATCAGGTCAGCCGGGTACAGCTCCTGTACACTAATATTTTAACCGGAGCGGGGGCTGGAACCCTGGTCGGTTTGTCCGGCAGTCTGGTGGCTTATAGCTCGAAAAATAGTGCGGACCCTAAATTATTAGTGACCGGGCCAATCTATGGATTTTTAGGTGGCGCCCTTCTGGGAACCGGGTTAGGCATTTATCAATTTACCTCACCCGCACCCAGTGTGTATTATCCCCTGACAGAATACATGACCGGCGGCACCCTGATTGGGATGATGATGGGAGCCATGGTCGCCACCATCGCTTATGCACGTTATGATGATACGGACTTTAATGCAGAAATCGGTTGGGGCGGTCTTATTGGCGCCGGCTTGGGCTTAGGGTTGGTGTTTTTGGAAATCGGGTACCAAAGTGGGGAAGGCGATATGCTTTTATCGGGCGAAATCGGGCTAAGACCCGAGATAGCCGGATTGCCCAGCTTGATTCCGGAGTTAAAGCAGGAACCGATTTTTTGCTGCCGGCTGGTGAAAATCAATTTCTAAAATATAATTCAAATTCACTTACATCACCAAGCCGCCGGCCACCACCGGTGGATATTCCGCTCCTTTTGGCCACTCCCTGCCGACTGAACAAAATTCCAATGTTAAAAACATACCTTCGGCAGCTGGAAGCAACCTACCAGGGAAAAAAAAGTTAACTTGTTATTTTAACCACATACCCAAAGTTCATAAAACGGAAAAATGCAATAAAAAATTAATATCCGGACCCCAGGTAATCTCGGTGGT
>JAGLMY010000153.1 GCA_023139775.1 bacterium
ATTCGAACATTAAAGATGAATCTTCGCCGGACAATGCGTGGGGTTTGATACGTGTGGTAGAGGAGACGGATGTTAGTTTTCGTGTCTATGTGGAAGGGGTGGAGGCTGTTGACAATACTCCGGTCTATGTTGATGCCAAACCCAATACCTTTACCATGCGTGTTGAAATACGTTATAATGGTACTGGTGAAATTGTGAATACAACCGGATCTTTTATCATGGAACCATCATTAACAACCGGCTCCTATACAGCAGCTAACGGGACATTAGGCATAACAGACGGTCAGACAATGTACGGCGTATCGGAAATAAATAACCAAACTTATAGTATAACGGAAAACATATATATTAGAGTGCGTGATGCCGGCGGAACGGGTAGTCCGGATGAGGGTTATTCACCAGAGATTCGGGTAAGGGTTATCGCAACACCAACCAGCACACCGACTTATACTCCAACCACAACCACTGTAACTGTAACGCCAACGCCGAAACAAGCCATGACAGCGACTTATACTCCAACCCCAACGGCAACTGTAACCGCAACACCGGTAGTTCGCACAGATGCCGGGCATCGCCTCAGAGCGTTTAATAATAAATTCAATCCGCTTAAAAATAGTCAACCGGCGAGTATCAGTTTTTATCTTGACGCAGAAGGAGAGGTAAGTATTAAGGTCTTTACGGTGAACGGTACACACATAAAGACATTGCTGCAGCAGCATTATTCGGCAGGCATGCATGCTGTGACCTGGGACGGGAGATCAACGGACGGTGATGTTGTTCCTTCCGGAATATATATTGTGCATGTTACGGCGCCGGGTATTAACCAATATGTGCGCATTGGGATTGTGAAATAAATTATGCGGATTAGTATTTTAAACCAAAAGATGATCGTCATAAAAGGAGGAATTTAAGATGAGGATAAAACAATGGATAATTGCCGGTTTAATAATAGGCTGGGGTTGGCCCACAGCAGCTTATGCCTTGAGCGGGGGAGAGTTACTGCGTGAACCGGCCGGCGCCAGGCAGGCGGGTATGGGTGAGGCGCATACTGCCATATCAGGTAATTTGGATGGGCTGTATTATAATGCCGCTAGTGTGGCAGACATCAAGGCTCTGCAATTTAGCAGCATGTATGCTCTGAATGCCTTTGAAAATAAAAATATTAGTGTTGCTCTGGGTGTGCCGGTGCTGTGGTGGGGAAAAGGCGGTTTGGCCATCGGGTTGACTAGTCTGCTGGGGGCTGAAATGGAGATCAATTATTTGGACGGTTCCCAAGAGATGGTTACTTCGCAGCAAGATATCGCTTTAACTATTGGTTATGGGCATCAATTAACAACGGGCATGCTGATCGGCGCCAGTATCAAGGCCTTTCATTCTCAACTAATGGAAGAGTATGACGCTTTAGCCCTGGGCGCGGATATTGGTCTGATTTATAAACTTCAGGATTTGCCCGGTCTGAGCGCGGGGGTTGCGCTGCAAAATATCGGGACTGAAATCAAGTACCTGGACCAGGGTGATCCTATGCCAACGATTCTACGCGCGGGTTTGGCTTACGCGAAGGCTGTTGGACAAGATCATTACTTGGTAGCCGGCCTGGATGCGCTCTTTAGTAATGACAAGGATCCCCAGCAGCATGTGGGGATCGAGTATGCCTGGCAGGATATGTTGTTTTTACGGACCGGTTATAAGCTTGGTTATGATATTGATTCACTAACCGCGGGTGCGGGGTTGAAAATTGAGGGATTGCAGATTGATTATGCTTTTACCAGCCGGAGCATTGCCGAGAGTATTCACCGTTTTAGCATTGGCTATACTTTTAGTGCCGGTAGAAATAAACAAGCTATAAATCAATCCCCTGAAACTAAGCAGCAGAAAACAGTTAAATAGTTTATGAGAGAGGTTTTTTAATGGGAATGGGGAGAGATATCGTGTCTTTATGAAAACAAAAAACATCTGGCCGGGATGGTGATGGCCGTTATTTCTTCAAGCTGCGGTTATTTTAGTAGGGGTTCAAAATTTTGAGCCCCTACTATTTTTCGACCGGGGCCGGTATATTGAAAATAATTTCTACGCGACGGTTTTTAGCCTGCTTTTTGAGATTGCCGCTTTTAACTAAAAGATTTTCCGCGCCGTAACCTTGCGTGACGATTTTCCGGGAATAGGGTATACCGTGTTGCCGCAGGTATTTTTTTACGTTTTCCGAACGCCGGCCGCTTATATTATAATTACCCCATTTCCGTCCAATGGAATCGGCATGTCCTTCAATACCGACCTGACTTTGCGAACCATATTTTTGGTAAATCTCTAAAGTTTTTTCAAGCGAAGGCATCATCTCCGGTTGAATATTTGCTTTTTGGAAGTCGAAAATAATCCCGCCTATTTTGAAACGCACTTGCTTGCTGTCACGCGAAAGGAATTCCGCGGGTATGGGAATAATGGTTTTTTGAATAATAATCCGGGATCCCTCACAATCTGTCAGGTGTAATTGATAGGCGTAGTGTTGGGAAGGATCTGCTAAGACACCCTGATCATCTTGTCCATCCCACAACTGTTCGGCCGGCAAGGGGCCGCGTTGCTTTATGGAGGTTACCTGCTTCCCTTGGTTTTCTTCGATATTCAAAATCCAGGAGTTAATTTTTTTCACATCTCCCTTAAACTGAAACGAAACCCCTGGTTCTATGCCTTCGCCCCGCTCTTTAAAACATAATTTCACGGCCGGCATAATACTCGGCCAGGTTTGGGTTTGGGTTATTAACCCACGGTCAGTAAAATATTCAAACTGATACACCAATCCATCGGGATTTACCGGCCGGCCCTCGGCATCCAGTCCATCCCAGGTAAACTGACGGGGGATAGCCTGGTGGGCATATGAAAACTCACGCAGGACATTGCCTTTACTGTCTTTGATTTTAAAATGTAATTCTTTCACTTGATAGTTTTGATCAATAGGTTTTGGCATAAAGATTATTTGGAAATCATTGCTGCGCGCAGGCAGCTTTTCACGCAATTCAGGAGCTACCGGTCTCGGATGAACGGTTGGAAGGGAGGTCTGAGAAGAAATTTTTTCAGTTAACTCACGCGGCGTCGCGGGGGGCGGCTGATAACGATAACCTAAGGTAATATAATGCGCGTCGCCGATAAAGCCCGTGGGTTCAAACACATAATCGAGATAGTAATTTTTCCACTTGAAACCAATACCTGCCGTAAACCAGGATATTCCTGCCAGTTTTGCCGTATCTGCCGGCCCATTATGCCATCCCG
>JAGLMY010000154.1 GCA_023139775.1 bacterium
GCGTTTCGTAGTTTGTGCAGGGATAATACTGCCAAAGAAGCGGTTCAGGAAAGCATAAAGAAAATCGTCGTGAAGAATATTAGTGATCCAACGAAGAAAAATATTTCCCTCGAAGACGGAGTATTGCTTTTTGAGATGGGGCTGGCTACCAGTGCCGGATATTTTAGCGATACAAAAATCAAAAAAACAATCGAAAACGCTCTATAAAAACCGGTTTTTTTTGAGGAAAATGCAGCCCAGGGCCAAAAAGAGCTTTGGGCTGCGTTTTAACAGGTATTTTATTCTACCTGAAGAACGATTAAAGTTATGTCATCAAACTGCTGCTGGCCACCGATAAAACTGCTGATCTCCTGGTGAATATGGTCAAGCGTTTCTGCCGGGGAAGCGTCCTTACAAACTGCGACTACGCCTTGCAATCCACTCAACTCAAATAACTTATTCTCCTTGTTTCTGGCATCCGTAGCTCCGTCGGTATATAAAATTACTTTATCTCCGCGTTCGAGCGGGATTTTTTTCTCCGTTATTTTATCGCCTATCTCCGGAATTATTCCCAGCATAACGCCGCCGGATTTTATAACCTCACATTTCCCTTCTTCTTTTCTCCATACGATAATATGCTCATGCCCGGCTGAGCTATAGCTTAATACCCGCGTTTCATTATCCCATTCCAAATACAGCATGGTCATGAATTGCTTACCTCTGATATGGTTAAAAAGCTGCCGGTTAGTCAGCCGTATGATCTCTTTGGGATTCTTTTCGCGCTCGCTTATGGCATGAATAGCAGCTTTTGCCATAGCCATACATAATCCGGCCCCCACTCCCTTGCCGGACACATCGCCGATTACTATGCCTAATCTATCTTCTCCCTGGGGAAGAAAATCATAATAGTCACCGCCGATTTCCAGGGCTGGTTTCATATTCCCGGCCACTTGCAGACCCTTTATCTTTGGGAATTCCGTCGGCACCAGGCTCATCTGAATTTCCTGCCCCAGCCGCAACTCCTCCGCCATCCGCGCCTTATCCTGCACTGCCCTATACAGCCGGGCATTCTCTATGGAAATCCCGGCTTGCACTGCAAAGGAATCCATTAAAATTAAGTCATCTGCTGTAAACAAACCACTCACTAACCGGTTATCCAGATAAATTATCCCGACTATTTCCTCCTTTATCATGATCGGCAGGCATATTATTGACCTCAGGTGCTGTTTAACTACACTGGCCTGGTATTTCAAATCCGCTTCCGCCTGGGCGTCTGTGATTACTAACGCTTTTTCTTCCTGCTCCACTCGTTTAATAATGCTCCGGCTGGCCGCGAAAGCGTCTCCGTGCCATTCTTTGGCTTCAATATTGTGCACAACTTTTATTTCCAGTCCCTTACTTTTGGCTGCCTTAATCTCTTCGCCCGCGACTATTCCCGGATAGAGCATTAAAAAGCCTCTTTCCGCGCCCATTGCCTCAATTGCACAATCCATGATTTTTTCCAGCAAATCCTCCAGAATTAAGATAGAACTGATAATATGACCGGCCTTGACTATTGTGCCCAGCTCCCGGCGCTGCCGCAGCCTGGTCTGGGCGGTTTCCGCTTCTTCCCTTTCAGCTTCTTTTTCTTCACTCCCCAATAGCTGTGCTGTCCGCAAAAGATACAGCTTTGCTCCAATTTCCTTAAATAACGTATAGGCTTGCTTTAGGTTTTCCATTGCTGCTTGAGATTCGCCTATCTCCTTTAGCCACTCTCCATACTTATAATAGCCCAGCCCAAGTTCGAATCTCTGGCCATTTTTTTCAGTATGCTCTATGCTTCGCAGCCAAAAACGCCTCGCTTTTTCTTTGTTTCCCGCCAAAGCTTGATATTTCGCATTCGCCCGAAAGGCGAACGCCCAGTGGTTTTTCCAGGGTTTGGTCTTCTTCAGGGCTTGCGCACAGAGTTTTTTGAGATTCTGCAATTCCGCTTTTTTCTCTCCGGCTCCAAAGCTTCTCTCCGCCATATCCTGTAAATACTTTTCAATGTAACTTTGCGCCAGCAAAGTGTAAAGGGGGGAGATATAGGCTTGAATAAAGTGATTCTTTTTATCCAGGTCTCGTGCCTTATAAAACCATTCGATAGCCCTTTTATAATTCCCTTCCTCAAAGTGGATTTCGCCCACTCGCATAATCGCTGAGCAATTGGCAAACCAAAGACCTTTTTTTTCACTGACTTCCAAGGCCATCTTACTTCTCGCTTCGGCCTCTTTTAATTCGCCTTTCCTGATATTCAACCAGGTTAAACGATGCTGGGACGTACATATCCCGAAATCATCCTTTATCTTGGTACTTATTTCCAAATACTCTTGGTAACTCTTGATCGCCTTTTCAAATTGTCCTAAATGCAAATAATCATTTCCCAAACCATTTAATGACATTCCGATTTCCCACATATCTCCAGCCTTATAAAATTTTTCCAGGCTTTCTTCAAAATGCTTGATGCTGGTCTGTAATTCCCCCTTCCACTGGTAACAATGTCCTAAAAATTGATGGCTTTGGCCTTGACTCCATAGATCGCCTAACTCTTTCCTCATGTCCAAAGCTTTAAAATGATATTTAATGGCGGTCTTAAACTTTGGGATAGCCATACACATGCAGCCAAAACCGGCCATACAAAATCCTGCTTCCCGGGATTTCCCAAGCATTTTTTCTGATATATTCAGTGCCCGCAACGCGGTAAACACAAATTTCTTAATATTGGTTAAAACATATATCCAGGCCATGGTAAAATAAATCCAGGCCATGGCCGAATATTTAGGCTGCACCGATTGTCCTGATTGGCGGGTAAACACCTTAGGAAAGCAGGTGTAAAACAAGTGAACTATAAGCTCTTTTAAAACCCCACCCACGATTCCCAGTTTACTTTCCGGCATAATCTCGCCCAGCAAGGCCAACCCTTTTATGCTTTCCACCTCACTCAACCTAAATTCCCCCATTTTAAAATAAGTCGTGCAGATATGCCGTTGCAACAAGGCTTTATCTTCAGCTTTTTTCTTGAAGGGCACCAACTGCTTAAAGGTTTTGATCGCCGCATCATGATTCCCGCTAGTGAGATAGACTTGGCCCAAATCTTCCAGGGCCGTCACCCAGTCTTGATTCCCCTGTTTATGTTTTTTTTCTAATAGTTTGATGGCTATCCGGTAATAACGAATGGCTTCCTGGTTGGCAAATGCCTCCTTGGCTTTTTTGCCTGCCCTTAAGGAATAAAATTGGGTTTTCACCTCATCATTTCCTTCCAGATAATGATGGGCTAAGTCAAAATAAATTTCTTCCAATTTTTTCTTATTGGCCGCCTCCATAACCTGCCCCACCTTCAGATGCAATTTACTTCTCCGCTTTTTATCGATCCTTGCATAAAATGCATCCTTGATCCGCTCATGGACAAACAACACGTTTCCTTTCGGTCCGCTTTTCCATTCAATTAATTGTGTCTGGATAACCTTATCCACCATCTCGATAATAACAGTTTTTGGTTTCTCGCTTAATTGAAAAAGCAAATCTATTCCAAACTCTCTTCCGATAACTGCTCCATATGCCAACACCCTGCTTTCTTCTTCCTCTAACTGCTCTATTCTTTTCAGAATTATCTCTACGATATTAGGAGACACGATTATCTCCACTAATTTCTTTTTATCTACCTCCCAACGTTCCTCCCCGAGATAAAGAGCCCCCTCGTCTACTAACTGCCTGATTACCTCATTAATAAATAGTGGGTTTCCTTTGCTTTTGGCGAAGATATATTTCGATAATTCACTGGTAGTTTCTTCTTCCGCTCCTAACAACTCCGTCACCATCTGATTTACCCTTGCCTGATCGAACAAATCAAGCTTCAACTCCTCCAGACTGTATCTTTGCTCTTGCGCCTCTTTTTGCAGCTTTGCCAGACTGTGTTCCGCGTTCACCTCGTTATCTCTATACGTGCCTATGATGAGAAGCGGATAGTTTCCTATCTCCGCGGCAATTTCCTTGAGAAGACTCAAACTCCCTTCGTCCAACCATTGTAAATCATCTATATACAGTACCACCGGACTCTCGGACAGGGAGATACGCAAGAAAAAATTAGTGGCAGTGCGCAAAAATCTTTGTATCTCCCTTTCCGGCTCCAGGGGTACCAGCTTGGGAACCTCTCCCAGCATCTCTTTCACCAGTGGAGAAATTCTAAGAATCTCTTCTCCCAAATCTCCGGCTGCTTCCCGGATTCGCTCTATATACCTCTCCTTTTCCACTATTTTCTCTATCTCCTGGATATATTCATTCAGGGCCTCAGTAAAAGGATGGTAGGGCACCTTGCTTTCCTGCTCAAAAGATTTACCGCTGATGAATATTCCGCCCTTCTGGTATACATAACTCCTCAATTCATTTACCAGTCGCGTCTTTCCCCTGCCGGCCTCTCCTCCTATCAGGCATAATTTCCCCTTTCCCTGCTTCACTTGATCAAACATCTGCTTTAGTAAAGATAGCTCTTTGCTCCTGCCTATAAGCCGGGTGCGATAATTCAGCTTTCTCAGCTTATCTTCTCCCCCTATAAGAAATTGCCTTTCGCCTTTTTGGTACTTGCCAAGGTCGGCAATTAATCCAGACGCTGTCTGGTATCTCTCCGCCGCGTCCTTTCTTAGTAATTTCAACACTATCTCTTCCAATATCTCTGGAATATCCGGCTTACGCTTCCGCAAAGAGACCGGGGATTGGGCCACCTGTTGGTGCAAAATACTTCCCACATCCTTCCCCTTAAAAGGCAATTCTCCGGTAAGCAGTTCATAAAAGATGATTCCCAAAGAGTACAGGTCGCTTCGCTCATCCACCGGCTTCCTTATGATCCCGGTCTGCTCCGGCGACATGTAGGAAAACGTGCCTATTATTGCCTCTGCTTCTTTTATCTCCGCCAGTTCCATGACCAGGGCCAGACCAAAGTCTAATATCTTGGCCTGCATACCTGTTTTGCCTTCATACTCCTTTATCATGATATTTCCCGGCTTGGTATCCCGATGAATTATTCCGGCGTTATGCACGTATTCCAAGGCTGCCCCAATCTGGATTAACACTTCCACGGCCTCGGCCGGCGAAAATTTTCTCCCTGCTCTCAACAAATCAGATAAACTCTTTCCCTTTATCAATTCCATTACTAAATAGCTTATGCCTTCATCCTCTCCTATCTCATATACCTTCACTATTCCGGGATGGTTTAATTTAGCTACTGCATTAGCCTCTCTTTGAAAACGGATGACATCTTCTATCCTCTGGCTGGTAACCTCCTGCTTCATAAATTTAATGGCTACCTCTTTCTTTTCAATAATATCCATTCCCTGGTAGATAATACTCATTCCGCCTTCTCCCAGTTTATCTCCCACTTGATAGCGATGGCCCAGCAGCTTGTCCGGCATCTTATCCTCCACCTTTCGAACACCCTAAATTATTCATTCTACAAATCTCTCCGAAAGTAACCTCTCAGTGCTTACTTCCAAAACATTTGACTAAAGTTTCGGTAATATTTTTTTTATATTAATACCTCAATATTGGCAAATTTCTAAAACTGTACCAGGAGCTTGTCGGATTTAGGTACAAAATCGAATTTTGAGCCTCTTCCCCCTTTACACAGGGGGAAAATGACTAAAGTCCGACATACTCCTAAGAGCCTGAGCTTAAGGTTTGGCTGTTTTTTTCTCTTTAGGCGTAAGTTTTTTTATTTTTTTAAGTAATTTATAACAATTCCGGCTAAGGTAAGATTTAGGTTTATAAAAAATACGCTCATGGCAATAACCGGCAAATATGGGAGCCAGCATCCCGGATATAAGCGGCCAGGTTTCCAGAAACTCCTGATTACGCCGGCCGTTAGACAATACACTTGTTGGTACAATTTCAGGAAGTTCCGCCAGCTTCCGCATTGCTTTGAACTTTTTAGTTTTTACCAGATTTTTAAAGTATAGTCCGGCCTCTGCAAGATATTTCATGTTTGCTTTATTTTTCGAGGGAAAATGGGCAACAGTCAGCAAATAAAATCGAAATTCATCAGCTGGTTCCAGTTTTTGGGAATTAGTAAGAATAATAAACGCGTTAAGGCGCTTTCTCCAATTTTCCGGGAGTTCAACAATTTGTTCTTCCTCAAAAGGATATGGCTTAAGCATATCCTGCAATATTGGCAGGTATTTTTCAAGATAATAGGTTTGTATAAGACTGCGCGCTTGTGTGATTATTTCTTCACGGGCGCTTTGTTCCAGAGCTTGATCAAGTACGTTATAAATAATTTCTTTGTCTTTGCTCTGCGGATCCAGTTTTATGGCATTCTCGAAATATTTAAGACTATAAAGGTTATATCTTTCGGATACCCAGTCGAGTTCTGCCAGGGTCCTGCTGGCTTCGTACTGAATAACCGGATCTTCCGGCTCTTTTGCCGCCATAAGCTCAATCTCCTGCCAAAGCGCGTTTAACCTGGGACCGGCATCAGGCCCTCTTTCTCTCTGTTTGAAAATCCGAAATCGTTCAGGTTGCGCCGCTATATAAATTCTACGCAGATTTCTGCGAATATGGTTGGAAATTGGCATACCCGTAATCGCCGGCGAGAGGAATTCGCCGGCTTTTTGCCATTCTTTTTCTTTGAGCAAGTCCCGAAGAAAACCTTCGGCACTCTGCAAATAAAGTTCTTGGTATTTCTCATTGTCCGGTTCGTTATAAAATTTTTCTCTAATATTATTATACACAAATTCATGATTTCCCAGTTCCAGTTGTTTTTGTAGTGTTCGCATACGCGGCCCGGTAATTTTTTCAATATATTTTGAAATAGGTGTCTGAACCGTAAACTCGATTATGCCGCCAATTATAGTCAGAGCCAAAAATGATAAAATGGCAATCCAAATCCTCCGGGAAAAAAAAAGCCTGATTTTTTTCGGAGGAGCCTCTCCGGATGAAATCGTACCCTGAAGATCCGCGCTCTTTTTATTTAATTCAGTTTGCGCATCCGGCTGTGAGTTGTCATTTGTTTTCTCAGACATTAATATTTACCTCCTGAATATTTTAATTCCTATTTAGTTTCGGTTGCGGAAACAAACCAACTTTCGCTTATCCTGCTTACCGGACCATAGTTTGGTGCCGGCGCTAAAATCAACCATTGATTATTGCTCCACAGTGGGGACATTTTTTCTCTACATAAGCCTTTCTATTTTTATTGGCTTCAATTAAACCTGAACTGATAATAGCAGTAGGCAAAGCAAAAATAGCAACTCCCAAAAACGCCACCACTGTCCCAATAATTTTACCCGCCAGAGTCGCCGGCTCAATATCAATATAACTTAATTTCATCACACTATTTACACCCCACCACATAGCTGACAAAATACTTGAGAATTCATGCGGTTGCGCTTTTTTCTCAACAAAATACATTAAACTCGAACTAATGATCAGTAAAATCACAATAAAAAATAACGAAGCAATCAATTGTTCTTGCTTTTTTTTCAGCATCTCCCCCAGCATTTTAAACGATTCCGAATATCGCCCCATTTTAAGAACCCGAAAAATCCGAAATAATCGCAAACCACGTATAATTCTTAAATCAAAAGGCAGGATTACAGGCAGATAAAAAGGCAGAATGGCAAATAAATCAATTAAACTTATTGGCGAAAACACAAAACGTAATTTATTTCGCATAATATCTTTGAAAACTTTACTTTCTGATGCCGTCCAAAAACGAAGAAGATATTCAATGGTAAATAAAATGACGGTTACTAATTCAAATATGTGAAAATATTTTCCATAACGCGAACTGATGGGTTCTATTGTCTCCAGGATAACCGCGAAAATATTTAGTGATATGAGGGCTATTAGCAATATATCAAACACTCTGCTAAGTTTGTCATCGGGTCGGGGTGGCGCAAGTATTTCCCTTAATCGACTTTTATACTTTTTTAACATTAATCTTTTCCTCCGGATTAGCGCAGTAGCCAACACGCTCGAACCGGCGTTTATTAAGGTGACAGGCGGCTATGTAATCCTGATCACTCGGTGCCTAAAAATAAACCTAACTTGTTTCCATAATAACCTGATTTCTGCCGGTTTCCTTTGCCGTATACAGAAATTCATCCACCCTTTTATAAAGCATTTCCGGGGTATCATTACTCCGGGCAAGCGCGACACCCAGCGAAATAGTAATATCCAAGGCTGTGCTGTCGGACAATATTACGGGAATAGTTCCCACAATTTTCCTGAGCGTTTCTGCTGCGTTATAACTATCCTCATGATTTACATTAAAAAGCACAGCCATAAATTCTTCGCCGCCCACCCGGAAAATATATTCATCCCGCGACACTCTGAGCGCGGATTTAAGTCTTTGGGCTACTTCTTTCAAAACTATATCCCCGGAATCATGGCCGTAGGTATCATTAACACTTTTAAAATGGTCGATGTCAATTGAAATAAAAGTAATCGGGGCCCGCTGTTTATTTTCAAAAACATTGTTTATAAATTCAGTATAATGTTTTCTGGTATATACGCCGGTTAAGTCATCAATACTGGCCCGTTCATTCAATTTCGAAAGCACTTTTATAAAGCGGGATAAGCAAATTGTCCTGGTCGCAAGATCAACCCCCGTAAAACTTTGGAATTCACCATCATCGAGAAATATGCCGGCACAATTATGACACAGGTCAATATCAACTCCATCAATAAGCTTGTTATCCATTGGCGAATTACATTTTGGACATTTCATAATATTACCCCCCAACCTAAGTATGGCATGTTTTATTAATCACGAGTCTGTACAACAAACCTTAAAACGGTTATTTTATCATATGTGGGCCTCGGTTCGACAACCTTTTAAGGATAAATTGCCGCGCGGCAGATTGTAACTCATATTGCAACATTACCTGATTGCTACACAAACAGGCAAATAGTTACTTTATCCTTAAAAAA
>JAGLMY010000155.1 GCA_023139775.1 bacterium
CTGGGCCGGGTCTCGCGTTCCGGAACCGTGCATGTTCAGGAACTGATGGTGATTGAACGCTATTCGCATGTGATGCATATTGTTTCCCATGTGGAAGGGAAAATACTGCCCAAACGCGACCAATTTGATGTCTTGGAGGCGGCTTTTCCGGCCGGGACCGTGACCGGAGCTCCTAAGATTCGTTCCATGGAAATCATTGAAGAACTGGAAACTTGTCGGCGGGGTCCTTATGCCGGGGCAGTTGGGTATTTTGATTATTCCGGAAATTTGGATACCGGGATTACCATCCGAACAATATTGTATGCCAATGGTAAATATCACCTTCAGGCTGCGGCCGGGATTGTAGCGGATTCCAAACCAGAGCGTGAATATCAAGAAACCATAAATAAAATGCAAGCCACAGTAAAAGCCCTGGAATTGGCCAGTCAAGGCTGGCCTGCTAATAAAGCACAGTCCAGAGCAGGAGGACGTAAAGCATGATATTAATGATTGATAATTACGACTCCTTTACCTATAATCTGGTCCAATATTTTGGAGAACTGGGTGAAACCATTAGGGTGTTTCGTAATGATGAAATTGATTTGCCCGGGATTGCCCGTTTAAAACCCGGCAAGATTGTCATTTCTCCCGGCCCCGGCACTCCCAAAGAAGCTGGGATTTCTGTACGTGTGATTAAAACTTTTGCTCCGAAAATACCGATTTTAGGTGTCTGCTTGGGACATCAGTCCATCGCGGACGCGTTTGGCGGCAAAGTGGTTAGAGCTTCACGTCTCATGCATGGGAAAACATCGGAGGTTTGGCATGATAACCATGGAGTGTTTCGAGGATTGCCAAATCCTTTGGTTGCTACCCGCTATCACTCTTTGCTGGTTGAACAAAAAAATCTGCCAAAATCCTTGCTGGTGACAGCCCGCACAAAAGAGAAAGAAATCATGGGTATTCGCCACCGGTTTTTTTCTACTGAAGGTGTGCAATTTCACCCGGAATCCATACTCACAGAGGCTGGGCGTGCTTTGCTGGCGAATTTTCTAAAGCAAAAAAAATCCACGGTGAAACGAGGCTAGTTATGTGGAAAACACTTGGTTTTTTAGTTCTGCTCTCTAGTGTGTTTCCACACTTGGTTGCCGCGAAAACCTTAACACCCTTGGAAAAAGCACTTCAGGCAATCGCCCAAAAAGAGAAACAAACAGTTCAGGCACAGGGAACCACGCCTACAGCCAAACCGCGCTTCTGGAGGCCCAATGAGCAAAACGGTAATCCACATGAAGCCCAAGAAAATTCAGATACAGCCCGGTCTGCGCCTATACTCGAGAAAGTGATGACCATGGCAGAAGGCATATATCCTTGTGGTGTTGGCAAAACCGCAGACTCAATGGCCGTTGATCCATTTGGGTTAACAGCTACAGCTACAGCAGAGACTATTACCTTGACCTGGAGCAATACGGGCACTGCCTATAAAGAGTTTGTAGGATATTGGGTGCGTAAAGCCATCACGGATGAAACCATGTGTGCTGCCGGCAATACACCTCAAGCCAAAGCCTCGTATCTGGATACTAGGGTAAAGGCTAAAACGCAATATATTTACCAAGTAACCGCTTTGGACAGCAAAGGTCAGACCTTGGTTGCTTCCTGGCCGGTTGTCATGCAACTGGCTCCTCCGGTACCGCCTGAAGTACCTACTGAAATAAAAAGCACAGTGCATGAAGAACGTGTGCAATTACAATGGAAAAAAGCGAAAAGAACCTCGCATGATGTTCAGGGGTATCTGATCTATCGATCTTTACCAGGTGAAAAAGAAAAAGTCTGTTTGACCAATTCGCCGGTAGCCAAGGCTGAATACTATGATGACACCGGCACTACAAAAATCTTGTATGAATATCAGATTGCCACTGTGGATAATCGCGGCCAAACCAGTGCAGTTTCTACAACCGTGACCGCGTTTGCCCGGTCCCGAAGTCGCAACGGACTTATTCTCATGTCCACGGCTTATCGTGGAATGGGCCGCACTGACACTGGTTTTACCGGTGATCTGCAGTTCGCGTATTATATTGGGACCCTGTATGGAGAACAGGATGAAGAGTTGTCGCCCTTGGCCTTGTATTTGGATCCGATCAGTCTCTGGCTATTGACCGGTGATGTGAAGTTCACTTTTATTACAGAGGAGCACTTTCCAGTGGCTGTTGCGGCAGGCGGAAAAGGAGGAGTGCTCCTGTTTGCCGGTCAGCAAAGCGCCAGTGGCGGAAGCTTTACCTTTTCCGAAAAATCGGAACTGGATTATATTTGGGGAGCGTATGCCAGTTTAAGCAAGAGTATTGGTGACTTTGGCATTCATGGCGGATATTTATTTGGATCTATGGGAGATCCGATATTCTATCTTTCGAAATATATGCGACATGGGGAAAATGAAAGGACTCGCAATGTATTTTACGCCGGCTTTGATTTTCCGATTATCCGGCGTATGAATGTAGCTTTGGAAATTATGTATCCTGTGAATGCCAACCTGGAATCTGATCAGCATCCGGTGCTGGTCAATCTGCATATTGATCGGTTGTTCAATTTTGATATTTCATATTTGCGTTGGGATCAGGGCTGGGCTTTTCTGGGATATTTTAATATCCGTTTTACGGTCTATCCGGGTGAGTGGAACAAATAATCACAAGGCAGGGATGACTCGTACTTAAAAGACGGGTACAGGCGAGTCGCTCCTACTATTATGAAATAACCCGTTTTCGCATTCAATTCAGAGAGTAAAATAACCGATACTAATAAGTGACAGAATAGAAAGGTATTATATAATCTGTCAGCCAAGCGATTTGTTTTGTTTGTCATCCCCGAATGCTCTTAT
>JAGLMY010000156.1 GCA_023139775.1 bacterium
GATTCCCGATTAAACCCTCGGGAATGACAACCTTTGTTTAACCGCAGTTCACTGACGTGATACGGCGTTATAGTGCTTTTCATTGACCCTTGATAAGTTCGAGTGATACAATGAAATCGTGGTATACGCAATATCATTTATTATTGCTCTTGCCGGCAGATGGAGAAGGACGGTTGGCTAAAAAAACACATACCAAACTACGGTTTTCAGACCTGCAGGCACTCTTGTTGCAGTTGGTAGTCAAAGCAGGACGATTGTTGCGAAGCCGGATAAACGCAGAGCACCGTATTGTTTTCAAAAGTGAGATTGACATAGTTACGGAAATGGATCATATGGTTGAAGATATGTTTTTGCGCGCCATTAAAAAAAAGTATCCTGACCATCAAATTCTTTCCGAGGAAATGATAACAGGCGCCGGCCGGGACTGCCCGAGAACCTGTGCCCCCCAAGGCACGGTACGTTGGATTATTGATCCGTTGGACGGGACAACGAATTACGCGCACGGATTTCCACATTTTGGTGTTTCAGCGGGTGTGGAGTATCTGGGAGAAATCGTTCTCGGTGCAGTCTTTAATCCCATGCTGCGGGAATTGTTTTTTGCGCAAAAGGGTAAGGGCGCGTGGCTGAATGGGAAACGGATCCGGGTTTCCGGTCTCAAACATTTTCGCCAGGCGTTGTTGGCAACCGGATTTCCCTATGATTTGAAAACCAGTAAAATTAATAATTTTGCTGAGTTTAAGTATATTTCAGAGCATTGCCAAGCCGTACGCCGGGCAGGTTCCGCGTCCCTGGACCTCTGTGATGTAGCTTGCGGACGATTTGACGGATTTTGGGAGTATAAATTAAAACCCTGGGATGTGGCCGCAGCATCGCTTATTATTGTTGAGGCCGGAGGGAAAATAACCAATTTTTCCGGACGCGCGTTGAGTATTTACAACGGTTCATTTGTGGCCGGTAATCGTGAATTGCACGCCACCTTGGCGCGGGCAGTCAGAGCAGGCAGTAAAAGAAAATAAGTGCATGGAATTGGCAGGCAGCTGATCAAGGCTTGAAGGAGGGACTAAGATGGGAGCGACACCAGAGATAACCTTGAAATTGAAGCGAATAATGATTCCGAGCGTCATTCTGGTTATTTTGTTCGTTATTGTGGGTATTCGTTTTTCCCAATTGACTGAGAAGACCAGGGAAGGAACCACAATCGGGCGCTTGCATGAGTTGCGGCAAGCGATTCTTTTGTATTATCAGGATCACAATGGGGTATTTCCCAGAGAACTGAGTCCTGGCTCACCTTTTAGCCGTTATTTGGAAATTATACCGCCAGTGGATAAGCTTCATCCGCGTGGCGGAGCCTTATCACCGGTAGGAAATGATGTAACCTATGGAAATAATGTTCCAGAGGGATACGGTCGGGGCTGGTACTATAACTATGAGAGCGGACAAATTTTTGTTAATTCGATAGGTTTGGATTCACGCGGAAATTCTTATACAACGTACTAGTACTTTTATTCCTTTCAGCCTAAGCTGAGATTCGTTGCTTTTTCGACCTTGTGGGAGGTGGAACCGTTATGCAGTGGCGCAGAAAAAATTATCTCATTAATAAGGATTTTCAGTTCCGGTACATTAGCCGTGTTATGTTTGGGATTATTATGATGGCTTTGGTTATTGCTTTTACGGTCTACTATACCACCTGGGCGCGGATTATGGATGAGTTTTACCATGTGCCGCAGATAGCCTCACAATTTGCCGCTTTGTTTAGCTCTGTCAACAATACGCTTATTGTTATTTTGCTCTTGTTTCTGGTGATTTCGGCATTTTTATCAATTTTTATTTCGCACTCTATTGCCGGGCCGGTCTATCGCTTTGAAAAAACGTTTAAGGCCATAATGGCAGGAGATTTAACCCCGCGCATAGGGTTGCGCAAGAGCGATGAATTTCGGCACCTGGCGGAAACCATTAATGATATGCTATATACCTTGCGCCATAGTTTGTCGTCGGATCGCAAACTGGTTGAGGAGATGGTGGTGGTCAGCAAACGTTTGCAATCCGGAAAAGATACTCAGAAATCCGGCGCCTCAGCAGAGGTCACCAAAGATTTGGGAAAACTGAACCAGCTTTTGAATCAATTACAGCAGGATGTAAAACGATTTAAATTAAAACCGGAATAAAAATTATTTCCAGCCATTTTGTAGGGGTTCAAAATTTTGAACCCCTACAGATATAGTGTCGTTCCTATTATTTATTCACTCAAGGTGGTTATCTTGATAATATGGCTCCACGGACCACCACCACCCCGGTTAACACTCCGCACTTTCACAAAATAGGTTGTATCTGGGTTTAGCTCAGTGAAGATATACGGAGGGGTGAAGATGGACTTGGGATCACCGAGATTTATTCCTTTGGGATCAGTTCCGATGCTGACCTCGTAGCGCAGTGCCGGGGCAGTAACATCCCACAACAGAGAAATGAAGTTTTCAGAAGTGTCCAAGATACTGACGTTACTGGGGGGAGAAATGGGTGGTGCAGGATTGGTGGTGAGCAAAATCGTATCTGACCAGGGACCATCTCCGGAGTCATTATAGGCTTTGACCTTGATGTAGTATCCTGTATCCGGCATCAATCCGGGGAGTTTGTATTTGGTCTTTTTTACATCCTCAGCGCCAAGATTGCCGGCATCCGGATTAGAACCGTAGCTGAGTTGATATCCCTTGACCATTGGCAATGCTTTCCATTGCAAGGTGGCGGAAATATCTGAGACTAACAAGGCAGTTAGCTGGTCCGGCGCCTTGGCCGGAGGAGCGAGTGGGGTCTTAAAAGTTATGGCTTTGCTCCAAGGACCAAGGCCTGATTTGTTATTGCCACAGACTTGTACTTGGTATTTTTGGTCCGGAATGAGTTGGGTCAGGTTGATGGCTTGAGACGTATAGCCGGTAAATGAGGTCCATTTCGCATCTTCTGCCGCGTAACGGATGTTGTACGAGGTAGGGGCGTTTCCGGATATTGCATCCCAACGGATAACAACTTCAGTAGGCAGAATATTGTCTGCTTCGAGTTTGTCCGGGGATTCAACAGGTTGGGTGGTAAAAGCCACAGGTTTTGACCATTCACCCGGACCGCCTAAATTCATAGCGCGTAATTTTACATAATATATACTGTTCTGTTTGAGTTCGCGCAAACGGGCTTGCGGTTGTTGAAAAGTATAATTTTTTCCTACCATGGCCACCGCATCAGTGGAAAGTAATATTTCATACGTACTGATCATCTCAAAAGCAGTCCAAGTCAAATAGACATACGTACCACAAACTTTTCGCACAGAAGGTTGGTGTGGCTGTTGGGGAACCGGAAAGGTGGTGAAACTAATAATGTTTGACCAGGTACCTACTTGACGCTTAGGCAGCAGAGGCCGGACTTTTACATAATAAGTGAGTTCCGGAAGCAGGTCCTCCAAAAGCGCGGGCGGCCCCTTTACCTCAAGGACAGACTTGTTTTGCGCTTCAATATCGGAGCCAAAGGCAATTTCATAACCTGTGGCATTGTTGACTGTGGCCCATTTAATTTTAGCTCGGGTGTGTTTCACACTGAATACTTTTACTTGCTTCAGACCAGAGGGTAGGGTAGTGAAGGGGAGCGGTTTGCTCCAGACACTGGGGCCGGCGGCATTAAGCGTACGTACGCGTACCGCGTAAGTCTGATTAAGTTTCAGGTTTGTCAGCGTATAGGTGGTATTGGCAGTTACGGTAATACCTCGATTGGTACCCTGGGCATCGGTTCCCCATTGTATATGATAATACCGGGCAATACGCGCGCCGGATGGCGGTTGCCATACGATAATGGTTTGTTGCGAAGTTTGGGCCAACACGTTTAAACCGCGCGGCCTGGCCGGTAAAGTGAGAAAGGGTTTGATTTTGCTCCAAAGACCGGTGGTGCCGTGCATCACGGAGCGAACCTTGAAATAATAGTTGGTATTCGGAGAGAGATTGAATTTGAAGTAATTGCTGTCTGTGGGAATAATACCGATATTTTCAGCAATCGGATCAGTACCATACGCGATGTCATAACTTTCGGATCCGGCGATGGGATTCCAATTTAATATGATTGTCGAGTTTTTATCGCTGCGCAGGTTGATACCTGTCGGGGCCATGTCCAGAGAATAGGAGAGTGTGGTAAATGACACTGGCGCGCTCCAGGGACCGGAGGTTTTCGGATTACGGACCCGAAGTTTTACATAATACGTCGTATTCAAAGTCAGATCACGTATGGTCAGAAAATTCCCATTAGCTGAACGCTGACCATCAGACGTGGCATCCGGATCAGTGCCATAGGAAATTTCGTAATAGGTTTCCGGCAAATCCCGGTAACGATCACCCCAAACAAGATGTACTGAAGTGTCACGCACATCATCCGCTTCCAGATCAGTCATGATTGGAATCTGCGTGGAAAACTCAATAATCGGGCTCCACTTGCCGGCCCTGCCGTGAACCACAGCACGTACCTTGACACGATAAATGGTGTTGCCGGTCAGACGGGTGAGGGTTTTGTTGGTGGTAGAGACAAATATCCGGCCACGATTTTTTGCTTGCTCATCAGTTCCGTATGAAAGCTCATACCGGGTCGCGACAGTAATAGCTTCCCATTGGACTTGAATGGAATTTTGAGTTGGATTGGATACTGCCAGATGGGGAGTAGGAGCGTGGAAGGAATTCGAAGATTCACTGTATCCGGGAAACAGGCTGGTCAGTAGTAGAAAAACTAACAAAACAAAGGGAAAACAGACTTTTCCTGACATAATAACCTCATAGCATAGGAGAATTTAATTGCTATATTATAGATTTGGCTTGAAAGATATTTAATACTACCATATGCTGCAGAGGTGGTCTACAAAAAGCTGGGAAACATGGTAATATGTCAGTCAAGCGGGAAAAACCTAATCCGGATAAACCGGAACCCAAATTAACCGCCGATGAACGCAGATAGACGCAGATAATTTTAATCGTAGGGGCACCCCTTGCGGGTGCCCTTCAAATTAAAACCAGGGCAGGGGCAAGCCCTGCCCCTACAGGAATATAAAAATTCTGCGGGTATGGCAGCCTTTGTTTAACTGTAGTTTACTGACATATTAGAAACATGTATTCATAGATCGCCTGAAGGATCAGAATGGAAGCGGAAAATGTATTTCTTTTAAGTCTTACCTATCAGGGCGGACCGGAAGACAGTGATGAGTCATTGCAGGAATTGGAACGTCTGGCCATCACTGCCGGAGGCGTAGTACAAGGCAAGCATGTTTTTTCTCGTACCCGGCCCACGGCTGCGCTTTTTTTTGGACCTGGCCAGGTTGAAGAGTTAAACAAACAGATCCGAGCCGGAGACATTGATCTGCTTATCGTGGATCATGAATTGAAACCCAGCCAACAGAGAAATTTGGAACAAGCCTGGCAGATCCGGGTCATTGACCGGACCCAATTGATTCTGGATATTTTTGCCAGACGCGCGAAAACACATGAAGGCAAATTACAGGTGGAAATGGCCCAGCTTTCATATTTGCTTCCGCGTTTAGTTGGTAAAGGGACGGAACTTTCCCGCTTGGGTGGGGGTATTGGAACCCGCGGACCTGGTGAAACTAAACTGGAATACGATCGCCGACGTTTGCGTGCCCGGGTTGCGCATTTGAAGAAGCAGTTGGAAACCCTTAAACGAACTCGGAAACTGCATCGCCTGGATCGGGAAGCAGCCCAACTCTCTTTGGTCTCCCTGGTCGGATATACCAATGCCGGAAAATCCGCCCTGCTTAGAAGTTTGACCGGGGAACAGGCTTTTGTGGAAGACAAACTTTTTGCCACTTTGGATCTTTCGACCCGAAAATTGGTTTTGCCTCCAAGTCAGGAAATATTATTAACAGACACCGTTGGATTTATTCGGCGTTTGCCGCATCACTTGGTTGCCGCTTTTCGCGGAACCTTGGAAGAAGTTGTTTCAGCGGACTTGCTGCTGCATGTGATTGATTGCGCTCATTCGGATTGGGAGGGCCATATTCAGGTGGTGGAGCAAGTGTTGGCTGATTTGGGCGCGCAGGAGAAACCTGAAATTTTAGTATTTAATAAAACAGATAAAGTCAGCCGCGCCAAACATCACCGTTTGCGTCACCAATTTCCCGGGTGTGTGTTGGTTTCGGCTTTGCACAAGATAGGCTTGGAAAAATTGCTGGAAGCGATTAAAGTCAAACTGGCTGAGAGCTGGCAGCGAATACATCTGCGTTTGAATTATAATGAAGCTGACATACGTGCTTTGGTACTCAAACGCGGCCGGGTGATCAAAGAAACCTATGGTACCAATTCCATGTCTTTGCAAGTCGAACTGCCGGCTAAGATTGCGGGACAGATCAAGCATATGCGTAAGAATAAGGGATAACTTTATTGGATCTTCTGCAACAGTGCAACAGTGCGGTATAAAACAATTGACACTTTTTAACAGGAATGATATGTTTATTTTTAAAAAAAATTCCTATCAGTAATAAAAAGCGTAAAAACACTAATAAATGAACTTAAGAAAAAACAACGCCGGGGACTAAAACGTTGTGCTGACTTAGTAGTTGCCTATGCAAGCTAAGAAAAGCTCCAAGGCACCTTCCATGGGATGTCAGTACCTACCTGAACAAGGAGAAAAATGATTTATTATCCTGTTCTGCGGCACCTGCGAATAGCGGCAGGGGTTGTTTTCATTGTTATCTTGTTATCTCCAGGTGGGTATTCCTTTGTTTGGCAGGGATTGGAAATTATACCTCGAGCATCCCTTCGTGAAGGCTATGATGATAATGTTACCTATGTTAGGAATAACCCTATCCGTGATATGGTCACAAACGTTTTGGCCGGTATCATCATAAAACAAGAGGGAAAGACACATAGTTGGTCTATGGATGTTGATGTGGCATACCAGTTCTTTGTTGATCATGCTTCTTTTAATAATATTTCGGAATACACGAACGTACACCTTAAGAAAAAATTTTCTAAATACGATCAGATTACGCTGAATAATTCATTTTCACATTTTGAAGAACCAAACAGCTTTGAGGATGCTTTCGGCCGGACGAGCGGCAGATATTCTACGTATCATAATTATTTCAATGTGGCCTATCGCCACGATCTGAATCAACAGCTTGCCTGGAATTTTCGCTATAACAATGATTTTTGTACCTATTCCAGAGAAGAGCTGAGTGATTCAAATTTGAATACCGTCGGCACCGGAGTGGCGTATACGATTAATTCGGCAACGATTCTGAGCGCAGCGTATGACTATATCCAGCGGGATTTCAGTCCCGGTCCGTCGGCTAAAAAGAACGAAGTGACGGTTAAGGTAAGGCGTTTTTTGACAACGCAACTGTATTTTGATCTGAAAACCGGTGTGGATTTTATCGATTCCTATAACGACCAGCGTTTTATCCATCCGTTGTATCAGGCTGCTTTAATCGATGACATTGATAAAACCACGCAAGGACAAATAGTATTAAAAAAAGAGTACTTAACGACTGCCTATTTGCAAGACCTGCTTGATCGCTGGCAAGTATCCCTTAAGTTGGCGAAAAAACTGACAACTCGTTTTCAGGCGTTGGTTGTTGCGTTTTATGGGCGCGGAACGTATGTAAGCACCAATGTTCAGGACATACTCTCAGGAGTCAATGTCCGGGGAAGATACGATCTAAGCAAGAAAACCAAATTAAGTTTAAATTACGTTTATTCAAAGAACGAATCCTCACAAGAAACGAATGGGTATATAAAAAATGTAGTGTATTTAGGAATCATGGGAGAATTTTAACCCCAGCTTTGCAGAATTTCCTGGCCGTCAGGCCAAGGTAAATACAAGGGAACTGTGATGAAGGCTTCGGACACCGGTTTTTAGATCGAGCGTGGGCCAGGTGCACAATACGTATTCAGCACTAATTTTAACAAGGAATGCTGAGAAACTATGCTGAAACAACATACCATATTTTATAGGCGCGCCATTATTGCGGTGGATGCAGCTATTGCCGGAGCATGCTTTTTTCTAGCCTACTATCTTCTGAATGGAGTGTATGTTCAACTTGGTCCACTAGAGGTCTATTTGTGGATTTTGCCGGTGGTTATGATTTTGTGGGGTACGCTGCTTTATAGCTCGGGGATGTATGCCTCATTTCGATTGAAGCGCTTGTGGGAAATCCTTTTCATAGTCATGCGCGCAGGATTTATTAGCCTATTAATATTTGGCAGTACTTATTTTTTGTTTAAAACAACCTACATCAGCCGCATATTTATTTTGGTCATGTTTATACTAACGATGTTTTGCATTGCCATTGAGAAAACAATATATGTGATGGTGCTTCGCTATTTTCGACAGAAAGGGTTTAATTTTCGAACCCTGCTGATTGTGGGAACAGGTCCTCGCGCCCAACGCTTTATTAACGAAGTGAACCAGCACCGTGAATTTGGACTTAAGATTATCGGTTTGGTTGACGACGAGTACGCCGGACGACCGGAAGAAGTATTGGGATATAAGCTCATCGGCCCTATTAAGGATATTCCGCAGATTATTTTAAAACATAATATTGATATTGTTGTGTTTGTTGTCCCGCGCACTTTGCTCAATAGGATCGAAAACACGATTCGCTTTTGTGAAACCGTCGGAGTCACGGCGAGTGTCGCGGTTGATCTATTTAACCTACATTTTTCAACAGGAAAGGAAAGTCACTTATTTGGAATTCCTTTGCTTACTTTTGAGCGTATTGCGCATAAATTATCGGAACTATTGCTCAAACGAATAATTGATGTTATTCTCAGCAGTGCTGCGCTAATTGTTTTGTTGCCGAGCTATGTCCTGATAGGCATTCTCATCAAATTAACATCAAAGGGTCCGGTGTTTTTTCAACAAATACGTTGCGGGCGTAATGGCCGACAGTTTACACTCTATAAATTCCGGACCATGGTTGAAGATGCCGAGGTTAAACTGGCGACCTATCATCAGTGCAATGAAATGGAGGGGCCGGTATTCAAAATGGAGAATGACCCGCGTGTGACTTTAGTGGGTAAATATCTGAGAAAATATAGTTTGGACGAACTTCCGCAACTTTGGAATGTAATCAAAGGGGAAATGAGTTTGGTCGGGCCACGGCCTCCGCTGCCCAAAGAAGTTGTGCAATATAATCACTGGCAGCGCCGACGCTTGAGCATGCGTCCGGGAATCACCTGTCTTTGGCAGATAAACGGACGAAATAACATCAAAGATTTTGATAGCTGGATGAAATTAGATTTGGACTATATTGACCACTGGTCGTTATGGCGGGATTGGGTAATTCTTTTAAAAACCATTCCCGTGGTTCTACTTGCCAGAGGAGCGAAATAGCCGGGTGGTATACCATCAGGAGGGGATATGCAAAAGAAATTACAACTAGTACAGGGCACATGTGCTATCGCGATATTCTTAGTGACGGTATCTTGTGCTCAAAATCAGGTTCGATTTGTAGGGAAGAAAACAGCGTCCCTGCCGGTTCAGGTTCAAACAGAGGCCATAGACAATAAAACTCAACCCGGACAATCAGCGGACCGGACTTCAGTGATGTCAGCAACCGAATACACGCTTGGTGTTGATGATGTGATCCAAATCGACGTCCTTAAGCCCGAGCCGTTAACCACCTTTTCAACAGTAGCTCCCGACGGGAAGATCACCTTTCCGTACATCGGCAACGTTTTAGTCAAAGGCCGTACGGTTGCCCAGGTGCAGGAAGAAATCCAGGCGCGCCTGGCAGACGGTTATATGAAATACCCGGTGGTCGCCGTTGCGCTCAAAGAATCACGCAGCCGCAATTTTTTTGTCTATGGTGAAGTTTTAAAACCCGGCTCTTATCCCATTGAAGAAAACATGACCGTGTTGCGGGCGATTTCCATGGCCGGCGGTTTTTCCCGTTTTGGTTCATCGAGCCGGGTCAAGGTTCTGCGTCCGAAGAAAAACGGCCCCGGATATGACACGCTGAAAATCAACGTCAATGCCGTTATGAAAGGCAACGCGAGCGAAGACCTTTTGCTGTCCCCAGGGGACATCGTAGTAATTTCGGAAGGGATGTTTTAAGGTGTAATTTAATGAATCCACTGTTTAAAAAAGGAGAGCTCTTTAATGGAATCTTTCAATTTTTCCGAGGCTAGCGCCCATACTTCCTTCGTGACTCTCCGCGATTACCTGCGTGTACTGTTTCGCCAAAAAGCCGTGGTGCTCACAGCCATATTTACCGTGCTGATTACGGTTTTTATCAGCCTGACTTTAAAGACGCCGGTTTATGAAGCCCAGGTCAAGATGCTTATCTCTGCTGCGAAACTGGTGCAGGCGCCTTATTCCCGGGATATTCCCGGCAACCGCAACGATCAAGAGGCCCTGACGCAGAGCGAGATCGCCAAATCCGCTCCGGTCCTGGAACGCGCGGTTCGGGCTTTGGGTCTCAAGCAAAAACCGGAGGATTATGAAAAGCGTTACGCTTCCCCAATAAAATGTAAACTTATTGATTTTATGCTGCGGCTGAAAAAAACTCAGGGGGTCCGTTATACGCCGAAGCAACAGCAACTTCTGGCTTTTCGCGGGGCGGTTGAAGATTTGCGGAAACGGATCAAGGTCGAGCCGATTCGCGCCACGAACCTTTTTACCATCAGCGTTCAGGACTTTGATCCCATCGGCGCCGCGGCCATTGTCAACGTCGTGAGCCGTTCGTATGTTATCTTCGACCAGGAACAACAGCTCGCGGACCTGGCGCTTAAATACGGAGACAAACACCCGACGATAATACAGTTGAAAGACAATATTGACAAAATGGCTAAAAGGTTAAGGGGCAACCCGCTATCCAATATTGAGGCCATCGGCCCGGCCACGGTGAAGATCATTGAGCAGGCCCGGGTCCCGCTGCAACCCACCGGTCCGCGTAAACTTATTGTCATGGCCTTAGGATTGTTCATGAGCATCTTTCTCGGCCTCATGCTGGCGTTTGTGTTTGAATATATGGACCCGACTTTCAAATCTCCGCGGGAAGTCGAGGCCGAATTGGCCTTGCCGTTTCTGGGCTCTATTCCCCGCCAAGGATTCATGGCTAAGCTTACGGCTAAGAAAAAATCAGCTTATGCTCATTATTATCAAATGCTGGCGGATGAGTTGTATCTTCTGGTCAAGGACCGGAAAGTTAAGACAATTCTGGTAACCTCTTCGTCGACAAAGGAGGGGATATCGGCGGTCGTTGCGAACTTGGGGGCGCTGCTTTCACAAAAGGCCGGGCACCGGGTGCTTTTGGTGGACGCGAATCTGCGGCACCCGGGATTGCATAAATTATTGAAAATCGAAAACACGGCCGGCTGGGCGGAGGTTATCGAGGGCAAGGCCGCGCTCAAAGACGTCATCCATGACCAGGGACAAAATTTGCATATGATCACGGCCGGCACGACCGGGCTTAATCCGGTTATCCTTCTGGATTCCGGCAAGGTCAAGGAGCTGCTGGAGGAAGTGCGGAAGGAATATGAAGTCGTCCTTATGGACTGTTCGGATCTCACGGGTTTTAAGGATGCCTTGGTTCTCTCTGCCCATACCGATGCCACAGTGGTTGTCGTGAGCGAAGGGTTTACCCGCCGCCAGATTCTCAAAATTACCCTTCGGCCTTTGGTGGAGCGAAAGGTGAATATTCTGGGTGTGGTTCTCAATAACCGGACGTTCCCGATTCCCAAATTTATCTATGAGCGAGTGTAATATAAAAGACGAATTTGTCAGATGCGAGACGTGGATTTACACGGCCTGGCTTACAATTGTTAGGAGCCTGTCGGACTTTAGTCATTCTCCCCCTTTTGTAAAGGGGGCAGGGGGGATTTAATCAATAAAACGCCCGCTTTTATATACAAAATCCCTAGGGACAGGACAGCAGAACAAATGTTGTTGGACGTAAAAAAACGATATGTGGATCCTTGAGTTGAATACCGGGGGGAAGCTCCAGAGGGAAATAACCAGAGAGAATAATGCCGGAAAAAAATCTTAAACAAAAAACATTATCAGGCCTGTTTTGGAGCTTCACGGATAATTTTGTAAACCAAGGTGTGAATTTTGCCGTTGGCATCATACTTGCCAGAATTCTTTCTCCCAAAGAGTTCGGGCTTATTGGAATGATCACCATTTTTATTACTATTTCGCAGTCTTTTGTAGATAGTGGTTTTAGCCAGGCTTTGATACGCAAGAAAGACTGCAATCAAGCGGATTATTGTACGGTTTTCTACTTTAATTTATTCATTGGGGCATTGTTTTATGGAATCCTTTTTTTCTCCGCAAAAACGATAAGCCGTTTTTTTAATGAACCCCAATTGGAGGGGCTGGTACAGGTACTGGGGTTGGTTTTGATAATTAATGCGGCCGGACTCATTCAAAATACAATTTTGACCAAGCATATTAATTTCAAACTACAAACCAGGATTTCAGTTATTTCTTCGGTGACCGCCGGTGTTATTAGTATATGGCTCGCATACAATGGCTGGGGAGTATGGAGTCTGGTATGGCGGACATTAATACAAAATTTTATCCGGATTTTATTGCTTTGGGCTTGGAACGAGTGGAAACCGGCACTGTTATTTAGCCGAGCGGCCCTAAGCAATATGTTTAATTTCGGGTCCAAACTGCTTGTTTCGGGATTGATCGACACGACGTATAAAAGCTTTTATTACTTAATCATTGGGAAGTTTTATTCGGCGTCTCAACTGGGGTACTATACCAGGGCTGATAATTTCCAGATGTTTCCCTCGTCAAATTTAACCAATGTTGTTCAGCGGGTTAGTTATCCTGTTCTTTCCTCTATTCAGGATGATGATGCACGGCTAAAGCGGAGTTATAAGAAGCTCATTAAAAGCACAATGTTAATCTCCTTTGTCCTTTTGATCGGGATGGCCGCAACGGCTGAATACTTTGTTTGCGCATTGGTTGGTGAGAAATGGCTGCCATCGGTTCCTTACTTGCAATTATTGTGTTTTGTTGGTATGTTGTATCCGTTACATGCATTAAATCTCAACATGTTAAATGTAAAAGGACGTTCAGATCTCTTTCTCCGGCTCGAGGTTATTAAAAAGGTTCTGGCTATTCCAGTCATTTTAATTGGCATTTTTATTGGTATTGAGGCCATGCTGGTTGGCATGATAATTAATTCAATCATTGCGTATTTTCTTAATAGCTTTTGGTCAGGGACATTGATTAATTATCCGGTGAAGGAACAAATAGGAGATATCGCACCATCTTTTATTGCTGCAATTATTATGGGGTTTAGTGTCTATGCTTTGGGTTTTGTTCTTCCCTATAGTTCGGCGAGTGTATTGTTTTTTCAAAGCACTTTTGGATTATTGATAATTATCGCAATCGGACACATATTTCGCCTGGGAAGTTATGTTGAAATTAGACAGATGATTATGGATAAATTCCAAAACAAGCAGGTGTAGTTAATGGAAAATAAATTGCAGGAACCGGTTTATGTAACCCGGCCGGATTTGCCGCCACTGGACGAGTTTTATACCTGTCTGCAGCAGATTTGGGATAACAAGGTTTTGACCAATAACGGTCCGTTTCATAAGCAGTTTGAAAAAGCGCTGGCGGACTACTTGGGAGTGAAATACATATCCGTATTTTCTAATGGGACACTTGCGCTGATGATCGCGTTACAGGCGCTAAAGATCACCGGAGAAGTGATCACCACGCCCTTTAGTTTTGTTGCTACGACACATTCCTTATGGTGGAACAATATCAAGCCGGTATTTGCCGATATCGAGCCGGATTATTTTAATTTAGACCCGGAGAAACTGGAGGCGGCGATTACGCCTCAAACCACAGCCATTATGCCGGTGCATGTTTATGGGAATCCATGTAATGTTAAGCGGTTCCAGGAAATAGCGGACATATATGGTTTACGGCTCATTTATGATGCTGCGCATGCTTTTGCTGTCAAGCTTAACGGACAGTCGGTGTTGGATTATGGTGATCTTTCCATCTTGAGTTTCCATGCAACCAAGGTTT
>JAGLMY010000157.1 GCA_023139775.1 bacterium
GAGCGCAAAGAATTTCTTTTGACAGGATAACAGGATTGATAGGATTTATTTAAAATCCCGTATATCCTGTTGATCTTGTCAAATATTTTCGGTTCCAGCTTGTCCGGGTTAGGGTAATTGTATTTTATCTTTACAAGATAATGCATAGCGATGATGAATAGACATTATATACATGCCTATGTTTCTAGTGGTGCCGCTTAGCTGGAAAGTAATTGTTTTTCGAGGGAAATATAGGAACAGGTGCCAGCCACATTTTTTTCACCGGCTTGAAAGCTCGGAATGAGGCGGCTAACGTATTAAAGAAAAGAGGAAATAAAACCGAAAATATTAATAAAATTTAGTTGTTTTGCAGAACAGTAGTGCGGATCAAAATTCCGCATCTGAGATACAAATGATCAAGCGGGAGCCTTATGCCGAATCAAAAAGGACGAACGGACCCGCTCATATTCCATTTGGAGGTAAAATCAATGAACCAGGAACCTGCAATTAAAGGGATAGCACTCATAGGAATTAAAAAATTCATTCTGCAGGAACACGGCGAGAAAAATTTGGAGCATTTTATGGAAAGATTCACGAAGGAAGAACTGCTTATAATCGGAAAGGCGTTGTCGCCGGTTACCAGGGTGCCGGCTTCGCTTTATCGGAAAATTTATAGCGTCGTCAAGGAACTATTCGGACAGGGCAGGGGCGAATATTTCAGTGAAATTCATGAGTATGTGGCGGAGGAAAATCTTAATTTATTCATGCGGGTTTTTCTCAAAATCGGCGCCCCCGGGTGGTTTGCCAACAGCGCTCCTCGGCTCTGGAAACATTTATTTGAAAGATGCCAGCTCGTAAAAGTCGCCGATACTAAAAAATCCTATGACTTTGCAATCGAAGGAGCAGAGGCCTTTGGGGAGTCTATCTGCTTTGGAACAATAGGATGGGCGCGCAAGGCCATAGAGTTATCCGGTGGAAAGAATTGCCAAGTCAGCCATCTGGAATGCATTAATAGAGGCGGCAAACGATGCTTGTTTCATGTGCAATGGGATTGACATGCCGGGCAAGCCCGGAGTCTTTGACATATTCCAAAAGCTATGGTCGACGGCGTCTGCGAAGGCGGATAAAAAAACAGGAACACAACACTGATGCTGTGTTGTGTTCCTGTTGACTATATTTAGAAGCGGCCGTGTTTGCGGCCACGCCGGGATTTTGTAAAATGTCTTCCTTTTTCGTAAATTTCCATTTTTTCCATTTGTCAAAAAAGGTGCCAAGCACAAAGAATTTCTTTTGACAGGATAACAGGATTGATAGGATTTATTTAAAATCCCGTATATCCTGTTGATCTTGTCAAATATTTTCGGTTCCAGCTTGTCCGGGTTAGGGTAATTGCATTTTATCTTTACAAGAGAATGCATAGCGATGATGAATGGAACAGGTGCCAGCCACTTTTTTTTCATAAAGTTAAAGCTTTATGCCAAGGGTATTGGGATAATATAAAAACCAGTATTCGCAAATCGATTTTAAATGATCCGGAAAAAAATTATCACGAAATTGTTAAAAGCTTTAAAACAGGCGGGATTAGAAATTATTATGTTTTAATCGCAAGGGAAAAAATTAAATTTCTGTATGAGTTGGACGCAGCAAACCCGAAATATCAAAGACTTAAAGAGGTTTTTGAACATTATTATCAATCGCTTAACCAGGAACTGCTGCAAAATAAAATTGAGGAATTAACAAAAGAAATCGATCAGCTTAAGTAAATAGTTACTATTTCAAAAAAGTGGCTGGCACCAGTTCGCCAGCAGGAGAAGCAGGGCGGGTACGCCAACGATGGCACCGAAGATGGTCACTCTTTTCACCGATTCCCTCCTCGATCTATCTGTCTTTTAGTAAACATACCTATTTTTCTTACAGTATGCTTAAAATATTGTCAAGAGCCGAGACATCGCTTGTCGCTCCAACTCCTAAATAAAAAATCACCATGCTATTTCCCGTGAACAATCGCGATTTTTTCGGGTCCACGGTCATCTCCAGCCGCTAAAAAGCTCCTAAAAACTTCCAGTGCCGGCTCTTTTGCCTTTCCCATGGCTCCCAAGGGAAAAAAGTAGCTGGCACCAGTTCTACTGTCGTCAGCGATCTTGATGGGAAACCCTTATTTTCAATCACTGAGGGGTGTAATATTGATTTTAGGCCGATTGATATTCCCCGATTTTTTCCTGCCTTGCACTGTTAGTTTGGACAGCCAAAGCTGAAGACATCATTGCAAAACACAGTCGCGCGAAAGCGATGCTGGATAAGGCACAAACAGCGCGAGACACTACACTAGTAATTTTTCAGATAATGCAAGAACAAAGTTACACGGTCTCGAATGACAGTTGTACGATACGCACCGCGTGATAGGACAGCAGAGCTGCCAAAATTCTTGGCCGTCCAGTTTTTCGCAATAAAATCAAACTCTGAGTCTCTGTACTTAACCCAGTTTCGTTGCGATTGTTTAATTTTAGCCTGCTGCTCAGTACCCAGTTTGGCTATTAATGACTTGTACGCCTCATTTAACTCTTTATCCAAAAACTGCTCATAGTCCGCGTATGCCTTCAGAGAGTCCTGAGTGGTCTTTGCATGCTGATGAATCGCCACTTCAAATACAAGCGTCCGCTGCTGAAAATCAGTGACATAATCCGGGACGTCAGGATTATCGCTAGCACGGCATGGCGCAGCAAAACCTGCCAGCAATAACGTGATATAGAATATTGCAATTATTTTTCCCATTTTTACCACCTCAAGCAGATATTTTTCGAATATATTTTCCATTCAGCATATCCCCTGTTAATCAACCCGACAGTGAGTACACCTTGGGACTTATTCTACGCTTTCCAGACGGACTCCGAATTTTTGTGCCCGGTTTTAGCAGTTGGATCATTAACGAGTTTCAGGAAATCCATCCATACTAATGTTGTAAATAAAGCTAACCAGTGCATCACACCGGTTCTGATTCAACAGCGACGCAACTTTTGATGCAGCACTAACCTAGGGAGACAAATCAGTCATGAATCTATTATAGCTGACAGGTAATTGCTTTTCTATGAGAATATAGCAAAAATTTTCGGGAATAGGAAGACGAATTGACTCATATTAAATGTTAAATATTAAATGTTACCGAAGGCTGAAATGCCTATAACCGGATGGCATTCGTTGACTCATAAAGGATGTTACCGAATGTTTTTTTTGTCATCCCCGAATGTTTTTGTCGGGGATATGGTTTCACATCATCAAATCACAGTATAAATCCCGCTATTCAGGATTATTCTTTTCAAGCAACGCAGTTTTCCATGCTCTGTTCCATTTCTTGAGCTGTTTTT
>JAGLMY010000158.1 GCA_023139775.1 bacterium
AACTGATAATGGCAGTGAATATATTGACAGTTGGAACGCTAAAGAAGATAATTCCTCCTGATCTGGATGCTCTTTTGGCTTACAAATTACAAAATAATGCTTCAGGGGAATAGGATGTTTCTTCCTATTCCCATAGATTTTTATAATTCAAATTGACATTTAATAGATAACCTTTTATGTTAAGAGAGTGTTAAAAACAGCGGTATAGAGGAGCAGCCATGTTTGAAACTTTAGCGGAAACTTTACCCCAAGAATGGCAGGGACTGTACCAGTTGTTGATTCTACCGGTGCTCTGGATCCCCAGCGTGCAGGCGCACATACTTGCCGCTTCCTGGACAGGGAACTATTCAAATTTTATCATTTTGAAGCGTATTTTTATCTTGCTGCCGGCTTTGTTGGTTATTGCCGGCATCTGGATCAGCATGCTGGGTATATACACAGTGCCGTTTCGCGCCAATCGCATCCACTTTATTGCCGCCCTGGCACTGAATTGGTGGGACGCTTTAAAGTCCATTTGGTTGTTTGTCATCGGTATTTTCCGCTTTTTGTTTCTGTTATTTGGCTGGTTTTGGGGCTTGCTGGTTATGTCTTTCCGCTTGGTAGTGCAATTTATTAGAGAACTGATTCTTTTCCCGTTTAAAATCGGCTCGCAGTTTTCCAGCAAGTACTTTCAGCCCGGGGTGCCGTGGCTGGCCGTGATTTTGACGATCTTCTGGTCTGCGCTGGAAGCCGGTATTTTCACCTATACCTTAATGCCGCTCTTATCCGAAGTATTAAGCGACTTAGTGGGCATAGAAACCCATAAATTTTTGCCGCCAATATTGTTTATGTTTTTGTTCCTGCTGATCTCCGGCAGTTTTGCCTGTATCCAAGTGTTGACCGAGGCCATAGAGCGCAAGCAGTTCAAAGCGGTTATCCAGATGCTCTTGGTGGAATTCTTTGTCATGTTCTTGGAAGTTTTCTTCTTGTACCGCGAACTGGTGGACGCGGTGACGCCCTGGATTGCCCAACATACTGATGAAAGTTTTCGCATGGGCTTATATTCCACCTTGTTGTTTTCCACCTTTGGCTGGCTGGGTATTCGGGGAATGACCTGGTTCTTGTTTGGCCGCTATGGTACGCCCTCGCTTTTGGCCATCATGTCCCGCCAAAAACTGCATGGCGCTGAAGTGATTGAGGAAAGGCCAAAGGAACAGGAAATGCTGTGGATTAAGAAAATCGTAGAGACCTTTAAAAATGATATTGAGTGGTTCAAGCAAAACGGTCAAGCCTTGGCTGAATTGGCGATCCTGCCGATCGTGCAATTATTGGCAGTGGCGATTAATTTCTGCATTATTTTAGTGGCCGGCCAGGCTGTTTTTCAATTGCCGTTTAAAAGTATGGCTGAGGTTATGAGCACCAAGGAAATTTTGGAAAAACTGGCCTTGAAAAAGAGCAAATACTCCAAGTAAGGGAGCCCTATGCGAAACCATATTCTGAAATCCGTGACTATCTTCATGCTGTTGGCAGTTATGACTACCTGTTTGACCGGGTGCCCGGTGGATCCTGAACAGGAATCCCGGCGCGGCCGCATGACCTATTTTATTGGTATTGATGTCAGCGGCTCATTTCGGGCCAGACCGGAGTTCAGAGATGCCTGCAAGTTTTTGGCACATTATATTTACGCCCACATTCATAATTTGGGAGGATTGAAAAAACCTAAAGCCCTGTTTGTGAGTTCTATTGGCGGAGATTATAAGGATGATCCGCAGGTTTTTCGCACCATATTTGATTTTCAAAACCAGAGTATAGCCGGGATCGAAAAAAGCCTGCTCGCTTGGTACGGCGAGAAAGACCGGCTCACGGATTTCAACACTTTTTTCAAATCCGTGGCCAAGCAGGTTAAAAAACGAAATCTCATCTTATCTCCGGTTACGGTGATTATTGTCAGCGATGGAATTCCGGAAGGCGTGAAAATTAGAAAAGGCAAAAAAGGCAAAGCTTCTTATTCGAAAATTAAGCTGGATCCCATGGAGTACTTGGCCCGCAATGTGACCGTGCGTTTACTTTATGTGGCTCCCAAGGTAGGGAAGAATTGGGAGGATTTTGTGACCCGAAGACGTGTCCGCTTATGGATCGCGCCGTTGGAAGTCATGAAAGGCTGGAAGAAACAATTAGTCTCAGGCAAACCCATTGAGGAGCAAGAGAAATTTTTTGAATGGGTCAAGTACAATGTGGATTACCGTGTGCGGGTAAAAAGGTTTTAATTGACATCCAAATCTCCCGGCCTATATGAAAAAATATTTTAAGCACATTGTCCGGTCCGGTCGAGGGCAGCTGGTTCACATCTCCCACCGGAATAAAAGTGGCGCCGGCGCTTAAAATAAGTAAATACTTAATGAGTAAAAATCAGGAGAGAAAAAAGCAGCTTCTTTTTCATTCTTTCCAACTGGACCAAGCTCATCCGAGAGTGTACAATTTTCAAAAGCGTTAGCGTAGCTTTGAGGGGCAGGACATGAAAAAGAAATTTTTAACTAAAGATAGAATTTTGTTCAGTGCTTTATTTATTGGTATACTGGTTGTGCAGCTCGTCGCTCTGTTGATTATGAATCAGATGCAAATAGAACTTTCCGTGCGTGCTGCCCAAGCCATGAAGTATGGATTCCGCTTGGCGCAAGTAGCGGTTTTTTTCTGGTACGGATATCAGACTGTTTTAAAAGTGCGCTGGATTTGGATATTTGCGTTTATGACCATTGCTGCTCCGTATTTGAATAATATTGCCTATGCAGTGCTTTTATTTCAAAAAACCAAAAAAGAGAATAGTGAAGACCAGACCGAAGCGTCCGCGGAAGCTATTTGATATATCAAAGGAATCCCCGGACTTCAGTCCGGGGTTACCGCAGCCCCTCTACCTTTTAGGGAGAGGGATAAAGGGTGAGGGTTACCTGAATACTCCGCACTTCAGTGCGGGGATTATTTATGAAAAGGATTGATCATGGCGCAGCACGTTTGTCCCTGGTGGCAAGTTTGGACATTTGATAATTTTTTCCGTCCTTTGCTTCATAATATTCCCAAACTGTATAGTCCTTATGTCAAACCCGGTATGCGCGTGCTGGATGTGGGTTGTGGTGCGGGGTTCACTTCTCTGGGTTTGGCCCGTTTGGTAGGCGAACAGGGTAAAGTGTTTGCTGTGGATATGCAACCGCAAATGCTGGCCATGGTCAAACGACGGGCCGCAAAAGCCAACCTGGAAAAAAGAATTATCCTGCATCAATGTCAGCAACATAGTCTGGGATTAAAAACATCGGTTGATTTTGTAAATGCCTTTTGGATGGTGCATGAGATTCCGGATATCCCGAATTTTCTGGCTGAAGTGTATGGGATGCTTAAATCCGGAGGGCGGTTTTTAATTGCAGAACCATCGCATCATGTGAAGGAAGCAGAGCTGCGGAATATTGTGCATGAAGCAGAACGTGTTGGATTGGCAATGGTTGAGTACGTGAAAGTGCGCTGGAGTCACGCCGTGCTGCTAATCAAATAAAATAGTGGTTTTACTTATTTTAGGATAAAAAACAACAGGAAAATAACACAGCATCAGTTGCTGGTTTTCACTTTCGCAAAGTACTATGCCAAAGGGCAGGGAAAAGTTCCGCATATGATTGAAGTTGGCTGATAAAAGGAAATTTAATTGGTGCTGGACATGGTTTTTATTCTGGATTTCCAGGGAGAATAGAATTCCGGTTGGCTGGGTAGAGCGCCGTGGATTTGACAGATCGCCCCTGCAAAATCACTGGCAAAATCCAGTGTCTGCTCCGGAGACCAACCCTGCAGCAGACCGATCACCAGGCACGCTGAAAAACCATCACCGGCCCCAACGGTATCGATAATCTTACCGCCGGAGATGCTCCGCTGAGTGAAGTTTTTGCTCTGGAAAAACAAGCTGCCGTTTTCAGCCATAGTTAAACATACACTGGGAATTTGGAATTTTTGGACAATATGTAAGATCTTTTCTTCTTTGCTACCGGAAAAATGAAACAAGTCACAGATAATATCCAGCTCTTCATGGTTAATTTTCAAAAAATCGCATATGCGCAGAGAATACTCGATGATTTCCGGAGTGTGTTTCTGAGGACGTAAATTCAAATCACAAAATCTGGTACCCCGGGACTTGGACAATAAGGTGCGCAGGGTTTCACGACTTTTTAATCCATATTGCAGGGTAGTGCCGAAATAAATGATTTCATAGGCAGCCATACGATCGTCTGAGAGCGGTGGATATTCTAAAAATTCTGAAGCCACATTGCTGGGTATAATAAAAGCCGGTTTGTTGTTGCTATTTTTTTTCACTTGTACGGTTTTAGTGCGTTTTTTAGGATCAACTTGGATAAATTGATAAGGAAACTTGCGACGTGCTAGTTCATGCCATATGTGTTTCCCCTCTTGGTCTGTGCCGATTCTGCCAAGGAAATCAACACCACCAATGAGATGATGGAGATGATAGGCAAAATTGAATTCTGCACCGCCCAGGAATTGTTCGCCCGAATCCACATAGATATCCAGGAGAATGCTGCCAGGAACAAGTGTCTTTGCCAGGTTAGTATAGGACATAGTTTTATTATCTCTGAAAAAAGAGTTGAATCAATATTTTTTCACAATAAATACAAACATATTGCCCGGGCTGGTGAAAAGAGTGAGTATGCCTCTCGATCTGGTTGCGGCAGAATCCAAACTAGTGTTTGCGAGGCAATTTAGCGCGAGAGTTTCCCAACCATGGTTTGTTGGTTCCGAAACGTGTCAGTAGGATAGCTCCAATGCCAGGCAAAATGGCAAGGAAATACAGAATGGTACCCACAAAGGGAACGAAATGAACAAATTTCAAAATGAGAAGACCCACCACCACGGCAATGACCGGGGAAAAATTGCCGGAGATTTTATTGCCTACTAAAAAGGCCATGCAGGCAATGCCAAACCAACTGGCTATCAACAAGAAAAGTAAAAGAGCAAAAGCAATAGGCAGTCCGAAAACAGTGATGGCAAAACCAATACACAAAGGTGTTAGCAAAGCCACAGCAAAGACACCAACCAGTGTGGACTTGACCAAATCCTGGGAAGCTGCTTGAGCAGCAAGCCGGATTTGATTAGGCCACATGAGAACGAAAAATATGGAAAGCAACAATAAAATGACCGCAGTACCGATTTTGTATAGAAAACCGATCAAGAGAATTTTCATAATGGAGAAAAAGGGCAATGATTTCCAGGCGATAACACCGCCGATTTCCACCTTGGAGCCGTTTACGATAGTGCCGGTCATCGTGCTGATCTGTCCTCCCAGACAGATTACATCTTTGTTCACATAGGCTGTATTTTTCAAATTGATATTTCCGCCGATTACCACTACATTGCCCAACACTCGGCCGGCAATTTCTACTGAACCGTTGATTATCACCACATCTTCCACTTCCATGTCTATTGCGACTTGTGCATCTTCACCAATACGGATGATATTCGATGCCAGTGTCAGATTTGGAATCAGTAGGAAGCAAAAAAGTAGGAGTAACCAATTTTTTATAAACATCAGGTCATCACCGCTTTCTGTATTAGTTAATAGCTTATTTTCGCATTTTGGGTTCTTTAAGTACAAGTGTTTTTAAAAAAAATCACCCCACATTCTTGAAAATCGTTATATAATCTTTTTCTTTAATTTAATAGTAGGGACACGGCAGGCCGTGCCCCTACTAAATATGGGTACATTTGATTTTATGCTTCTGTCGTCATTCCCCGACAGGAAAAGATATATAGGGACGCTTCGCAGCCGGCATTTCGTCACCCCGGTATGCAGTTAACCGGGGCGGAATCCAGGGGTTTTGTTTGAAAAAGTCACAGTCTCTGGACCCCGGCTACAATCATGCCGGGGTGACGTCTGTACCGTTAATTAAGAGACACTACACTACTAAGGTGGATTTTGAAATGACTAGATCAGTAGTTGCGATTGTAGGGCGTCCCAATGTCGGGAAATCGGCACTTTTCAATCGTATCATTGGCAAAAGCAGAGCGATAGTTGATGAATACTCCGGTTTGACCAGGGACCGGAATTATGATATTGGACGTTGGTTGGACCGGGAGTTCTTGTTGGTGGATACGGGTGGTTTTGAACCTGAATCAGAAGATCATATTCTTAGCCAAATACGGCGTCAGACTGAACTAGCTGTGCAGGAAGCGGATATTGTCATTATGGTGGTGGACGGGCGGACACCTTTGGATAAGTCCGACCGGGAATTGGCCAAAGCGCTGCGCAAGGCAACCAAACCCGTACTTTTGGCCGTCAATAAAATAGACAACGAAGAGTTGGAAGCGCAAGCGCACGATTTTTGGTCTCTGGGTTTTGGTGAACTGTTTGCCATTTCTGCTTTGCATGGCCGATGTGTGGATGAATTGCTGGATGCTGTGAACACACATATTCCTCCGCAACCGGATGAAGATACTCAGGACGAGCTAATTATTAAAATGGCCATCGTGGGCAGGCCCAATGCAGGCAAGTCTTCATTGGTGAATCGTGTTCTAGGTGAGGATCGGGTTCTGGTGCATGAAGAACCAGGCACCACGCGGGACACCATTTCCTCTTTTTTTAATTACCAGGGACGTGATTATCAGATTTTGGATACAGCCGGGTTGCGTGCCAAAAAAAGAATCAATCAGGCTATAGAGCGTTATGCGGTGGTGCGTGCGCTGCGTACAATTGAGGAAACGCATATTGGAGTTTTACTGTTGGATGCTTCGCGTCCATTGGCTGAACAGGACGAGCACATTGGCGGTTATATTCATGAATCCGGCCGGGCCTGCATACTGGCAGTGAACAAATGGGATTTGATTGAAAAAGATTCGCATACCACGGATCAGTATATAAAAGTATTGCGTAAACGAATGCCGTTTCTGGATTATGCGCCTATTATCACGCTTTCCGCCAAGAGCGGACAGCGCGTGAACCGGTTGCTGGAGTTGGCTGCTTATGTGGACGAACAACATGTTATGCGTTTAAAAACCAGCTTGCTAAATAAAACGCTTCAGGATATTATCCGTAAGCATCCGGCTCCCACGCGTCGGGGCAAGGTGCTGAAAATTAAATATATTTCTCAAATTGGTGTGCGGCCACCGGCTTTTGCGCTTTTTGTGAATTATGCGCAGCGAATGCATTTTGCCTATCTGCGTCATATTAAAAATGAGCTGCGGAGTCGCTTTGGTTTGGAAGGCACACCCATTATTATTGTGTTGCGCGGAGGGAAGGAGAAAAAACGTGGATAAGGCTTGGTTGTTGATTGGAATTGCGGTTCTAGTAAGCTATGTGCTGGGCTCGTTTCCCACGGCGTATTTATATGGGAAGCTAAAGGGTGTTGATATCCGAAAGGTGGGATCAAGGAATCCGGGAGCAACGAATATTGTGCGCGTATTCGGTGTTCTGCCCGGAGTTTTGGTGTTGCTGGCAGATGCGGCAAAGGGTTTTATAGTTGTGTATTTTTTATCACAACTCACACCGTTTTCGGATTCGGATTTGCTCCGTGTGGGGTGCGGCGTGGCGGCTATTGTGGGGCACACGTTTACCCTGTTCTTGAATTTCAAAGGTGGAAAAGGAGTGGCGACCACCTGTGGTGTATTTCTGGGATTGGCTCCGCTTTCAACACTGCTGGTATTGGTTCCGTTTGTTCTCGTGGTGGCCATTACCAAGTATATTTCAGCCGGGTCTCTGATAGCCGCAATAGTATTTCCGCCAATGATATGGTTATTGCATGAGGCAGGACAAAATTCAGTGATATTTATTGTTTCTGTGCCGGTTGCCACCATGATTATTATTCGTCATCGTGCGAACATTGGCCGCATTTTGAACGGAACCGAAAACAAATTTGGTCAACGGGTGAGAGTAAGTAGGGGCGGGGTAACCCCGCCCGTACAAAGAATAAAAAGAGAAAAGAGGGGTAACCCCGCCCCTACAAGGAATGAAAAGAGAAAAGAGGGGTAACCCCGCCCGTACAAGGAATGAAAAGAGAAAAGAGGGGTAACCCCGCCCGTACAAAGAATGAAAAGAGAAAAGAGGGGTAACCCCGCCCGTACAAGGAATGAAAGGGAAAAGTATGATGCAAGCACAGACGCAAAATCCAATCGCAGTGATTGGGGCAGGTGCTTGGGGTACGGCGTTAGCTGTGCTCTTGGCACAAAAAGGCCATGCGATTAGGTTATGGGAATATAATGCGGAATATGCCAAAGTGCTGGAAACCACCCGTCAAAATCCGAAATTTTTGCCGGGCCTTTCAATCCCTGAGCAGATAAGCATTACCAGTGTTTTGGATCAAGCGGTGGCTGACTGTTCAACCCTGGTGATGGTGGTGCCGTCCCAAGTGTTTCGCTCGGTGATCAAGCAAATTGTTGCGTGTCAGGCCAAACCAAAAATTCTAATCAGCGCCTCCAAGGGAATTGAATGCGATACCTTATGCCGCATGTCGGAAATTGTGGTTCAGGAGTTCTTGCCGGCATCTGATTTTTGCGTACTGTCCGGTCCGAGTCATGCGGAAGAAGTGAGCCGGGGAATACCCACATCTGTAGTTGCCGCTTCGGCCTCGCGTGATACCGCAGG
The DNA here is from genome assembly GCA_023139775.1 of bacterium. Classification (GTDB taxonomy): domain Bacteria; phylum Oederibacteriota; class JAAXVQ01; order JAAXVQ01; family JAUVAV01; genus JAGLMY01. The sequence goes on from JAGLMY010000158.1 coordinate 8,603, forward strand.
TATAGTTCAAGAATTGTTTATGACAGAATCTTTTCGAGTGTATTCCAGTACTGACGTAGCGGGAGTAGAACTCGGAGGTTCTTTAAAAAACATTATTGCCATTGCCGCAGGGGTTGTCGACGGTTTAGGCTTGGGCGATAATACTAAGGCTGCTCTGATTACCCGGGGTTTGGCGGAAATGAGCCGGTTGGGAATAGCTCTGCAGGCGCAAGCGGAGACCTTTGCCGGATTGTCGGGTATGGGGGATTTGGTGGTTACTTGTACCAGCCGGCATTCGCGTAATCGTCGAGTGGGTGAAGAATTGGGACGCGGCAGAAAAATTGATGAAATTCTTAATGAAATGGAAATGGTTGCCGAAGGAGTGGAAACCACCCGTTCCGCTAAAAAGCTGGCAGATGCCAAACAAGTGGAAATGCCGATTACTACTCAAATGAGCCGGATTTTATTTGAACGATTAGATCCGCATATCGCTGTCAAGGCGCTTATGCAAAGGTCTCGCAAGGCTGAAAACGAGACTCGTGAGTGGAGTGAATCAGAGGGATCCAAGTGACAAAGGAAAAAGACCGGACCGTAACCAAGGCTGACTTGGCTAAAAAGCTTTCCGAATTAGGCCTCTCACGTCGCTATTGTCGGAAGATTGTTGATTATTTTTTATCGCAGATAATTACTGCTTTACAAAACGAAGAGGTCATTCACCTAGTGGGATTTGGATCGTTTCATTACAAGGTGCGTAATCCACGCAAAGGTAGAAATCCCCGTACCGGAGAAGCAGTGGCTGTGCCCCGGAAACGAGTTGTTCAGTTTCGGCCGGGTAGTTGGCTAAAAAAGAAGATCCGCGAAGAAAAATAAGGGTCTTAAAAAGATTATGGTAGTTTGCGAAATAAGAAGGCGCTTGTATCCTAATGCGAAAAAAGTTATAAAGATGGGAGGCTTTTATGGCCAGACCAAGGAAGAACCAGCAACCTGATAAACATGATGTAATAGAAGAATTTTCGGAAAAAATGTTTTATCAAATCCGGGAGGTCAGCGAGATTACGGATGTCAAATCTCACGTATTGCGGTATTGGGAAACGGAATTTCCACAGCTTCGGCCGGATAAAGGAAGCACAGGACAGAGGATTTATAGGGCCAAAGATTTGCGCCTGATTAAAAGAATAAAAACATTGTTGTACGATGAAAAATTTACCATTGCCGGCGCCAAACGAAGACTGGCAGGTGAGTTGCGACCCGAAAAAATGCAGATGGATTTAAAATTGGGGTTGCGTGAGAATAAGTTATTGAATACAATCCATAAAGTCAAACGGGAACTTGAGTCGGTGCTACAGATGCTCAATCGACCTTAAAATATAAAATTATTGTAGGGGCTTAGGCTAAGCCGTGC
>JAGLMY010000159.1 GCA_023139775.1 bacterium
TTAAGTATGGTGTCACCGGAATTAGGGGAGCATCTTTCGCCCCAAAAGATAGATAAGGAGTTTTAATGAGCGTATCTTTTAAGGAACTTGGTTTATCTCAACGTCTGGTTGCAGCACTGGCTGTAGAACAGATTACTGTACCTACGCCGATACAGGCATTGGTTATTCCAGAGGCGATCAGGCATCTCGATTTAATGGTTCAATCTCAAACAGGGACAGGAAAGACGCTGGCTTTTTTATTGCCGCTCTTTGAAAAATTGCAACCGATCAGAGAGATGCAAGCCTTGGTTCTTGTGCCTACTCACGAGCTGGCTGTGCAAATATTACGTCAAGTCGAACGGTTGTCTCAAAACTCAGACAACGAATTAACAGGTGCTGTCATCATAGGAAACGTTAATATTGAACGGCAATTATTAAAACTGCGTGATAAACCGCAAATTATAATTGGCACTGCCGGCAGAGTATTGCAATTGATTAGGAAGAAAAAAATATCAGCTCATACGATTAAGACCATTATTGTTGACGAAGCAGATAGGTTGTTTGATGCAAAAAATAGCAAGATTATTAATGACGTTATAAAAACAACGCCACGTGACCGGCAGATGATACTTGTTTCAGCTACCATTTCATCTAGAACTATAGAAACGACCAAATCTATAATGAAGGAACCCCGGTTTTTAAAAGTAGATACCAGCAACAACATACCAAATACAATCGAGCATAGGTTTGCTACAACAACCTATAAGAATAAGATTGATAGGCTAAGAAAGCTTATCGTTCATACGAAAGCCGCTAAGTCGTTGGTCTTTGTTAATACAGCTAATGAAATCAAAAAGATCGTCAGTGAATTAAAATACCATGGTGTCAAAGTCGCCAGTCTCCATGGCGATGACAATAAAATGGACCGCAAAGCAACAATGGAAAAATATCGCACCGGAAAGTTAAGTGTTTTAATTGCCTCTGATATTGCCGCCAGGGGGCTCGATATAAAAGATGTTACCCACGTTTTTAATGTTGATATGCCTGATACCGTAGATGGCTATCTGCATCGTGTGGGACGCACAGGCAGAAGTGGCAAAGCCGGTGTTGCCATTTCGATAGTAACCAGTCAGGAACGTGCAGTTCTTCAGAAGCATGAGAAAGCGCTTGGGTTGCTATTTGAAGAGATAAGGGATGATTGTTAGAGAGTGGTACTTGGTACCGTGGGGGTCAAACTGAAAAACCAATGAGTGATGAGGGACGGTGTCAACTTTGTAAACTTAGTGGATTATTTCGGATGTAATTTCGAATATGAAAGAGGGAATCGGATTTACGGATGATGTGATCGTAATATGATTTTTGCCATTTGAAATCATTAAAATCAATATTGTGAATCAATTTTGATGTTGTGGTTTTAAATACCCCTATGATACCGGGCAATGGTTTGATTTTGTTATGTAGGGAACGGTCGCGACCGTTCCCTACAATTGCAATTATACCGTGGAATCGGGAAATCCATGCAGGAGAAATGAAAAAAATAAAAGCCTGCTTCCGAATGGGAAGCAGGCTTTTATGTAAACTTCACAAAGGCCGAAAATCGAGAGTGGAGAATCGACCGCAAATAGAAGTTGCGATTTTCGATTCTCGATTAACGATTGCTCTGCAATTTTGCTTCGTAAAATTGTTGGCTCCCCGGATTGGACTCGAACCAACAACCTAGCGGTTGACAACCGTATGCTACACCAGTGAACTGCCGCCGATGACCGTCCCCGTCCGTTTGAGCGGATGGGAAAATGTCAGAAAAAAATTACGGTAAAAATAGTAATCATGTTATAAAATAAAAAGTTATATTTCGAGCAAGAAATAAGGGGAAGGAATAAATAATGCGTATTCTTGTTGCCGGCGGAGCCGGATTCATTGGCTCGCACTTGTGCGAGCGTTTACTTGAAATGAGGCACACAGTCATTTGTGTGGATAATCTCAAAACCGGACGATTGGCCAACCTTAGTGAGGCTAAAAAATCCAGGCAATTCAAATTTATAAAACAGGATATACGGCAGCCGCTCAAAGTGGCGGTAGATTATATTTTCAATTTTGCTTCTTATGCTTCACCTCCTTATTATAAAACCTGGTCAATTGATACTATGCTGACCAATTCGCTGGGCAGTCATCAGTTGCTGGAATTGGCCCGGCGCCAAAAAGCCAAATATTTATTTGCCAGTACCTCGGAAGTGTACGGCGATCCGTTGCGGCATCCGCAAAAAGAGACGGATTGGGGCAATGTCAATCCCAATGGTGAACGTGCCTGCTATGATGAGTCTAAGCGCTTTGGGGAAGCCCTGACCATGGAGTATGTGCGCAAATTCCGCTTGAATGCCCGGATTATCCGGATATTCAATACCTATGGTCCGCGCTTGCAAAAAGACGATGGCCGGGTTATTTCCAATTTTATCAATCAAGCGCTGCGCGGTGAAAAATTAACAGTCTATGGTTCCGGTTGTCAGACCCGGAGCTTCTGTTATGTGGATGATTTGGTGGAGGGGATTGTCCGTGCCGCTTTTTTGCCCAAGACACGCGGTGAGGTCTTTAATCTGGGGAATCCCAATGAGTTTACTATTCTGGAAGCGGCGGATATGATTAAGGAATTGATGGGCAAAGTATTGAAAACTGTTTATAAACCATTGCCCGCGGATGATCCGGTTCGGCGCAAGCCGGATATTTCCAAGGCGTATAAAATATTACGCTGGTCACCGCGGGTTCCCTTGCGTGAAGGTTTGCTTAGGACTATTGAGTGGTATCAGAAGAAAAAATAGCTGCTGAGAGGTTTGCTTACGTGCAATTTAAAACGGATTGTCAATTTTGGCAAGGGGATAAACCCTGTGCTCAGAATCGTTTCTGTGACGATTGCGAGGCCTATGCAAAACTCGGACCCAGGATATTATTAATAAAATTGGGCGCGCGCGGAGATGTGTTACGTACCACACCGCTCTTGGCCGGATTAAAGAAAAAGTATGCCAAGGCGCACATTACCTGGCTTACAGCGCCCGAATCCGTGGAACTCCTGCAGGATATTTCCGGGCTCGATCGTTTGCTGGCCTGGGAATTAAAAAGCCTGGTGGAAATTCAAGCCCGGACCTTTGATATAGTGATCTGTTTGGACAAAGATCCGCATGCTATTGGGTTGGCCAATCTGGTTCAGGCTGAACAAAAATTGGGCTGGAACCTGGCAGCGGATGGTGTGGGGACGCCGCATATTTTTAATCCTGAAGCTGCCTACTCCCTGGCATTGGGTGTAAGTGATGATTTGAAGTTTAAAAAGAATCAAAAAACTTATATGCAGATAATATTTGAGGCCGTGGGTTTGGAATATGCGCAAGAACCTTATCAATTGGAACTCGGCGGGCAGGATCTGGCGTGTTTTAAAAAATTTATCCAGGAGCAGAACCAGGCTGCTCAGCGTCCAATCCTGGGTTTGGTCACCGGATGTGGCCCGGCCTTTCAGCGCAAACGTTGGACTGAATCCGGTTTTGCTGAGATAGCCAAACGTGCGAAAAAGGAGCTGCAAGCCGAAGTCGTATTATTGGGAGGCCCGGATGAGATCGCTGTCAATGAAAGCATCTGTTCCCTGGCCGGTGAAAGGCTATTGGATACGAGCGGAGAGCATACCTTACGGGAATTTGCCGGTTTTATTCAGGCTTGCCGGGTCGTGATTACCGGTGATACCCTGGCCTTGCATATGGCCTTGGCACTTAAACGTCCGACCATTGCTCTTTTTGGACCAACCTGCGCCCAAGAGATTGAGATGTTTGGTTTGGGCGAAAAGGTGGTGGCAGAGTTGTCCTGTGTCCCTTGCTATCGCCAAACCTGTGACAAATCGCCTACCTGCATGGAGAGCATTTCACCAGATACGGTCTGGTCCGTTTTGCAACAGCTCTGGAGAGCCCCGGCATGATTAAAAAAGTCAAAACTGCAACCAGGAAAAAAGCTGTACTCAAGCGCGCGACTGTTGAAAAAAAGCAGCCTAAGATATTTGTGATGATTCCTACTTACAATGAAAAGGAGAATATTCAATCCCTGATTGAAGCCATTGAAGGACTGCATATCAATAACTTGCATATTGTGGTTGTGGACGATGCTTCGCCGGACGGGACAGGCCGCAGGCTGGACCAATTGGCTAAAAAGCGCTCGTTTTTACACGTGGTACACCGTTTGCATGAACGGGGCAGAGGCACAGCGGGGATTAAAGGTTTTAAATATGCCTTGGAACAAAAAGCGGATATGATTATTGAGATGGATGCGGATTTTTCCCATCATCCGCGTTATATCCCGGAATTGCTGCGCACAGCCCGGCACTGCGATGTGGTGGTGGGGTCGCGATTTATTCCGGGCGGCAAAGATTTGGATCGCGGCTGGATTCGGCATAGTATAACCAAGCTGGCGAATTTTTATATCCGTCGTGTATTGAAAATTGCGAATGTATGTGATTGCACCTCCGGGTATCGCTTGTTTCGCCGCCCGGTGCTGGAAACCATTAAGATGGATAATACGATTTCTTTGGGTCCTTCCATTGTGCAAGAGTTGTTGTACAAAGCCACGCTGCGGGGCTTCCGGATTAAAGAGATTCCCATTGTGTTTGTGGATCGCAAAGAAGGAAAATCCACCTTTGATTGGCGTATTATGATCCAGAGTTTTTTAATGACCCTGATCTTGAAATTTCTATTCTCCAGTCTGCGCCGGGTTGAGATACATGAAAACAAATCAAAACCAGTCCGCAAACAGTAGTCCCAATCCTTATCCGCCGGGATTTGTCTATGGTCGTGGTGTGGCCAATCCGCGTTCCTGGTCTTTGTCCGGTTTGAAAATTAAACGTGCCCTGCGTGCTTTGCGTGCTGTGCAGGGTGAAGTATTGGAACTGGGCTGTGGCGGCGGTCAGTATCTGCGTGCTTTGCGCCGGGCCAGACCAAAACAGGCATTGGCTGCTGTGGATCTGGATCCGCAAGCCTTACGCTGCGTTGAGGATATTGCTGAGGTCCAGGGCACGGTGGCTGATGTACAAGCATTGCCCTTTAAGGATCAACGATTCGCGGCCGTCATGGGGTTTGATATTCTGGAGCACGTAAATGATCCAAAGCGTGTTTTGACGGAAAGTGCCCGGGTACTCGTTCCCGGCGGAATTTTACATATGTATGTTCCGTGCGAAGGGAATTCTAATACCATTTATGTAAAAAAAGGACATGTGGTTAAAGCAAAATTCGGCGGGCATCAGCAACAGTATACCACGCAACAGTTGATTGACTTGCTGAAAGACTCAGGATTTGAAATACTGCGGCAGCGGCACGCGGATTATTTTATTACCCAGCAATTTGACTATATGTTTTTTAACCGGGTAGCCAGAAGCAATAATCCTCAGGCGCTTTGGGCAGCCCAGGCTTTGCAAACCAACGGAGGTTTAAAAGGGTGGTGTTTACGGCAGGCGCGGCGGGTATTATCCGTGATTACCTGGCTGGAAGGCAGTATTCGGCACAGCGCGCGCGGAGCCATGGGTGTGCATGTGACAGCGAGAAAAAGGCAGAATACTGATTGGAAATACTGAACTTAAGGAGTCATTTGTGAGCCGGGTCTTATTGCTTAATCCTCCGGGATCTAAAAATTATATCCGGGATTATTTCTGTTCGAAATTATCCAAAGCGAATTACATCTCTCCGCCGATTGTTTTGTTGATGCTCTCTGGAATTCTATCCGGCCGGCACGAAGTGATGGTGCAGGATGGCATTGTTGAAGGGCTGTCGGTCAGTGAGAGTCTGATCAAAATACAAGCCATGGCTCCGGAGGTTATTATTACACTCGTAGGGGCCGCTTCCTGGGAAGAAGATAAAGTATTTTTACGTCAGCTTAAAGAGCAAACCCCGGCGTATATTATTGCGGTCGGCGATCTGCTCCTGGAAGACACGGAAAAACGTTTGCAGGAAGTGCCGGAAATTGAGGCGGCTTTATTAAACTTTGTGACCGAAGATGTATTGACTTTGATTGAACAGCGTGAGCAGCAGCCCATTCCCAATACGGTTTATCGTTCCACCCAATCCGGATCATTCATCACCGGCGGATTACACCGGCAGCGCGGCGATTATCGCATTCCGACTCCGAGGCATGAGCTTTTTCCGCTTCCTCGCTACCGTTTTCCATTTATGCTGGCACATCCCATGACAGCCATGCTTACGGATTACGGTTGTCCGTTTGGCTGCACTTTTTGTGTGATTCCGAATCTGGGATTTGGTCTGCGGCCAATTGAGGATATTATTAAAGAAATGCAGTTGCTGCAGAAAAACAGGGTGCGGGAAATATTCTTTCTCGACCAAACCTTTGGCGTGCGGCGCGATCGTACCTTGCAGCTATGCGAAGCTATGGAATCAAATAAGTTTAAATTCCAGTGGTCGTGTTTTTCCCGGGCAGATGTTTTAAATCACGAGATGCTGGATGCCATGGCCCGGGTCGGCTGCCATACCATTATTTTCGGAGTGGAAAGCGGCAGTGATGCGACCTTGGAACAATACCATAAGAAAATGAATTTAGACCTGATCCGCGAGACCTTGAGCAATTGTCGCAAAGCCGGAATCCGGGTGGCGGCAACTTTTATGCTTGGTCTGCCCGGAGAGACGGAAGCACAAGCACGTAAGACCATACAACTGGCCCTTGAGCTGCCATTGGATTACGCGGCTTTTAATGTGGCTGTTCCCCGGGCAGCAACACAATTGCGAAAGGAATCCATTGCCCAAGGATTGATTGATGAACACATAAGTACCATGGATCAATCCGGCATTGACGGTGCTATATCCACCCAGGAGCTTTCAGCTCAACAGATCCTGGTCTTGCGCAAAGAAGCCCTGATCCGTTTTTATCTGCGGCCTGGATATCTGCTGCGCAGGCTTTTCACCCTCCGCTCCTGGACGGATTTTGTCAGCCAGATAGCAGACGGCTGGGGTGTGGTAATGGATGCCTTAAAACGAACGTAGGGGCGAACCCCCGTGTTCGCCCGGAAGAATAAAATTTTAAAATGGACGTAAGGGCGAATCTTGCCGGTGCCCGTCTTTTGGGTATGTTCGCCCGGCGAATGAAATATTTAAACCGGACATAGGGGCGACCGGCTGGTCGCCCAATGACTGCGATTTTAAAATAGAAATAAGCCGGGACAAATTGGGGTATAGGATGTCTCTTCCTATTCCCATGGGCATTCGTATTTGAACTATCAGAATTCGGTTGAGTATGAGAGGATGCGTAGTGTATCTTAACGATGTGTCATTTTTTTTAAGGTAAGATCAGCACGACCCCGATTATCCGGATTTGTTGAAATAAAGCTAAAGAGAATAACGTCTATTCTATATGGCGATAAACGGGAGGCAGAATAGAAGAGAAAAAGGAGTAATTAAAATAATGTTGAAAAGCACAGCTGTTATTTATACCGTAATAGTCTGTTTAGCTTTATTTTGCGGCAAACAGGCTTTGTCCGAAGAGAACCAAATGGATGCAGCGATGGTGGGGTCGATAACCAGATGGGTACCAACCACACCTTTATTTTTATCCGTTTACGGTGGCAGTGTCTACGATATCTGGACCGGTCACTCCGCGGAACTCAGGGTTCCGCTGTCTGGTGATTCAACCGGGATTACTTCAGGTAATCCCTCGGTTTTTGTGATAGGCGGTGGACCGAATACTTATTCTGCCTATGCTTTTGGTATCGCGGATATGGGGAATGCCCCATCCGCCTATTCAACAGTATACAATTCTGAAGTAGATAGCGATGGATCATTGAAAAATTGGGCTGCTCCGGATACCGGAGGATCGATTCCAGTGGCAGCCATCATGCATGACAGCACTATTGCCAATGGAGCTATCTATGTTGTGGGTGGAGCAAATTCCATGAACGCCTGGATTTGGGCAGATGGCGCTTCGCGCTCTACCTGTGCCGACGGTCAGCTGGATCATCAGGTCCCACCACTTCCTTGTGCAGTGGGTAAGACGATAGTACTATATGAAGAGGTTGGTCAAGGCGGATTTTCCGGCGGAACCGGTACCTTTGACTATACTGCACCAATACCAATTTATGATCCGGCCTACGAATATGATGTTTATGGAACAATGTTCGGCCTCTCTTCTGCCGGACCGGACCCTTCCGCAGCATATGTTGGAAATACAGCGCTGCCGATTTATCAGCCTCTGATTCGGCATTCTGTGGTATCGCACAATGGAAATATTTATGTTATCGGTGGTATTTCCAGAGAAAATACCAACTGGGGTGGTGGTACTGCACCTGCTGACCAACCACTCGACAGTGCGCGTCATTTTGAGAACCGCGTATGGTTCTGTCGGCCCAATCCGGGTGGATCAATTAATTATAGTTCTTCAGCCGGAGGTTGGAAAATGACCGCTGCTTTACCCATGCCTTTGTACGACTTCGCCGCCTGTGTGGCGTATGGTCGTATCTATGTTTTTGGTGGCCGCAATGCAGCAGGCACTCCACAAAATACAATATATTATACGGATATCCATAATGATGGCTCTTTAACCGGCTGGACCGCCTTGATTGCTCCTATGCCCGAAGCTCTGGCAGAACATCAAGTCGTGTTTATGAACGGTAAATTTTATTCCATTGGTGGCATGAATGAATTGAAACTGAAAATATCCACAGTGTATTTTTGCTCTGTGGATTCCAATACCGGTCAGATACCAGTATATCCGAATGCAGGATGCTGGGAAATGGACAACAACTTACTTAAGTATCCAGTAGCTGGTCATAAGGTTGTAGCATACAATGGATTGATGTATAGCCTGGGAGGTAGATATAATGCTTCTGATTCGCCACATTCAAGTGCGTATATGAGCAGATCTCCCTATCCTGACACACCGACCTATATTCCTACACCCACCATCACATCTACACCCACCATCACATCTACACCCACCATCACATCTACACCCAGAGTGATTTTGCTCGGCAAGCAAACTATGGTGTATCCAAATCCGGGAAAAGGGCGCATTGTATTTGCGTGGGAAAAAGTAGGGGCAGAGCTAGTGGAAATAAGTATTTATAGTATTGCAGGAGAAAGAATCGCAAAGCTTCAACAAGCCCAACCAGGACAAAGCATGGACTGGAACGCAGCGGGGATTGCACCTGGAATATATATGTATCGAGTGTGCTTGAAAGTCAATGGTATAACAGAAAAACTCCCAATTAAGAAGATGGCAATAGTACGGTGAGTGTCCCGAATCCCGGGGCAAATCTTGCCTGTGCCCGTCTTTTGGGTATGTTCGCCCGGCGAATGAAATATTTAAACCGGACGTAGGGGCGACCGGCTGGTCGCACAATGACTGCGATTTTAAAATAGAAATAAGCCGGGACAGATTGGGGAATAGGATGCCTCTTCCTATTCCCACCAATACATTTTTAATCATTGACACACTGTTTCGGGTTTTGTTAAACTTTTATTGAGAACCAATTTTCTATCATCTTTATCATTCAATCTGCCGGGAGGGTATCATGAAAGGACGGGCGCCCCACGGAAAGAGAAAAGACAGAATCTTAAAAGAATATTCCCATGATGCCTATAAATCGTGCCTGAAATTGCCGGAGCCCACAGTCTGCCCGCAGTGTCAGGCGGTTTTTGAGAAGGGACGATGGAGATGGGCCCGGAGTCCTTTAGGGGCGCATAAATTGATTTGTCCTGCCTGCCATCGGATCAAGGATGGATTTCCTGCGGGCATTTTGATTTTAAGCGGTGAATTCCTGAGCAAACATAAGGATGAAATATTAAACTTATGCCATAATGAGGAAACCAACGCTAAGCAGGAGCATCCTTTGCACCGCCTTATGGAAATTGTAGAAGAGCGCGGTTGCATAAAAATAACCTTCACTGACAACCATCTCCCTCGTCGTATCGGGGAAGCATTGTTTCGTGCCTATGAGGGAGAGCTGGATTTCCATTATGCCGAAGAGGAAAAATTTATACGGGTGACCTGGAAACGCTAGATCAAAATATTCCCGCATCCCATAACATTTTCAGTGAACTTTGGGGACGTGGTTTTGCGCCAGGCAAAATAACAAGTTAACGCCTCTTTCCCTGGTATATTGCTCACCGTGGTGTACCAGATAGCTGATTGCGGCATTGCTGACTCCTAAATATTTCGATATCTTGATTCCGTAAATCCCCAGCCGTTTACCCCAATACGCCTACCAGCGCCCGAGCTTTTTTAGACTGTAATACACAGCATAAACGGACAACATCCACACTCCTATAATGCTAGTAAGCAATAATCATTTCTGTTAAATTAAATGTGTATACTTCATTTCAAAAAAACCAATCCAATAAATGTATTTGAATATCAGTTGCAGGCATTCCCAGTATGGAAAAAAAATTAATACGAGATGTAACCTTTTGAAGCACATATTCGTATCATATTACATATGAACAAATCCAAATATTTGGCAGGAACCAGCGAGAGGTACACAGACACCGGAGGTGAGGTCATATGAAAGAGTGGAATATCGCTGGGTTTCCAGGTGGTTGGAGCTTGATTTTTTCGGATATTTTAAATACAGTCGAATATATATCGAGACGATAATAAATAAGCAATAACGCCTAAACATAAATATTTTGAGGAGGTAGAGCAGATGATTTGCCGTTTTCTGGCCGGTGCAGTCGCTTTAGTCATGTTGGTTTCAACCAATCTTTTCGCGTATTCAGAAAGATTTCAGGGGTACAACTTCAAAGCCTATGTGGTCAAATCCAACAAACGACATTACAAGGAATTTAAAGAAGGTAATAAAGTTATGCTGAAAGTCAGGCCCAATGAGGAATACTCCATCGTGGTGCACAATCCGCTGCCCGTGCGAGTGGCCGTGGCTGTGGCTATTGACGGGCTCAATTCCATTGATGGCAAGCGCACCTCCCCCCGGAACGCACAAAAATGGATGATCGCGCCGAATTCTTCCATCACCGTCTCGGGCTGGCAGACCAGCAAAAAGACCCTGCGGAAGTTTCTGTTCACCGAAGACACGGCAGCCTATGCCCAGTGGCGTGAGGACCGGGAAGGGAAGCCATACGGCAAAAACATGGGAGTGATTGGTGTGGCCTGGTTCTGGAACAGCCAGGAGTTGGACCGGGAGCTCCATCCGCCTGAGCCGTTCATCTCCGGCAAAGCGGTGAGGTCTGACCTGGCCCAGCCGGCCAGAGGAGCCAAGCCGTCTGCTAAGCGTCGATCAAAAGCAGCGCCCCGGGCCGGCACGGGCATGGGTCAAGAGCAACAACACCGCGTCACTGAGGTGCAGTTCAACGCGAATGCCGGCATGTTCTCGGTTAAGGACGTTATGAAAATCTATTACGAATTCGCCAAGGAGCCGCCTGTGCCCCTGCCGTTTATCGACGAAGAGAGAGACACAATCCGCTTTGCGCCGGATATGCCCAAGTAATTACATGATTGCTAAACTGACCCCGTCGGGGCATTTGGGACATACAAATATATTTATTTAAAATAAACAGGGGCAGCTTACTCAACTGCCCCTGTTTAAATATTTCTAACAATTAGTATACTATCGATGAACTATCTTCCTCATTGAAATGTTCCTTACCGGCATCAATCACATTCACAAACTGCGAAAAACTAAAATTGATGTCCTGAATACATCCCTTTACCGTAAGTTCTACATTTCCAGGCAATAGTCCGTCTTGTATAAGAGTCCGATCAAACTTTACCATTAAATCCGCTATTCCATCTCCATCATGATCGCCTACTTGGGTCCAATCAGCATCAGCCGGGATGATTGTTCCTGAAGGCATTTCCATTTTAACCGAGCTGATATAATTTACATCATAACCTTCTGATAATTCTATATAGGCTTTTATGTATTTTCCTTTGCTTTTTAAATTAATGGTTCCAGGGTAAATTTCAACATTCGTTCTATTAAATTTTTGTATGCGATCATTTAGTTTATCAGCCACATAGACATTTCCCGCATTATCCACTGCAACTCCAAGGGGTTGAGAAAATTGTCCATCAAGCCCCCCAACCGAGCCCCATTTAGTTATAAAATTGCCGCTTGCATCAAATTTTTGTATGCGATAATTATGTACATCAGCCACATAGATATTTCCCGCATTATCCACTGCAATTCCAAAGGGGTCCTTAAATTGTCCATCAAGACTCCCCTCCGAGCCCCATGTAGCTAAATGATCGCCGTTTTCATCAAACTTTTGTATGCGATCATTACCCTGATCAGCCACATAGACATTTCCTGCATTATCCACTGCAACTCCACTGGGTTGATTAAATTCCCCATCAGCAGCCCCCGACTCGCCCGTCTCCGAGCCCCATTTAGTTATAAAATTGCCGTTTGCATCAAACTTTTGTATGCGATGATTATGAAGATCAGCCACATAGACATTTCCCGCATTATCCACTGCAACTCCACTGGGTTGATTAAATTTTCCATCACCATCCTCATCACTAGTCACATCAGTAAAAGACCAATACGAGCCCCATTCAGTTATAAAATTGCCGTTTGCATCAAACTTTTGTATGCGATCATTACGAAGATCAGCCACATAGATATTTTTTCCTGCATTATCCACTGCAACTCCAGCGGGTAGATCAAAATGTCCATTACAGACCCAATCCTCTATCAAATCGCCGTCTGCATCATATTTTCGTACGCAATGGTTATCAGCGTCCGTCACATAAACATATCCTGCATTATCTACTGCAACTCCCCTACAAGCGTGTGAGCACCATTTAGTTACGAATTCATAACTTTCTCCAACACTAAGTGACCTCATTCCTTGCGAAGAACCAGAACTTGGTGACGTGGGACTGATTTTAGAACAGCCGCTGAAAGATAGAGTAAAAATGCCAATACAGAGTAACACCAACCATTTCTTCATGTGCTTAACCCCCCCCTTAAAAATATTTTATAAGATAACATACTATATCTTAAGTAATATTCATGTCAAACTTAATTCCACAAAAAATGTAATATATCAGTGAACTAATAGAAAGAAAATTAACCGCCGATGAACGCAGATAGACGCAGATATTTATAGCTTAAGAGATAATAAAAATTTTAATCTGTATTTATCGGCGTTCATCGGCGGCTAATTTTGGTTTCGGTTTATCCGGATTAGCTTTTTTTCGCTTCACTGACATGTTACCAAAAAATCATTCGCAAATTCGCTTGGCAGCATTGGGGGTCGAGGCCTATAATAAAAACGCGAATGATTAGCAGGCAAAGAAAACTTCGGGGGACAGGTAAAATGCGATTCTGTATTATTATGATAATTGCGGTATTAATTGTAGGAGCTGTAGGGGCAGGTTCTGCCCCTACAGCTCCTACAGCAGTTGAACCACTTAAAATCATTACTACCAATTTTCCACTCTATGATTTCACACGCCGGATTTGCCGGGAAAAAGCTGAGGTGGTTCTGCTTTTGCCGCCTGGCGCTGAAGCGCACAGTTACCGGCCCACACCCCGGGATGTTGTGCGCATTCATAAAGCGGATGTATTTATATATACCGGCAAATACATGGAACCTTGGGTTGAGGACATGCTCCAAGGTGTTCGCGATAATAATCTGATAGTGGTGGATACCAGTCAGGCGGTTTTGCCGGACCTGCGGGGGAGTGAAGGACAGGAACCTGAGCGCCATGATCAGCATGTGCATCACCATGCTGTGGACCCGCATTTTTGGCTGGATCCTGTGCTGGCACAGAAAATGGTTAAATATATTGCCGCGGCTACAGCCGGCAAGGATAAAAAAAACCGGGAGTATTATCAAAAACAGGCTGAAGCATTTTGTGTGGAGTTGGAACAATTGGACCGGACTATTCGTGAAACCCTGAAGCATTGCAAGCAGCGGACGGTTATCTACGGCGGGCATTTTGTGTTCGGATATTTCAGCCGGCAGTACAATTTGGAATTCGTGACACCCTATAAGAATTTTTCGCCCAATGCGCAGCCCAATCCGAGAAATATTGCCCGTTTGATAAAAATCATGAAGCAGTTGAAAACCAAAGTAATATTTTATGAAGAACTGGTTGAACCCAAGGTGGCACGCGCGATTGCCGGGGAAACCAAGGCGCAAATGGTATTGCTGCATGGCGCGCATAACATAAGCCGGCAGGAACAGCAACGCCAGGTTACTTATCTCTCCATCATGTATGAAAACCTTGAGAAACTAAAAAACGGATTGGATTATCAACAATGATGATCTCGTGCCAGGGTATTACCGTAAAAATGAGGAACATCACGATTCTGGACCAAGTGAGCCTGGATGTGAAGACAGGTGATTACTTAGGTATTGTGGGTCCTAATGGTTCCGGAAAGACTACCCTGATCAAGACCCTCTTGGGCTTGCTGCCCAGAACGCAGGGAAGCATACAAATTGCCGGGCAGCCCTTGGAGACATTTAACGCCTGGCAGAAGGTAGGCTATCTGCCCCAGCGTTTGTATATTGCCAAACAAGGTTTTCCAGCCACGGTAAAAGAGATTGTGGGCTCAGGGCTTTTGGCCAAACCTATGTTTCCCAAGCGCGTGCACACCAAAGACCAGCAAGCCATAGTTGAGGTATTGGAAATGTTGCAGATCACGGAACTGGGAAAAAAGATGATCGGTCAATTATCCGGGGGACAGATCCAACGGGTACTTTTAGCCCGGGCCTTGGTCAATCAACCGGAGCTGCTTATTCTGGATGAGCCGAGTGTAGCCTTGGATCCGGCTACCCGCGAGCATTTTTATCAGGTGCTGCGCCAGTATAATCAGGAAAAACAGACCACTATTTTGCTGATTACCCATGACAGTCATACCATTGGGAGATATGCTTCCACCTTTTTGTATCTGGATGGCAAGGTTATTTTTTACGGCGCTTTTCATGATTTTTGCAAATCAGAGGCGATGACCAAATATTTCGGGGCCTTTGCCCAACATCAGATCTGCCACCAACACCAGGAGGAGCACAGGTCATGAGTCTCTTGCTGGAAGCCTTTCAATATGGATTCGTACACCGGGCCTTGCTGGCCGGCGCGGTCATTGCTGTGTCCTGTGCCTGTTTGGGTATATTCCTGGTCTTGCGCAAATTATCCTTGATTGGTGAAGGTCTGGCGCATTTTTCCTTTGCCACCATTGGACTGGGGTTGCTGCTCAATATTTATCCTATATATGTCACTATTCCATTGGCTGTGCTGGCATCCTTGGGGATTTTATATCTATCAGAGAATACCAATTTTTATGGGGATGCCGCCATTGGTCTGGTTTCCGCCATTGGCGTGGCAGCCGGTGTTCTTATGGCCAGCCTGAGCGGTGGTTTTAATGTGGATTTGTTCAGCTATCTGTTTGGGGATATCCTGGCCATTACACCCACAGAAGCGGTGAGCGCTGTTTTGCTTTCCGTGGTGATTATCGTGCTGGTTTTGCTTTTTTATCATGAGCTGTTTGCCATTACCTTTGATGAGGAATATGCCCGCGTGTTGGGCATCAAGACCCGCCGGGTCAACCGCATATTGGTCATGCTCTCCGCGGTGACGATTGTGCTGGGTATTAAAGTGGTGGGGATCATGCTGGTATCCAGTTTGATCATTTTTCCGTCCATCACAGCATTGCAAATCAGCCGCGCCTTCAGAACCGCGCTTATTTTGTCTGTTGGCATAGCCCTGGTCTCCGTGGTGGCAGGTATTTTATTGGCCTTTGTGCTGAATGTGCCGGCCGGCGCCATGATTGTAGTTCTGAATTTTATATTTTTTATCGCAGCGTATATCGTACGTATCTTTAAACCGTAGGGGCGGATCCATGTATCCGCCCTCGTAGGGGCGGATCCATGTATCCGCCCTCGTAGGGGTGAACCTTGTGTTCGCCCTCGTAGGGGCGAACCTTGTGTTCGCCCGGTAGGGGCGGGTTCTGAACCGAAGGGAATCCCATGTTCAGAATAATTTATCCGGTCGGGGAAACCCGCCCTGGGTTGTTATATTGTAGGGGCGCATTGCATGCGCCCGTGACAATTGTAGGGGCAAACCTTGTGTTCGCCCTCGGAGAATTATTCCACGTAATCGCCCGGTTAGGGATAAAGTATATGTACTTTGAATTATCTGGAACATTGATAGAGGGGTTTACCATATGTAGGGGCACAAGACGCCTCTGCTGGAGGGGGATCGTATGGGACTTCTTGCGGTCGTGCCATGCAGTCCCGGAAGTGCCTTGGTCATTTTTTTAAGGAGCTAATTTGGACAAGAATATTCTAAGTATATACATTAGGAGGCAGTTCATGAAGCAAACAGAAAAAAAGTGTTTGGAAAAAAGAATAAAATTCAAGTCATGTTTTATCACTAGTCTCACTTGTTTAATTTTCATTATCGCCTTAAGTGGCTGCGCAAAATCAAAAGCGACACAGCAAAACAAATCAACTGATGAAGCATTTTTTATTAGTGTTGAGAATGAAGAAGTAATAAGTATTACCGAACAATATACTCCCTAGAGGATGATGAGGAAGATGGGGAGAATTTAGCCTGGGGAGCCGGGGACAATAAAAAACATTCGGAAACATTATTTATAAGTCAATTCGATCCTCGTAAGCCCAACATTTCAGACCGTTTTTTAGGGCCGGTTTTTGCCGTTGACGTAATATTTCATCCGTTGTTACAATATTTCCATTAAAGTAATTTTTTATCAGCTCATCCAGAAGGATTAGCGAATGAATGATTTCATAATTTATATTTTATTAATTGTTTTAATTCCAACCGCAATCGCACTGTTTTTCCTATTTCGTGGTTCACACGCCTGGGCAAAGCTCATTATTCATGTCGTGATTGCTGCTGTTTATGTTTACCTATTTCGTCCCACTAACCATGATGGATTAGCCGCCATCGGCAAGCTTATTATCATGGGTAGTTTTTTAATTACACATATGCTATTTATTATCACCTGGGCGGTACTGGAAAAACGACACCAGAAAATGAGATCAAAGTCAGCGTTACTTTTCCAGCCTGCTGTGATTTTACTTCTTTTGTTTGTTTTATTTTTATTCCATTTACCGGATATGCCGAATAAAATGGTGCGTAATGCCATCGCCCATGGTAAGCCTCTTCAACTCCAATTGTTTTTGCCCTTAGGAAAAAAACATGGACCATATTTTTTCTTATTCCAAACCGCCTTAAAAAATGGAAATCCCGAAGTCATTCGAATTCTGATCGATGAAAAAGACAAGTATTTCTACCAGGTACCAGCTGAAGTGTATTATCAAAAAACAGCTAATGAGGATTTGGTAAAAATAAATTCCTTGATGTTCAGTCAGAAAAGTGTATCTGTGGGTAGACAATTATTAAAACATCTGTTCGATCGCCGCTATATCGCGGCAGAAACCTTGTTCAATAACAATGCGTCGGTCAATGACGCAGATGATTACGGCATCACACCTATGACCCTTGCCATGGCGCGATATCAAAAAGAGTGGATAGTCAAACTTGTCCAACACGATGCGGTTTGGAATGAGAAATGGTCTCAGCCCTGGCATCATCGTTGGTATAGATTAAATATTGAGAGTTTAACGTATGCTGTAAAAAAAGCAGCCTTAGACAAGGATATAGCTATTTTTAATACCCTACTTCGCTACACGCGCAAAACCAATGCCAAGGAAATGATTGACTTTTTACTTACGATGCATAGGAAGGGCACGGGTATCTCACTACCAGCGTGGGTTTATACCATTGAGGTGGACAAAGCTAGCTTCCCTGCTCCTCTCGAACTAAGATCCGCCTCCTCGCATTATACACAGTCACCATCTTCATCCGTCCATACAACAACTCAAGCAATCGCCGATAAATTAATTATCAATGCCAAGCAATGGACATCCCAAGGGAAGCCGACTCCTGAAAAAGCCTTACAGCAATACAAATTATTGAGCCAAACCGAACAAACTGAAGTGGTTGCTCATCTAATTAAGCAATTGCAAAACACGAGCAGAGAAGTTCGTATCTGCGCCACCCATGCACTAGGTTCAACCGGTCATCCCTTGGCATTGGAGCCTCTTATCCATCGAATTACGCATCCGGATCATGCCGGCAATTTCATGCTTGCCAGAGCCATTGCGAAACATAAGGAAAATTTAAATGCCCAATATCTGAAAATGATTATCGAAAAAGGATTCAGCCATCCGTATTCCAATATGCGCGGCACCTTGATCTCTTTTGTATCCGGAATTGACAAAGACTTTGTTCAGGATCAACTCATCCTGGCGCTCAAGAGCAAGAATAATTATATCAAAAAATCCGCCCTACAGTGTATTGGCGGAGCGAATGCGAAAAAAGCTATTCCCCATATTATTGATATGCTAAATGATCCCTCTTCTTATATTAGAAAAACCGCAATAACCATACTACCCCAACTTGCCCAATTTGAATTTATGCCCCAAGTTAATTATCAAGCAGACCAAGTCAAATGGAGAGAGTGGTGGGATAATTATGGTCAAACCTTGTTAAAAGCGATGCCACTGAATATTTATATAGGTCAAACCGGTGATGTCTGGCCCGATGCGATTCACTTCAAAAACGGCCAAACAGCCTTGGCTTTATTTAAGCAAAATCAAGGTTATCAACTGGAAGAAGTTGTGGTATCCATACCAAAAATAGAGGATATAGACGAGAGCAATGTTCTACATATTCCGTTTTCCGTAAAACATACTTATGCTGTTGATACCGAGCAAGAAAGTTCACCTTTGATTATTTTAGGAGGACCATTTAAGCCGGGAATGCTTCCCAGCATTGACTTACAGGAATTGGACTGTTTTATGAGCGGAAATCCACCGGAGGGAAAAACGTCTGTAACAAAAACTGCCTCATTTAGTTTTTCCGGCAAAAACTACGAATTAACCGTCATGTCTAAGTATAATAATGCCGATTTGGGTTGGCATTGCAATGTATTAATTAAATCGGATGATAAGCAAAATAGTTTTGATTGCACGCAAATCATATGGGCCGGCGATCTGGATAATGATGGGCTTTTAGATATGATCACAGATAATATCTGCCACCTAAATATCTCAGCCGATTTATCACTCTATTTATCTTCCTATGCATCCTTAGCTTCATATGACAAAATAAAGCGTCTTTTTCTCAAAGTGGCGGCATTTGTAACCGGTGGGTGCTAAAACCACAATGAACAGATAAAATCAAAACTCCAAACTATTCAACAAAATTCTATATTACACCTATATATATGTAGTAGTTAAGATTATCTTTGTGTCAGCAGGTTATCTGCATTTAGGCGCTAATCCTCCTATTTAATCTTCTGCTTGTACTCTTTACCGTTTTTATACAAAACGACTTGGTATAAGTATATTCCATTCGCAATATCACGCACCTCCCGTAAGATAGAGGACATTCCCTTACTACCTTATGCTTAATTATCATCCTTGAAAAATCTGTATTTAAGTTGGATATTTCAAGGATAAATATACATAATAATCAATATAATTGCAAGTAGGGGCACGGCATGCCGTGCCCCTACAGAAATATAAAAAAAAATATGAAAGGATTTCCGGAAAAATCTGTCTCATAAATTGAAAGGGGACAGAGGTATGAAATCCAACCGTCAATCCGCTCGCCTGCCAAAATACAATTATTCCTCACCCGGAGCATATTTCATTACTATTTGTACCAAAGACAGGGTGTGTCTGTTTGGGGAGATAATAAATGATGAAATGGCGTTGAATGCATATGGGGGAATTGTGCGTAAATGTTGGATGGAGATTTCCGTACATTTTCCGGATGTCACAATAGATGAGATGTGTACCATGCCGAATCATATGCATAGGATTATCAACATTGTAGGGGCACGGCATCCGACTTCGCTGAGGCAAAGTCGGACAAGCATCGTTGCCCCTACTGAATAAATAATAATTATTGACATTTCACCTATAGTTTAGTATCTTACCGCGGTGATTTGAGTACCAGATCTGCTAGACAACCCTGTTTTGAACCCCTCTTTTTTAGGTGTGGTAGTCTATTCCGGTTGTTCGAAGATCTCGTAAAACATTGTCTTTAAAGGAAAATCCAGTGATTGCCTTTATTTTAACAGCAATATCCGCATACCTAGCCTACCTGATTTTTACAGCCGGGTCTTGGACTGGGCAGGAACTGATTGCCGGTGGTATTCTGGCCATTATAGTGGCTGCTTTGACCTCGGGATTTCATTTTCGCAACAATAAAATAAAGTGTAACCCAATTCGTATGATCCTGGCTTTGCTGTATGTGCTTATTCCTTTTTTTATTGAGATGGCCAAAGCCAATATTGATGTGGCTATACGAGTCTTTACCGGAAAAATTCGTCCGGGCATTATTAAATACAATCCCCAATTAAAATCCGATTTCGGCATTATGTTGATTGCCAATTCCATTACCTTAACTCCCGGCACCCTGGCTGTGCATGTGGATGAAGAGAGCAATGATTTGTACGTGCATTTGCTGAATATTGCGCCTGGGAAAGAGCAGAAGGGATCCTGGGCGGGAAAAGACATTTTTTCCTGGTTTGACCTCTCTGCCTGGGTAAGGAGAATTGCCGAATGATTTTAGCCTGGAATATCAGCGTCTTTGTTTTGGGCTTGCTTATTTTTGGCGCCACCCTGCGCTTGATGATGGGGCCGACAGCGCCGGATCGCGTGGTGGCTCTGGATGCCATTAATACGCTTGTGGTCGCTATCATGATTGTCTTGGGCGCGGTGTACAAACAGACCGTTTTTGTGGATGTGGCGATCGTGTATGCTTTGCTCTCATTTGTCGGAACACTGTTTATTGCCAGATTTCTTAAAAGGAACTATCTGTAATGGATATCCTCACACTGGTTGTTTATATATTATTAGGCATTGGGTTGTTCTTTAACCTGGTAGGGATCATCGGGTTGCTCCGCTTTCCTGATGTTTACACCCGCTTGCACGCAGAGACTAAAACCACAACCTTTGGCGCGATTTTCATCTCGCTCTCCATTGTGGTCCATAGCTTGCATCAATATTTCCATGCCAATGATGCTTCCGGCTTGTCCCTGAGCATTCACGTGGTACTGGCGATTCTTGTTTTGGCGTTTACCAATGCCACCGGATCACATGCCATTGCCCAAGCCGCCTACAACCGGGGACAGAAACCGGTCAGGGCTGTGGTAGATAAACTCGCTGAAGTTGAATTCCTGGAAAAGGAAGCTGAAGAATGACCATCGCGTTTGCCATTCAAATTATTATTTTAACCGGTCTGGTGCTCATAGGTCTGTTGGTCTTTTATTTGAAAGATTTGCTGCACGCGGCTATTGCTTTCGCGGCGTTTAGCTTTCTGATGTCCGTGGAATTTTATATTTTGCAGGCACCGGATGTTGCTATTGCCGAAGCCGGTATTGGGGCGGGAATCACCACTGCCATATTAATCCAAGCGGTTCGCAGTACTACTCGCAAGGAGTTTGATAACTAATGAGAAACCTTGCGGTCGCTTCCATACTGGTCGTTTTGAGCGGGACCTTTGTGTACATGACCGCCGGCCATGACATTACTTTTGGCCGGCCGGTTAATACCCAAATGGATGACTATTTTCTCGCGCGCGGTCAGGAACAAACCGGCGCGAATAATGTTGTTACTGCGGTGGTATTTGATTTTCGCGGGTTTGATACTCTGGGTGAAGCCACGGTCCTGTTTGTGGTGGTCCTGGGTATAGGTATGCTCTTTCGCAAATTAATGGCCAGGGAAGAGGAGGAATCTGAATGAGCAAGATCGTACGCGCGGCCGCGGATTTCCTTTATCCGTTTGTCATGATCTTCGGGTTCTATATTGTCTTGCATGGTCACCTGACACCGGGCGGCGGATTTCAGGGTGGCGCGGTCATCGCGACCGGAATTGCCCTGATGTTTGCAGCACACCGTTATCGTGAGATCTCGTTGATTTTTAAAAAAGCGATTTTTAATGTATGCGAAACTTTTGGCCTGCTTATGTTCATCACCTTTGGATTTGCGGGTATTTTTTTTGGCAAGAGCTTTCTCTATAATTGGATGGTCAATATTCCCGGGATGTTGTTTGGGGAAGCGGTGGCGTATGGTCAAAATGCCGGGAATTTAAATACCGGCGGTATTATTCCGCTCTTGAATATTGCGGTGGGCGTGGAAGTATTGGGCGCTTTGTCGCTGATTATCTACTATATGTTAACGTATGTTGTGAAAATGGGAGTGAACAAAGAAGATGCTAGCTAATGTTCCTTTTATTGCTTTTGCTCTGATTGCCATTATTGGTCTGGCCACCATGATAATGCGAAAGAATATTATCAAAATTATTTTAGGCCTGGGTCTTTTGGAAGGCGCGGTCAATCTCTTTCTCGTGGCATTGGGCTATCGCCAGGATGGGATCGCGCCGATTTTTACCAACGCACCCTCCACCAAGATGGTTTTGCCGACTGTGCAAGCCATGGCTCTGACCTCGATTGTGATTGGTGTCGCGACCATGGCCTTGCTGCTCTCGTTCGCGGTTTTTATCTATAAAAAATACGGGACTTTAAATAGTGACTCCATTAATAGGTTGAAAGGATAATAAATTTGTCATTCACGCAACACACTCCTGCTCTGGTTGTTGGTATTCCGCTTTTATTCGCGTTTGCCCTGCCGTTGTTGGGTAAAATTCACGAAAAAATACGTAATGGATTAGCGATTATCGGCATGCTCCTGACTTCAGCTACGGGCTTGTACTTGGCTTATCAAGTATTTGCCACCGGAGCCATGGCCTATGTCTTTGGCGCCGCAGCTCCGGACTTGACCATTCCGCCGGATTCGGGCGGGATTCCCATTCGGATTATTTTTTCTATAGATGCTTTTAGCGCTTTCATGATTGTTATCATTTCCATTGTGGGACTGATGAGTACCTTGTATTCCCTGGCCACAGAGAAACTGCGCAGCGGTCAGGCTGACTTCTTTGCCTTGCTGCTCTTATTGGTAGCCGGTGTGATAGGTATGGTCTCCACCGGTGATCTCTTTAACCTATTTGTGTTTCTGGAAATTTCGTCTTTGGCCGGAGCCGCGCTAGTCGCGTATCGGATCGATAAAGGTCTGGCCGTAGAAGCCGGCTTGAAATATGCCTTGATCAGCACAGTAGCAGGCTTGTTTTTTCTGCTGGGAGTGGCCATCTTATACGGTCAGTACGGCACACTCAACATGGCAGTTATTGCGCAGAACATTCGCTTGAGCCGTTTGGACATCATTGCCCTGGTTCTAATCATTGTTCCCATGGCCATGAAATGTGGAGCAGTGCCAATGCACATGTGGACTCCGGATGCCTATTCCCGCGCTCCGGCAGCTATTACCGCTTTTCTGGTGGTCTCCAGTCAGGCCGGCATGTACGTGCTTTTTCGCATGTTTTTTACCATGTTTAACCTGAATCTAAACACCGTGACCTTTGGTTGGGTGGTTATCATCCTGGGCGTGCTGTCCATGTTTATCGGTGTGACCATGGCCATTCCGCAAAAGGATGTCAAACGCTTGATGGCCTATCACGCGGTTTCTCAATCAGGCTACATGCTCCTGGGTGTGGGTGTGGGCCTGGCCACGCTGGGGAATAAAGAACTATTGGACGCCTGCGGCAGGACTGCTATGATCGGCGGTATTTTTCATATCATGAATCACGCGTTGTACAAAGGTTTGTTGTTTTTAACTGCCGGCGCGGTAATTTACACAACCGGCAAACGCTATTTGAATGATCTGGGTGGTTTGGGTCATACTATGAAATATACCATGATTTTCTTTATTATTGGCGCATTGGCTATTGCCGGCATTCCGCCCTTTAATGGATTTGCCTCAAAGTTTATGCTGTACGAATCTGTCTTCCTGTTCAACCCCTTTATTGCCATTATTGCCATTGTGGTGAGTATTCTGACCCTGGCTTCATTTATGAAAGTATTTCATTCCATGTTTATGGGACCCAAATTGCCGCAGTTTAGCGAGGCTAAAGAAGTGCCGGCCTCCATGCTGACGGCCATGGGAGTGTTGGCATTGCTGGTGGTGGCGGGTGGTATCTTCCCGGATATCATAGTGCGAAATATTGTCGAGCCCGCGGTCAATGCTTTGCTGGAACAATCCCAGTACATTGGCCTGGTGATGGGAGCAAAGTAAGATGGAGTATATGACAACGCTTTCCAGCGGTTCAGGATTCTGGCATCCGCTTCTGTGGTTAACAGCTTTTGTAGTGGTGGTCGTGCTGGCGGTTATCATTCGCAGTTTTGGCGCCAGGAAATACAAAATGGATACGGAGCAAACCAAGCCTTTTCTTTCAGGTAATGACGAATCCGATCCCAATGAAATTCATGTGCGAGCCGGCAATTTATACTGGGGGTATCTGGAAACTCTCAAAGGGTATTATGAAAAAATGATCAGTCTGCATACCGGCAATCCCGCGGATTATCTGCTATGGCTCTTTGGTGTGCTGGCCCTGGTTGTATTGATAGGACTGCTGGCATGAGTATTTCAAAAGCTTTAAATAAATCACTCTGGGTGTACCACGTAAACACCGGTTCTTGCAATGGCTGTGATATTGAGATTGTGGCTGCCATCACCCCACGCTATGATCCTGAACGCTTTGGCATCAAACTGGTGGGAACGCCGCGGCACGCGGATGTGATTCTGGTGACCGGTCCGGTGACGAACAAAATGAAGGATAAACTTTTGCGGGTATACCATCAGACCCCGGATCCTAAATTGGTGATGGTCATTGGCGCCTGCGGAGTAAGCGGCGGACCTTTTTATGAATCCTATACCCTGTCAGGGCCCGTGGATGATGTGGTGCCCGTGGATGTGTACGTGCCCGGTTGCCCGCCGCGGCCGGAGTCGATTATTTTCGGCGTGGTTACAGCTCTGAAAAAACTTGAGGAAATACAGAAGAAATGAATGATAACATATTAACTCCAGAACAAGTGGTTGAGCAGTTTCAACAATGTTTGGGTGACGGACTGCAGGCCTCCCGGATAGTTAAACGATCCGAAGGCTTGAAAAGCGCAGAAAGCATTCAAATCTGGCTGACTATTGACAAGACCAAAATAAAAATAGCGGTTCAACAATTGTGTGATATCCAGTATCCGCATTTGTCGGTTATTTCCGGGTGTGATATGGGCGAGGGCATTGAACTCTTGTATCACTTCTTTATTTATTACGGCGTAGCACGCGGAGAATACAGTGTGACGATTCGCACAACTTTGCCTAAGACGGATTTGATAATTGATACTATAACCGATCTGATTCCCGGGGCCTTGACCAGTGAACGGGAAAAACAGGAGTTTTTCGGTTTGCAGGTTCTGAATATTCCGGATTCGCGCCGCATGTTTTTGCCGGATGATTTTCCGGAAGGCGTGTATCCCTGGCGCAAAGATGAGACCGGGATTAAAGAAGAAATGGTAAAAAAGCTGCATGAGGTCGGCAAGGCGGAGGGCGCCCAACGTCGCGCGAAAAATAAATAAATGAATACGTCGGGGCACCGCTTGCCGTACCCGTACATATGCGATGTGGTATGTTGTTGTAGGGAACGGTCGCGACCGTTCCCTACAGATCCAAACGTCGATTTGGGAAGAAAGAAAAGGAAAATAGGATGAAAGAATCAGTTGTTAGTGCAAAAAAACCAATCAAGACCGTTATTGGTCCGATTCATCCGGCCTTGAAAGAACCCATCAAATTTATATTTGAAATTGATGGGGAGAAAGTAATCAAGGTGGATTTGGCGCCTGGTCACAACCATCGTGGGTTGGAATGGATGGCAACGCGACGTAACGCGGTCCAGACTCTGTATGTATCAGAACGCATCTGCGGTATCTGCAGTATTTCTCATTCCATTGCCTATTGCCGGGCCATTGAGCAGGCTGCGGATATTGAAGTTCCGGTTCGGGCTGATTATTTGCGGACCATATTTGCTGAAATGGAACGTATTCATTCCCACCTGCTCTGGGCCGGAGTGGCTGCCTTGGAATTGGGTTTTGATACACTTTTTTATAAGGCCTGGGAAGTGCGTGAAGATCTTATGGATCTTTTGGAATACTTGACCGGCAACCGTGTCAATTACGGTGTGCTCCAGATTGGCGGTGTGCGACGGGATATTACTCCGGACCAGCATGCGCGTATTAATAAATCACTCCTGAATTATACCATCCTGTTTGATGAACTCTATGACATGTTTTTGGAAGATACGGTACTGCGGATGCGTTGCCGCGATACCGGGGTCTTGACCCCGGAAGATGCCTTAAAGCTCTGTACGGTTGGTCCGGTTATCCGTGCCTCCGGTATTGCCACCGATGTCCGGCAGGATTTTCCGTATTGCGCGTATGGAGATCTTGACATCAAAGCCATCACACCGGAGGCATTGGCCGGAGAGGTACATGGTGATGTGTTTGACCGGATTATCGTACGCTTGTTGGAAGTGAAACAATCCATTGAGATTATCCAACAAAGCATGAAAAAAATGCCAATCGGTCCGTTGACCAATTTTCCGAAACTAATGGTTTTGCTGAATCATATCAAGCAGGCGGAAGGGGAAGGGATCGGCAGGCATGAAGCGCCGCGCGGTGAAGTGTTTCACTATATTCGTTTGGCTGCCAATCAGGAAAGCCCCCTGGTTTGGAAAGTAAAAGCCTCTACTTACAGCAATGCCATGTCTTGGGTGAAAATGCTGGAAGGGGAGCAGATCGCGGATATCCCTATTATTGTGGCTTCAGTTGATCCCTGTATTTCATGTACGGACCGGGTGGCTATGGTGGACAAGGGACGGACTTCGATATTCACTCAGGATGATTTACGGCGTCTCTCACGGAAAAAAACAGAACGTATTAGACAAGGATTGAAATGACAGAGATATTTTTGAAACTCATTATTGGGGTAGTGAGCATGACCGCTTTAGGTATTGTGGGTGGTTTTATTATCCAGGGAGTGGATCGTAAACTGGCAGCGCTCATGCAAGCCAGAATCGGTCCGTTGCTTAGGCAACCGTGGTGGGATTTTCTTAAACTCATGCGCAAAGAGAACGTGGTGCCTGAGCATGCCGTGCCCTGGGTGTACAACGCGGCTCCGATCATGGCTTTTGCCTCAGTGATAACGATTTTTTTGTATTTGCCCTTCGCGGGATTTAATCCGCTCATGGAAGGTTACGGGGATCTGATTCTGATTATGTATTTGCTGGCCATGCCGGCTTTAGCTATGGTTTTTGGCGGTTTTGCCTCAGGCTCTCCCTATGCCACCATAGGCGCGCAGCGCGAAATGGTGACCATGATCGGCTATGAATTGCCACTCGGCGCGATAGTTATTTCTTTTGCCTGGAAAATGGCGCAATCCGGTCTGGCGCATCCGTTTTCCCTGAAAACCATTGCCGCCAATCCTATTTGGAACTTGGTAGGCCCTTTTGGCATTATTGGTTTTATTCTGCTCTTGCTGGCTATGATTGTGGTGACACCGGCCGAACTTTCCAAAGGTCCGTTTGACGCGCCGGAAGCAAAATCAGAGTTGGCCGAGGGACTGCTGGTGGAATATTCCGGCCGCAATCTGGCTATGTTCTATTTGGCCTTGGGTGCTAAGATGATTGCCATGCTCGGTCTGACAGTGGCCTTGTTTTTTCCCTATACCATTTCGCAATACTTTCAGGTGGATACTACTGTGAAGATTGTGATTGAGGTTCTGTTCTATATCATTAAAATATTCCTGGTTATGTTTGTCTCAGTGACGCTCATGCGTGTTTCCATGGCTCGTTTTCGGATTACGCAGATCGTAGAGATTTATTGGAAACTGGGCGGGACCATGACCTTTTTAGGATTGTTCCTGATTATGTTGGATGGTAAATTGTAAGTTGTAGGGAACGGTCGCGACCGTTCCCTACATTGAAGGAAAGGAAGGATTGAATGTTTCGTTTACCCATGGTTCCACGGGTCTTAAAACAACTTTTTAATAAACCGGCCACCAATCCGTTTCCAGCCAGGCACTTGCCCAAATCCATTACCAGGTTTTTGGAAAAAGTGGCAGCCGGCAAGGCGGAATTGGTTTTGCCGCTGGAAGTTCCTGAAGGCTTTCGCGGCAAAATAGGGTATAATCCTGAAGGGTGTACAGCCTGTTCGTTGTGTGCGCGCGTATGCCCGGCCAACGCGATTGAGGTGAACCGCGAGGAAAAAACCGTTACAGTCTATGCCGGGCATTGCATCCAGTGCGGGCAGTGCACAGAAGTGTGCCCGAAAAACAATTTGTTTATGACCAAAGAGTTTTTAACCGCCACCACGGATAGGTATTCCGAGGAGATGGTATTAACGTAGGGGCACCACACGCCGTAATATAAGGGGTCAAACTGATAGGAATTTGTTTTTTCTATGCAAGAAAAAGCGCCCAGGCTTGTCTAACCAGGTATGGGAGAAAAAGTCTACCAACCAACCGCGTCAGCCGAAAAAGACAAAGTTATGGCAATGTCTGCATAACTATATTATCTTACTCCCAAGTATAAAAAATAGCCGGTTTACACGGAAAAAAAGAGCAAGTCCGGAACCCAAAGACAGCAGTCAGACAACTAAACAATCAAGAAAAACAGACGACAATACTATACAACTATGAGTGAAAGGAAAAATCCCATGTTTCGATTATTTTCAAAAAAAATAGTGGTTATTTCTTGCATTCTTTTTATTAATGGTTGCGGCAGTCATCTTTTAATTCATACTATGAAACACGGTGATCAAACCAGACACCGACTGGCCGGTGATACTACACTGATCAATCCCAAAAATATTATTGATATGAGTCTGTCATTGGATGTAGAAAGAGTCCGGGATGATAAAAATCAAGCAACTTATTATTTACAATTGTCTTATATTGATAATAATTATATTTATATCCAGAAAGGGAAATCACTAATATTAAGCCTGGATCAAAGTGAAAAACTTGTTTTCAAAGGCGAAGGAAGTAAAAATTACAGAAAACAAATGGACTGTGGAGAAAAGAAAAAAGTTATTGAACGCGCCGGTTATGAAATTACTCCGGAAAAAATTCATAAAATATCCCTGGCTCAAGAAGTTGAGGTTGAGATCAAAGGCCGGGATACAACACTTTTCCGCAAATTCAGCCCAACCACTTTAAAAAAATATCAGGAATTTATAAAACAATACTATAAACCTTAAATCGCGAACCAGAGGTTTGGGGGTCATGACCCCGTTCATTACATTAAAAGATATCAAAAATAGTAAAGGAGGCTGGTCATGAAAAAAATAATTCTATCAATATCAATAGCAGCCATAAGTATTTTAGGAAATATTTTAATTCTTCATGCCATGGGTAAAAAAGAGGAGTTCAAACCGCCTTCAGCTGACATTGAAACATCTAAGGATAAAAGTAAGGACCAGGGTCAAATCGAGCTCCTCAAAGTGGATAAAAAAACAAATAAATGTCGGAGAGGGGCAGCGATGCAGTATCATTGTTCAGATGCAGGAGCGGGCACAGGTCAAAGTAAGTGTTGTTGATAAAAGCGGCATAGATATTCACATCATTGTTGACCAAGCCCTGGATGCGGGACCACATGTCTTTTTCTGGGATGCTTCCCGCGTACCTCAAGGCAGCTATAAAATAGTCCTGAGAACAAAAAAACAGAAGATTATCAAAAAAATAGAAATCTTACGTTAAAGGTTACATAATCAGTGAATAAAGTATTGCGAAAAAAGCAACAATTGTTATAATATTTACAACTATGATACTGTCGATTTTTTCAACAAAAAAATCAAAAGACAAAATATTGATTTATGCTTTTACGCATCCGGAGGATTCATGGTATGTGCGTCAAATGGCCTCTAGGTTGGAACAGAAATGGTTCACCAATACCCGCAGAGTGATTTGGCATTTACGAAATCTATTTGATTGGGATACCTCATGGACGCTCCTAAAAATTTTTTAATGGGTATTGGAAACAAACTCCGCGCTGACGACGGCGTGGGTGTCTTTATCGCTGAGAATTTTACTGATCCCAATTGGTTTGTGTGCAACTGCACAACCGTGCCTGAAAATTACACTTCCGTTGTTAAAAAATATAATCCTGAAATTCTGGTTATGGTGGATGCCGCGCAAATGAATTTGAGTCCGGGAGCGTTTAGGCGCATTGCTTCGGAACAGATTCAGGACGTGGGTTTGGGAACGCATGCCATGTCACTTTCTGTGACTATGAATTATTTAAAACCAGTGGTAAAGAAGGAAATTGTTTTTATTGGGATTCAACCCAAAGAAGTGGAAGACCGGCAAGGGTTGAGTGAAGAAATGCTTGTTGCCGCGCAAAAAGTAATGATCCACCTCAGAAACGCCTCTTTTGAGCAAATGCCTGTTTTGTAAGAGCCGGCAATCTTTTAAAGTTTTAAGCTGCGGAGACGATTTCGACCAATTCCAGATCGAAAATCAAATCTTTGCCGGCCAAGGGATGATTGCCATCCAGCTTGACGGTTTTTTCCATCACTTCCAAAATCCAGACCGGAACCTGCTTGCCGTCCGGACTGGTCACAGCCAACTGCATGCCGGCCTGCGGCTCCAAGTCATGGGGAAGCTGGGTGCGCTCTACCTCAAAAATCAATTGATCCATTTTAGGGCCATACGCTTGATCTGATGGGATGGTGACGGTCTTGGTGTCAGTAGGGTGCATGCCCATGACTGCTGTTTCAAAACCAGGGATAAGGCCTCCGGCACCTAGCTTGAATTCCAATGGTTCACGGTCGCGTGAAGAATCAAAGACCTCGCTGTTTTCTAATTTGCCGGTGTAGTGAATCTTTACTGTATCGCCTTCTTTTACTGGTGCCATGTGTTCTCCTTTTCGTAAGGACACAGCGCCGCTGTGCCCTTACAATATGTTTATATAATCCGGACGGAATAACGACTGGTTCTTTGTATAGCCAGAACCACACAAGTGGATCATAGCATTGACCAGCAAACAGCGCACAACCTAAAAATTCCTTAAAATAAACTAAAAATCGCATAATCTTAGCATGCTGACCAACCGAGTTCAACTGAAAACGAAACGCGGAGATTGACCGGGTTTTTCGGGGTACAACAGACATAGACATCATGGAATTTGCGCGTTTACCAGCCGTGAGTCGTAAGAAGCAAAACCTTGCCTTTCAAAAACAATGTACAAACACACAAATACCCGTTGTAGGGAACAGGCAGGCCTGGACCCTGCTACCTGTTTCTGCGCGCGGCGTAGCTGAAATGTGAAAAGTATTTCTTCCAAGCGGTGATGGAATATTCGGACATATCCTTTTCTTCATAAAGTTCTGCCACAGATTCCCGCGCGCGGGATATTTCCTTAAGTCGATAAAAATTTAAAGGCTGATCAATCGTCAAATCAAACAGCTCGAGAGCACGTTCAAAGGCTTTTTGGGCAAATATTTCATTATTTTTAATCCGCCAGTTTATGAATCGCTCTACTTCACTGCCGATATTCGCCATTTGCTCCATGAAATTCAAATGCCGCCAACGGCCTTTGGCCAAGTCCTGGTGCTGCCTGTTCATGATTTTACCTGCTCGGATACTATTGTTAATATTTTGCTTTGAATATCTTTGTTTTCAACACTACGGCTGCGATTCCCTTGCGAGGGTTTCATGTTGATGAGTGAATCGAATTCCACAAAATCAGTGCAAAAAAGGTCAGGATACAAGTTGATGCCCCAGAGATGAGCTGATTCAGAACCGTTCTCGATAAGCAGTGCCTCTAAGTCGGCATGAAGTTCAGCATCCACTGCCAAAAGACCCCGTTCTATATCAACCACTGCTTTTACCATATCTCCAAACATATCATTAGCCATTTGCTGAAGTTCTGAGAGAGAGATGGGATTTGAAACAATAAGCATAATGTTAATCCTTAACAGGAACTTAATAGCATATATTAAATAACAATGCCTTAGTATAAACTCAATTCCTATAAATGGTCAAGAAATGAGCCGGGCATTTTTTGCAGGGACAGGCAGGCCTATTCCCATTATCGATGATTTTGGACTTCACTCCAGGTTCGACATTGGCCGCTTATAAATTCGAACTTAAGGGAGGCTCCATGCGAAAAACCAAAGAAAAACTGTTCCATGACGTGCCGTCCATGTTATATTTTGACCGTTAGATTTTGTTCAGTGGGAGAAGGTGGCCGCCGGGACTGGAATGGGTGGCCGAATTCCGCGGAATATTCACAGAGGATATTTTAGCAATATCACTAATCGGTTAAGGAGGCAAGGCATGAACAATCAGCATACTTCAGGTGGCTTTTACTTCGTGGTTTTCATCGGTGCTGCGGTTTATTTCATCCAGCAGGCCCATGGTTTTTGGACCGGCGTGCTGGGTATTATCAAAGCCATGGTATGGCCGGCGGTCCTGATTTATCAGTTGTTGAATTATTTAACAGGTTAGAGTGTTTGGAGTTGCAGCTTGCGTCAGTTGGAAAGCGAAGCGCATGAAATTTTATACTATTGGTTGTTTGATTCTTATCAGTGTTTTCCTGGCCCAGACAGAAGTTTGTTCGGCTGCGCCCAAAAAAGCCAAAGAAGATGCCATGTTACCTATTGTTTATTCTCCCCAGTACGATATATCCGTACTGGGGATTGAAAATCTGCATCCCTTTGACACGAAAAAATACGGTAAAGTATTCGGGTATTTAAAACAAACCCAAGGATTGTCCAGCAGTCAATTCTACACGCCCCTGGAAGTGACCAAGGATTTGTTATTAACAGTTCATACGCAAGCATATCTCAATTCTTTGAAAAAATCCCAAATTGTCGCTGAAATAGCGGAAATCCACGCTTTGGCATACCTGCCGAATGGAATTCTTGATAACGGTATTTTAAAACCCATGCGCCTGGCAACCGGGGGAACTATGCTGGGCTGCGACCTGGCGAAAAAGCATGGTTGGGCGATTAATCTATCCGGTGGGTATCATCACGCCAAAGCCGATGCCGGCGGTGGATTTTGTTATTACGCGGATATTCCCATCGCGGCATTTCAATTATTAAAAAGACAGCCGGCCGGCAGAATATTGATTGTTGATTTGGATGCGCACCAGGGGGATGGCATTGAGAGTATTTGCAAAAAGGAAACACGCATTCATGTTTTTGATGTATTTAATCAAGCGGCCTATCCTCTTGCCTTTGAACTCCAAAAGACGATAACGTATCCCTATGGGCTTTTGCCTGAAACCGGAGACCAGGTTTATTTGGATATAATAAAAAAAGAGCTGCCTCAAGCCATACATAAATCCCAGCCTGATTTCATTTTTTATAATGCGGGTGTGGATATTTATGCGGAAGACCCCCTGGGGGGATTGTCTGTTAGTGAGAACGCGATTATTGAACGGGACGCTATCGTATTTCGCGAGGCCTTGAAACAGAAAATCCCAATTTTAATGGTCTTGTCAGGCGGCTATGCGCCCGCCGGCGCTGGGATTATCGGCAAGTCAATAGTTAATTTACTGCGAAATGTAATTTTCGATTAACCGGTTATTACCTAATATGACGCAGGTGCGTACTTGCTACGACATAGCTGAAAGCGATGCTGGACACTGTGCTTACACAAACCTGGTTACACAAACCTTGCTTTTCTATTGGCAAGCCTGCCAAAATAGACTACAATTTCCACACATTTTCCGGTAGAGACGCCCGATTTTTGTAGAGACAATAGGTGGTAGAGACGTAGCATACTGTAGAGACGTAACATGTTACGTCTCTACCATATGTATCGAGGTTGTATGCACGAATTTTCAATTTGTCAAAATTTGGTGGATGCCATTGTGAATGAAGTCAACGCCATCCAGCCGCTGCCCAAGCGTTTGCTCAAAGTGCATGTGGCGCTCGGACATTTGCGCCAGATTATTCCGGAGTATCTCCAGTTTGCTTATGAAGTATTGATCAAGGATACAGTGGCCGAAGGATCTGAACTGTTGGTGCGCACAGTACCTTTAGAGGTGAAATGCCGAAAATGCCAGTGGCAGGGTGAGATTGAGAGGCAGGCTTTTATCTGTAAATCCTGCGGGAGCACGGAATTGGAAATGCTGACCGGTATGGAATTGTATTTGGAAAATCTCGAGATTGAGGTGGAGGATGCTGAAGGAAATTAAAGTCTATCGTGATTTAATGGGCGCCAATGAGGAATGGGCGCAAAAGACCCGTGACGTTTTAAAAGAAAAAAATATTACCATGGTGAATATCATCGGTTCACCTGGTGCGGGCAAGACTGCGTTGCTGGAAAAAACGCATGCCTTATTAGCTACGGACACGCGTTTTGCCGTGTTGGAAGGGGATGTGGAAACCACGAGAGACGCGGAACGCCTGGCGCCGTTAAATATTCCGGTGAGTCAGTTGCTTACTGATGGGGCCTGCCATCTGGAAGCAAAACTGGTGCATTACGCGCTATTGGACCTGCCTTTGAATGATTTGGATATGGTGATTGTGGAGAATGTAGGCAATCTGGTTTGCCCGGCAGAGTTTGATATAGGCGAAAAAGCCAAGATTGCCGTCTTGAGTGTTACCGAAGGTGAAGACAAAGCTTTAAAATATCCTTTGTTGTTCCGGGAGGCGGAAGCAGTGGTTGTTTCTAAAACCGATCTTTTGCCGCACATCCCTTTTAATTTGGAAGCCTGTTTGGCAGCCATCAAACAAATTAATGCGCAAACATCAATATTTACCCTTTCTTCACTCACAGGTGATGGTCTGGAAGCCTGGGTGCAATGGTTGAAATCCATACGATAAATGTAGGGGCGAGGTGCCCTCGCCCACCAGACAAAGGAATAGTCAAAGATGAGTCAATCTGTGGTTGGAAAAAAAAGAGTTCGCGCGTTCATTCAAGGCCGGATCCAGGGAGTGGGATTTCGGCCTTGGGTGTATCGTGAGGCCAAGCATCTGGGTCTGACCGGATTTGTCTACAATACACCACAAGGTGTGCAACTTGAATTACAGGGCGATTCGGATCAAATCGATCTTTTTTTCCAAACTCTGACCATGGCACCACCGCCTTTGGCCCGGATTGAGCAGCTTGAGGCTGATGAAATTGCGTTGCAGGCTGAGATTGAATTTCTTATTATTCCCAGCGAGTTAGAGGGAGAAACCAGCATTACCTTTCCGCCGGATGTGGCTACCTGTAAAGATTGTGAACACGAGTTGTTTGCTGAAAACGATCGGCGTTATCAATATCCTTTTATAAATTGTTTGAATTGCGGCCCGCGTTTTACCATTATTCAGGATTTGCCTTATGACCGTAAACGGACCACCATGGACAAATTTCCTTTATGCGCGAAATGCGCGCGTGAATTTAATGATCCGCGTGATCGGCGTTTTGAGTCGCAGCCCAATGCCTGCCCGAACTGTGGGCCGCAACTCCAGTTAATTTCAGCAGACCGGCAAGTATATGATAAAGATCCGATGGCCAAAGCAGTGGAATTGCTGCGTGTTGGAAAAATTTTGGCTATCAAAGGCCTGGGTGGTTATCATCTGGCTTGCGATGCAACCCGAGCGGATGTGATAGAGACCTTGCGTGAACGCAAACATCGCCCGTACAAGTCCTTGGCAGTTATGTTTGTTGACCTTAAACAGATCAAAGCCCACTGCCGGGTCAAGGAAAAAGAGGCTGAGGAACTTCAATCCTATGCCCGGCCCATTGTTGTGCTGGAGCGCTTAGCTGAGCAAGGATTGCCCCAGGCGGTCTCGCCGGATACCCAGGATGTAGGTGTTTTTTTGCCCTACACGCCGATTCATCATCTTCTCTTGAAAAAAATGAGTCCGCTGATTATGACCAGCGCTAATCCATCCGAGGAACCTATGGTCACGAATGAGCGGGAATTGGAAAAAATACTCGGTCCCATTGCCGACTACGCCTTGACTCATGACCGGCCTATTGCCAGGCATTGCGATGATTCAGTGCTGAAAATAGTGGAGGAGAAACGTTTGTTCTATCGCCGGGCACGCGGTTTTGTTCCGCGGAGTTTGACGGCGGTATATCAGGGACCCTCACTAGTGGCTACTGGCGCGGATTTGAAAAACACCTTTTGCTTAACCCGGAAGCAGTGTATTTATCCTTCTTCCCATATGGGAGATTTGTCTTTGTTGGCCGTTCAACATCTGTATCAGGAGCAAATGAGGAATCTCTGTGATTTGCAGCACATCCAACCGGAAGTAATAGTGCATGATATGCATCCGGATTATTTTTCCACGCGTTTTGCTTTGAAGACTAAGATATCCTGGAAAATCGCAGTGCAGCACCATCATGCGCATATTGCGGCCTGTATGTTGGAGCACCAATTGGATGAGAAAGTGATTGGTATTGCTTTGGATGGCACGGGTTTCGGACCGGATGAAACGCTCTGGGGAGGAGAAATTATACTGGCGGATTATAAAACATTTGAACGGAAAGCCCACTTCAAAACTTATCGCATGCCAGGTGGTGAGCAAGCGATTCTGCATCCGGATCGCATGGCATTGAGCTATGTGTTGGCTGATGTTTCTCAAACGCCGGAGGACGCGCAGGCGCTGCTGCCCAGTCTCTCTACAGAACAGTGCCGGACCCTGAAGAGCATGTTGGAGCAAAAAGCACACTCGCCACTGACCTCCAGTGCCGGGCGATTGTTTGATGTTGTGGCCGCCATAATGGGACTCTGTGATACAGTAACCTATGAGGGGCAGGCAGCCATTCGCCTGCAATCCCTGGTGGACACCAGTGTACATGCGCATTATCCGTATGCCTTGGAATTGGAACCCGAAGCGACTGTGCTCTCTTTTGCTCCCATGATAAAAAAAATCATTGCAGACATTCAAGCCGGACGACCATTGTCCCAGATAGCAACAAAATTTCACAATACACTGGTTACAGCGTTGGCTGTTGAGTGTGAACAAATCAGAACAGAAACAGGGTTAAGTAAAGTTGTATTGTCCGGTGGTGTTTTCCAAAATGATTTTCTGCTCCGACAATTAACGAAAAGGTTGAGGCAACAGGGGTTTGCAGTGTATAGTCATCACTTAGTTCCGCCCAATGACGGCGGAGTGTCCGTGGGCCAGGCGGCAATTGGTTTGGCAAAATGCGGAACGAAGTTAAAGTCGTAGGGGCAGACCCGTGTGTCTGCCCCTAAAACCGTAGGGGCGAACCTAGCGTTCGCCCGTAAGGAGTAAGTAATGTGTCTGGCTATACCAGTACAAATTGTTGAACTGGAAGGAACTCAGGCGGTAGTGGATATGCATGGGGTCCGGCGTCCGGTCCAGGTCAATTTACTGCAAAATCCTGAAGTGGGTGATTATGTTTTAGTACATGCCGGGTTTGCGATTCAAAAATGGTCGGAAGCTGATGTGGCGGAATACCATGCCATTATGGAAGAAATGAATGCTATGGATGAGAAAGCCGAATAGGGAATGACTGATGTTTAAAGAAATAAAAGAGAATTTGCGCCATTGGGCCAAACAAATCGACCGCCCCTTAAAGCTGATGGAGGTCTGCGGTACGCATACCATGGCAGCTTTCAGGGCTGGTCTGCGCTCGTTTTTGCCGGAGAATGTAAATCTGCTTTCCGGACCCGGCTGTCCGGTCTGTGTGACAGCCGGGGATTATATTGATCATGTTATTCGTTTGACCGCGGAACCGAATGTGATGATAGCCACCTTTGGGGATATGCTGCGTGTGCCGGGAAATCTGGGTTCTCTGGAAATTGCCCGGGCGCAAGGCGCGGATATATTGGTGGTTTACTCACCAGTGGATGCGGTGCTCGCTGCTGAAAAGTACTCAGATAAGCAAGTAGTCTTTTTAGGTGTTGGTTTTGAGACTACTGCTCCAACTGTGGCGTGGACCATTCAAGCTGCGGCTGAGAAGAAGCTTGCCAATTACTCAGTGTTTTGCGCGCATAAAACTATGCCCCAAGCTATGGCTGCTTTGCTGCAAAGCAAAGAGGTGCGGATTGACGGGTTTGTTTGCCCTGGTCATGTGAGTGTGATTACCGGAACAAAATTGTATACCTTCATTGCTGAAGAATATAAAACGCCGTGTGTGGTGGCTGGATTTGAACCTTTGGATATTTTTCAAGCCATTACCATGCTGGTGCAACAGTGCGCAGAAGGCCGCTCAGAGGTGGAGAATCAATACCAGCGCAGTGTAAAAGAAAAAGGAAACCAGGCGGCCCAAGCGCTACTCGCGGAAATTTTTGAGCCCTGTGATGCCAAGTGGCGGGGTTTGGGAGTTATTTCCGGCAGTGGTTTGCAGATTCGCGCTAAGTATGCGGACTATGCGGCTGAAAACAAATTTGCGTTTTTACAAGAAAAACTAGCTGCGCCTGAACCCATTGGGTGCCGCTGCGGAGAAATTTTGCGCGGAGTTTGCATTCCGTTTGAATGTCCCTTGTTTCAGAAAGCCTGTACCCCGGCTAATCCCATCGGCGCTTGCATGGTCTCCAACGAAGGAACCTGCGCGGCTTATTATAAATATGCTCAGAAACAGAGGAAGGTGTAATGGACGGGAAGAAATCAGAAAAAATAATACTGCTCTCGCATGGTGGGGGCGGTCGGCTCACCCAACAACTCATTCGTGATGTCATTGTAAAATATTTTGATAATCCGATCTTGCGGCAAATGGATGATGGCGCGGTTTTGGATCTGCCGCGCAATGAAATAGTTTTTACCACAGACTCCTATGTGGTGAATCCTTTGCAGTTTCCCGGCGGTGATATTGGAAAACTGGCTGCCTGCGGTACGATTAATGATGTGGTAATGCAAGGAGCCAAACCGCTCTACCTCAGCCTGGGTTTGATTCTGGAAGAAGGCTATCCTGTGGCAGAGTTGGAAAAAATCATGTTCTCTATGGCAGCTGTACTAAAAACAACTGATGTTACCTTGGTTACCGGCGATACTAAAGTGGTGGAACGCGGCCATGGAAATGGTGTGTTTATTAATACTTCAGGCATTGGTATCCGTAGGCTTAAAGAGAATCCGCATTGCAGCCAGGCGGTACCCGGAGACGCGGTGATTCTGACCGGGAGCATGGGAGATCATGGCATTGCCATTATGAGTCAGCGGGAAGGATTGACTTTGCAGTCCTCTTTGGAAAGTGATGTAGCTCCTTTGTGGGATTTGCTGGAACCGGTCTTTGAATCTTTGCCCAAAGTGCATGTGTTGCGTGATCCGACCCGGGGCGGTGTGGCTGCCGCTTTGTGTGATATTGCCCAAGCTTCAGAGGTGGGTATCCGGATTGAGGAAAACAAATTACCAATCAAAAAAGAGGTGCAGGGGGTTTGTGATTTGTTGGGTCTTGATCCTTTGTATATGGCCAACGAAGGCAAAGCGCTGCTGCTCTGCCCGGCTGAAGATGCTTGCCTGTGTATTGAAAAATTAAGAGCGCACCCCCAGGGGCGCGCTGCCTGCCGGATTGGCACTGTGCTTTCCGATCCCCGGGGTACGGTACTCCTGCATACCAAGCTGGGCGGGGAGCGCGTGATTGATATGCCAATGGGTGAACTGCTGCCCCGGATTTGTTAGAAATGCAGATTATTTTTGGGTGTTTTTATACGCGATGATGTATTGTTTGATGAGATCTGAAATTTTTCCGAACTCACCTGCTTGCAGCCATTCTTTTTTAAATACGCTCTTGCCGAGCGCATAAGCGCCGGCTCCGCAGCGGGCATAATCAGCCAGATTATCCGGGGTCACACCACCACAGGCCAGGAGTTCAATGGCATTGAAGGGACCTTTAATTTCCTTGAAATACTCAGGTCCGAAAAATTTGGCAGGAAAAACTTTGACCATCACCGGGTTGGTTTGCCAGGCAGTGAAAATTTCTTGAGGGGTTAAAGCGCCGGGGAAAAAAGGAATTTTGTTTTCCAGGCAAAACACGGCCACATCATCCACCACTGTCGGCATGACAATGAACGAGGCGCCGGCTTGCAGGGCCGGGCGCAGCATATCCATGTTAAGGACCGTGCCGGCACCGATGGTCAGACGGCCATTGGCCAGCTGTCCGGCTTTGTGAATGAGTTCAGGCGCGCCGGAAGTGTTCATAGTGATTTCAATGGTTTTCAGGCCGCCGGCGCAAATCGCTTCAATGAGCGGACACAGGTGTTCAGGGGATATATCCCGCAAGATTCCCAGCAAGGGCAATTGTCTGAACGCCTGGACATCCATTTATTCCACTTCCGGGGAAATCAGATTTTCGTAAAATTCCCGGTAATTATCTTTTTTATCGCCATTGCGCAGAGCCATAGCTGCTTTGGGGTGCTCATTGAATATGCCGGCAAGGGCATAGGGAATGATATAACCCCATTCGATCTGGTTGCGCAGTGGGAGGAATTCTTTAGAAATAAGCTCCAAAATTGGGCGCAGATCAAATTTGGGATTTTTCAGAAATCCCAGCAAGAGTTCCAAGGTACAGTTGCCTGCCGCACGGCCAATACCATACACAGTTGCATCCAGATAATTGGCATCATGAATAATGGCCTCAATGGTATTGCTGAAAGCGAGTTGCAGATTATTGTGGCCATGAAAGCCGACTTCCTTGGTTTTTAGAATAGTTTTAAAACGTTTAACCAGGTTTTCCACGGATTCCTGATATAGGTGACCGAAACTGTCCACAATATAGATCACATTGGCTTGGCATTCTGCTTCGATCTGATGCAAGGCTTCATCCAGTTCCGGGCCCTGATCCCGGGAAATGGCCATGATATTGATGGTGGTTTCATAACCCAAATCCGAGAATTGGTTGGTATGGGTAATTGCTTTGTCAATGTCCTTGACATAAGCCGCAGTACGGATCATGTCAATCGGGCTGTCTTTGGCAGGCAACACTTTGTCCATGTCCACGCGGCCGATATCTCCCATGACTGAGATTTTAGTTTTGGATTCAATGCCCTCAACAACTTTTTTAATGTCATCGTCTTGGCAGAATTTCCAGGCCCCGTATTCATCGCGGGAAAAGATTTTGTCTGAATTTTTGTACCCCAATTCAATATAATCCACACCTGCCGCACTGACTGCTTTGTAAACTTCGCGGACAAAACGGAGATCAAAATCATGATTGTTGATTAAGCCTCCGTCGCGAATCGTACAATCCAATATTTTAATTTTATCTCTGAACATTAGCGCGCTTCCTCCTTGGAATCAACCTCCGGAACTCAAGGTTTTAAGCGTCCCGGAAATATCTTTAAAATAATGAAAAAACTATTTTTTGAAAACTGAAAAACAATTATGCCTTGCTTTATGCGTGAATTCAAGGATATCTTTTATTTTTTAGTAACATGTCAGTAAACTGCGCAGTTAAACAAAGATTGTCATTCCCCGACCGGAAAAATATCGAAAAGGGACGCTAACGCAGCCCGAGGGTTTAATCGGCCCCGACC
>JAGLMY010000016.1 GCA_023139775.1 bacterium
GGAATCTGG
Organism: bacterium; assembly: GCA_023139775.1. GTDB lineage: Bacteria > Oederibacteriota > JAAXVQ01 > JAAXVQ01 > JAUVAV01 > JAGLMY01. The sequence goes on from JAGLMY010000016.1 coordinate 10, forward strand.
TTTTTTAAACCGTATCCCCGATAAGAGCATTCGGGGATGACAAACAAAAAAAACGCTCCACTGACCTGTTACATCTCTCTTTTGATTTTATTGGATACGCTCTTTTAACGATAATTCACAAATTGCACATGTATGTTCAATTCAGCCTCCGGGATTTTTTGCTGGATCAATTGCAGATCATCCAACACCTTACCTGAGATGCGAACCTGATCTCCCTGAATCGCGGCCTGTACTTTAATTTTTAAATTTTTTACCAGCTTCACGATCTCGCGCGCTTTTTCAATCGGAATTCCGGTCTGGAGTTGATATACCTGCCTGGCACTCCCGCCGGAGGAAACTTCAATCTTATCCCGGGTAATGGCGGCTAAAGGAATTTGCCGTTTGGCCATCCGCATTTCCAGAATATCGGCCAGTGATTTCAGACGAAACTCACTCTCTGCTGTAAGGGTTAAATTCATTTTATTCTGATCGAACTCAATATTTACGGTTGCGCCTTTAAAATCATACCGTTGACTGGTTTCACTCATGGTTTGTTGAACCGCATTCACAACTTCTTGTTTGTCCAGCTTACATACCACATCAAAAGAGTGTTCTTTAGCCATTTGCTTCTCCCCCAATTGTAGGGACGATCCTTGCTTGTACCCGTATTTTGGGTATGATCGCCCGTTGAGGGCGAATACAAGATTCGCCCCTACAAAAAATTATTCAATTTCCATTTCCGGTTTCAAAATTGGTTCCGGTCTTTCAAACACCACTTCTTTGCATACTTCGCCGACCTTGCCCAAGGGCGGCTGCAACGCACCATTAAAATAGACTTCAATCCCTCCGGCATTACCAGTCCACAGCACAAAACGTTCCTGGGCTGACCACCTGCGCTCCTGACCGGGATTTAGCGTAATGTCCGGTTCCTGGCGGCCGTCAGCCATGATCGTGACCCAGGTTTTTTCTTTACCCCGGATTTCAAGCGTCATTGGCTCATTCGGTCCCGGCACACGCGCCCTATGGACATCTTCAAAACCCAGCGCCATGTTATCTGAGACCACCACTGCGTGACTGGTGACCGGTTCCTCCGGCGCATTGGGCCATAATAGGAATAACCCAGCGCCGGCACCTGCCAAAAGTAACATCACCAGCAACGGCACCCAGACGCTCTGATTGTTTTTCTGTTCTTTCTCATTACTGCTCTCAACAGGTATTTCTTCTGCCGTCTGGTCATCCCGGGAACCACGGTATTGTCGGATCAGGCTTTCATCATCCAGCTCTAAATACTTGGCATATGCGCGCAAGAATCCTTGAATGTATGTCTCACACGGCATCGCGTCGTAACTGCCCTCTTCCAATGCTTCTAAATATTTTTTCCCTATCTTGGTGTGCTCGGACACCTCGACCAAGGAAATCCCTCTCGCTTTTCTCTGATTCCGAAGTTGTTCTCCAATACTAATTGTTGTTTCCTGTTTTTGATTGGTCATTGCTTGTTCCTCGCTATTGGTCGGTTGTGTTATTTCCGTCATGGCTATTACTGCCTTTGCCGGTAATATGCATTATTTACATATTTCAATTGTTGTAGGGAACGGTCGTCCGTCTTTGTCAAACAGACTGCGCCGGGACAGGCGACCGTTCCCTACGAACTAAACTTCAAAACATCTGTATTACTTCTGCGTCTTTGGGCGGTTCAAACCGGAAGGTTGATGTTGGTACGCCTTTTTCCGGTTCCCGCACCAGTTCTTCCAGGGTATGAATTTCCACCTCGCTAAATTCAACCCGAACCTGCCGGACTGCCTGGACCACCACTCGCACAGGTAATAAATTTTTTCCTTGTACCCACAATTTCACTTGTGTAAATTCCAACTGGGTACCGATATTGGGAACCAGGATATAGCCTGATACACCTGGCATGTTTTTTTCTACCGCAAACCGCTTTACTTCACACTGTTTGACCAAAGCCGGAAGGCCGCCGCCTAATTCCAGAAAAAAATCATTCGCATTACCAGCTGGAGGCAATGACTGGATCTGTACCTGGTTGATCTTTTCCAAATACAACCATCGCTTGTTCCCGTCTGAAACCAGACGCTGACGCTCTGGTTGTTCGTACTGTACTGCATACTGTCGGCCGGTAGTTAGCCACATTTTACCTTGCGCAGTAAAATCCTCACCATTCTTGCCGGCACCGGTAATAATGAGGGCAAATTTTGCGGTCAAATCACCAATTCCTTGTTGCGCTTCCATTAATTCCTTTCCAGCCGCACTTTGCTTTATAATGACCGGTTTGGCAGCAACCGGTTGTGCTGCCAATGACGTGGCGCTGGTAATAGGCGTGGAAGCCACAGTGGGCCGGCGTGCCGCGCTGGTAATCAATACCGCGCAGCAGAGTATGATAAGACCTAACATGGTATTTCGCATCATTTTTCCTCCTGCATTTCCCCGGCGCTAACACCTGCCTCTTCGGGTTCAACGAGTACCTGGCGCGGCTTGCTTCCCTCCGGAGGACCTACAATCCCTTTTTCCTCCATCAAATCCAAAATCCGGGCTGCCCGGGAATACCCAACCTTTAGACGCCGTTGCAGCATAGAAGTGCTCGCTTGTTTGGCTCGAATGACCCAACCAACAGCCTGTTCAAATAACTTGTCCTCATCGCCATTTACCTCTGCTGAAATTCCGGCAGCTTTAAGCTTTTCTCCGGAAAAAGAAGGATCAAATACCGGGGTCCCTTGCTTTTTCCAGAATTTCACAATACTGTCCACTTCTTTGGTAGTAATAAATACGCCCTGCACTCGAAGTGGCTTGGTGGCCGAAGCAGGAGCATAGAGCATGTCCCCGCGACCCAGCAGCGCGTCCGCTCCATTGGCATCTAAAATGGTTCTCGAATCCACTTTGGAGGATACTTGAAAAGCAATGCGTGATGGAAAATTCGCTTTGATCACTCCAGTAATAACATCCACCGAAGGACGCTGGGTTGCCAATACCATATGTATTCCCACGCCGCGAGCCATTTGAGCCAATCGTGTAATGGTATTTTCCACCTCATTGGCCGAGACCATCATCATATCTGCCAATTCATCAATAAAAATCACGACCAGAGGCATATGTGGAGGAATATCATTTACCGCCAACAAAAGTTCTTTCTCGTTTTCCGCGGCTTCGGCCTCAGCCCGTAATTCATCGATACGCTCATTGTACGAGGCAATATTCCGCACTCCCATTTTTGCGAATTTATTATATCGTTCTTCCATCTCACGGACCATTAATTTCAAGGCCACCGCAGCTTCACGGCTGTCGGTAATCACCGGACTCTGCAAATGCGGAATCCCGTTGTACACGGTTAATTCCACCCGTTTAGGATCAATCATAAGAAATTTTACCTGATGCGGTGTCACGCGGTAAAGCAGACTGCTGATAATTGAATTGATACAGGCACTTTTTCCTGATCCGGTGGCACCGGCAATCAAGAGATGCGGCATATTCTCCAACTGTGCCAGAATATGCTCGCCCCCAATATCTTTGCCCACTGCAAAGGTCAATAAAGAATCAGCCTGCTGAAACGCTTCCTGGGCAATGAGCTCTTTTAACACCACAATCTGTTTTTCCTTATTCGGCATTTCAATACCCACCGCGCCTTTGCCCGGAATAGGCGCCTCAATGCGCACGTGCGCCGCTTTCATGGCCAGGGCAATGTCGTCTGCCAAAGAGAGAATGCTATTGACCTTTACCCCGGGCGACGGTTGTAATTCATACCGCGTCACCACTGGTCCTGGACAGACTTCCACCACTTTGGCAGCCACGCCAAATTGACCAAGCGCGTTTTCCAAGGTCTGGCTCATGTCCTCAAAATATTTTTTTGAAAGATTCGCCGGCACCTGGGGATCTGTCAAGAGATTTAAGCTCGGCAAAGTATACGAGCGTTGATCCCGCTCCGCAGTAGCCGAAGATTCCAAATCCGCTGTCGTGTCACTATTAGAGTTCACGCTTAAGGCTGGTGGTTTCGCGCTCTCCGGCGTCCGGCTTTTTTCAGTGGTTGCGGCCATGGGGGGCATGGATATCGGAGGCGGAGTACTAATTTTTATTTTGGGACGTTCTTCCAGTGTATTGCCGGCCTGAGGAGTAACTACGGTTTTGTTATTTTTTCCGCTCAACGATGCCGTTTTCACCTCAGGTCGTTTGGCGGCATAATTAAAATTTATTGTTGACGCATTACAGGTTGAATGAATGGCATTTTGTATACGTTCCTTGATTCGTTTGATTAAGGCCGCCAGATAGGGTTCGACTTCCAGGAAATACAGAGAGATGATAAAAACCGTTCCACATACAATATACGTTCCAACCGTGGAAATGATGGTCACCAGCACAGCAGCCAGGGCATGCGCAATCAAGCCACCGGCCGGAATGCCCAGGGTTCCCCACAAGCGCAAGGATTTGGGAATTTGGGCCCAAAATTCGGAAGCACCTTGCCAGGAATAAAACGATTTCACCATTTGAAAAGCAATTGGTTCCGGATGAACCAACTCAATTAAAACAGTCAGGGTGATAAGCGCCAGCACCAGACCCAGCATTTTAAACGGCCGACGTTCAATCTCGTGTCCGGCGAATTTTAGCCAGCCGTAAAAAATAGTGATGATCGGCAAAAAATAAACCAACACCCCCAGCACCGCAAACCCGGTTCTGAAAAATATTTCACCAGCCGGACCCAGCGCATTGTTCTCTACCGAATGCGGCCAACACGCTACCAACATAAAAAGACTTAACGCCCACCAAGCGATCCCCTTGATCTCATTGCTTCGCCGACCGCTGAATATTTCCCACAAAGTCAAACCGTCTTTTTTGGAGCTGGTTTTACCACGCCCCTTTTTTCGTGCTTTCGCAAATAAAGTTACCATTCGTTTTTATTACTCCACACCTTTTTTTATACCCTATATTTCCATAACTACCGGAATAATCATGGGAAAACGCATCAAGGTTTTTTTAAAATACCGTTTGAGCGCCCTTCGAATCGTATCTTGCAAGACTGAAGCATCCGTGAGACCGACCAGCGTTTCATGCTCCAATACGGTTTTCAATTCCGCCACCGCGCCTTCAACCAAGCGGGTGGTTTTCGCGGCATCCGCAATGCCCCGCGCAATTAAATCCGGACCATTAACCACTTCACCGGTTTGTCGGTCCAGGCCCAAAATCGCGATCACCATGCCGTCTTGCGCCAGATGTTGCCGATCACGTAAAACCACATGTCCCACATCACCGACACCCTTGCCATCCACCAGCACATTGCCGGCAACGACCTTGCCTATTTTCCGTAACCCCTGGGTTGTGAGTTCAAGCTGCTCGCCATTATGCAAAACAAAAACATTTTCTGCGGCCAGGCCCAGTTCTTTCGCCAGTTCAGCGTGACGCACCAGATGTCGGGTTTCACCATGAATCGGCATAAAATACCGGGGACGAACAATGTTGTGCAGCACTTTCAGTTCTTCCCGAGCAGCATGCCCTGAAACATGGATTTCACTCACACGTTCGTAATGCACATGGCAACCCAGCTGAAATAAATGATTGATCATATTTCCGATTCGCCGTTCATTCCCGGGAATGGTACGGGCTGAAATAATCACGGTATCTCCAGGTTGCAAACACAAATCCGCGTTTTCTGCTACTGCTGCCCGGGCCAAGGCGGACTTGGGTTCCCCTTGACTTCCGGTGGTCATCACCACTGTTTTTTCCGCCGGCAAGCGCGTCATATCGTTCCAGCGCAACCATAGATTCTCCGGAATTTTCAGATATTCCAATTCCCGGGCAGTGCGCATATTTTTTACCATACTCATGCCCACAACACCCAGTTTCCTGCCAAAGTGCGTTGTTGTATTCACCACTTGTTGAAAGCGATGCACATTGCTGGAAAAACACGCAATCACCACACGGCCCTTGGCCTCGCGCATAATTTCTTCAAAAGCCACTCCCACTTCACGTTCTGAGAGTGTGTACCCTTCCCGTTCCACATTGGTTGAATCAGCCAACAAAAGATTCACACCCCGTTGACCCAATTCCCCAAACTTGCCTAAATCCGTAAGCTGACCATCCACCGGGGTAGGGTCCAGTTTGAAATCACCGGAGTGAACAATTAAACCGGCCGGCGTGGTTATCCCAAGTCCAATCCCATCCACAATGGAATGTGTAACCCGGATAAACTCGAGTTTAAAACAACCCATATCCAATGTTTCAGTGGCATTAATTTCATGCAACTCAGTCCGCGAAAGCAGATCATGCTCTTCCAGTTTATTCCGGACAATCCCCAAGGTCATTCGGGTTCCATAAATTGGCAAAGACAGCTGGCGCAAAATAAAGGGTAAGGCACCCACATGATCTTCATGTCCGTGGGTCAGCACAATTCCCAGTATCCGTTCCCGGTTGTCCAGCAGATAGGTAATATCAGGAATGATAAAATCAATACCAGGTTGATCTTCGGTTGGAAAAGCCAAGCCGGCATCAATAACTATTATGTGACCTTCACATTCCAAGGCCAGCATATTTTTGCCAATTTCACCCAACCCACCCAAAGGTGTTAAGATGCAACGTGTTTTTTTCATACCACCTGGACCATTTCTGCTTTTTTTGCCCAAAAACCAACAAAGGGATGATTTTTTGATATTATAACAAACCGCGGGTATCCCGCCAATGAAAAAACACGGTTACCCGTAATATGTCAGTCATGCGTTTTTT
>JAGLMY010000160.1 GCA_023139775.1 bacterium
ATTCGGGGATGACAAACAAAAAAAAACATGACTGACATGTTACCCGCATTGGTAACATGTCAGTGAAGCTGGGAAAACCTGATCCGGATAAACCGGAACCAAAATTACCCGCATTTGTTTAGTATTGTGGTACAATCGGTTTTAATTTGTTAAATCAAATGGAAGGCTATGTACTACGATGAACAATGATTTCATTCCACCCAAACCTGATGAGGAACCAACACCTCAGCCGGCGCATATGACTGAGCCAATATCAACCGCTGCGCGGAATCCCTATACTAATTTTCGTAAAGAACGCCCGGTATCTTTTTGGACCATTAAGCGCGCCATGATCTTTCTCTTCTTTTTCCTTGGTTTTGCCTGCGCTGGTATTGGATTCGGTATTTTTATTACATATTTAGGTGAAATTCCGCTGGTTTCTGATCTCAAAGCTTATAAACCCTCTCTCTCTACGAAAATATACGATTCTAAAAACCGCCTGATTACCGAACTTTTCTCTGAACAGCGAACCCTTATCAGTCTGGATGTGGTCCCGGAAAAACTGCAACAAGCTATTTTGGCAATAGAAGATAATCATTTCTACCGGCACCATGGCATTGTGCTCAGCGGTATTATTCGCTCCTTTATAGTGAATTTCGTGCACAAAGGGTACAAGCAAGGCGGTTCCACCATCACGCAACAATTGGCGCGCAATATGTTTCTGACGCGCAGAAAAACCATAGAACGCAAAATTAAAGAAATCATTTTGGCCTTTCAGATTGAGGACACCTATTCCAAACGCGAAATTTTAGAAATGTATTTAAATCAAATTTACTTGGGCAGTGGTGCCTATGGTATGCACTCTGCCGCCCGTACTTACTTCGGCAAGCATGTCAAAAATCTCAACTTGGCGGAATGCGCCTTGCTGGCTGGTTTACCCCGAGCTCCGAATGCGTACAATCCCTATCGCAATCCGGAAAGAGCCACTAAACGCCGAAATTTGGTGCTTTCGCAAATGCATCGGCTGAGATTCATCACCCTGGAGGAAATGGTGGATACCAAGCTCACACCAATCGAACTGTCTGCCAACAAGGTATCCGAAGCACCTTACTTTGTTGAATACGTTCGGCGTCGATTGGAAGAACGGTACGGCTCAAATGCCATTTACAAGTCCGGTTTACGCGTATACACCTCGTTGGATTTGGATTTACAACGCATGGCAAAATCAGCCATGGATGAGGGAATTATAGCAGCTGAAAAAATCATAAAACCGCGGATGCAGACTGTTCCCGGACAAGATCCGGAACCCATTCAATGCGGTTTGATCCTGATTGAACCTGCAACCGGTGAAATCAGAGCCATGATTGGTGGCCGGGATTTCCAGGAGAGTAAATTTATACGACCCATTCAAGCTCAACGACAACCCGGTTCCGCGTTCAAACCGTTTATCTATACCACTGCTTTTCTAAACAGCTACACCCAAGCGGATATCATTCTGGATACACCTGTTGTTTTCAGTGACGGTGAAGGAGAAGTCTGGAAACCCGGAAATTTTTCCAATAAATTCCGTGGTCCCACAACCCTGCGCACTGCTTTAACCAGTTCGCGGAATGTAGTTACTGTCAAACTACTGGATAAAATCGGTGTCCGGAATGTGATCGAGGTGGCAAAAAATTTCGGTATTCAGAGCCCGCTCAAACCCTACCTCACGCTGGCACTAGGCGCCTCGGAAGTAAATCTGCTCGAATTGGTCTCTGCTTTTGGGATTTTTCCCAATCAAGGTGTGCGCGTTGAACCCACCAGTATTTTACGAGTGGAAAATGCGACCGGCGAGCTTTTGGAAGAAAATACACCGTTGCATCAGGAAATACTGGAACCTGCGATAGCTGCCATCATGACCAATCTTTTAGAAAATGTGGTCAATCGTGGAACCGGCCAAGGAGCCCGTCGTTTGGGCTTCCGTCATCCGGCCGGGGGCAAAACCGGAACCACCAATGACTATACAGATGCCTGGTTTATAGGGTTTACCAGCGAGTATGCGGCTGGTGTTTGGATTGGTCTGGATTCGCACAAAAGCATGGGCCGTGGGATTACCGGCGGAAAAGTGGCTTGTCCTATCTGGACCAAACTCATGCTCCAAATTTACGCGGACCGCGCGCCTAAGCGTTTTGTTTACCCTGAGAGTGTGGAGATTGCGGAGTTTTGTGCCAAGTCCGGACTACTGCCAAATCCGGAGTGTAAAAAGCATGTGATGAAAGCGGCTTTTGCTATTGGCACCGCACCCACGCAGCATTGCGATGTGCATATTGGGTTTGGGAGCCCTGCAATGTCTGAATCCTACAATCTTAATCTCTCGCCCGATCTGGTGGATATCAAGACCACTACCGGAACTGCCGCCTCACCTGCACCCAATCAGGCACCTCAATACCCGAATACTATGGCCACACCGGTCCCGGCGCCTGCCTTTGATACTGAAGCTCCTCCGATGTTGTAGAAAAGGATTACGGAGACGGAATTATGCAAGTTAAATAATTCTTATCCGAGGATCTCGGTAATTAGGCTGGATTTAATTTTATCAAATCAATCTTCAATCCATGATAAGCCTTGCCATTCCAAAAGTAAGCAACCGCTCCACTTTCCGGGGTTTTAAGCAGCAGATAAACGCCAACGGTTTTATATTTCTTCGCTGTATAGACATTAATCACTGTACGTTGAAAATTATCAAAATCCTAACAAATATATTGAAATTGCGACTTTATCCTCCCAGCCCGCAAATTTATTTTTTTACAGGATTTTCAAATTTAATTTTAAAAAAATTTGACAAACGCATTTCCGGATAATAAACCGCTCTTTTGAATCCGTTCTTTCCTGCCAGCAGAATATTTAATTCTTGGGTGGAGACTTTGCGATATGGAGCCTTAATATCTTTGATTCCCGCCACTACGATATATTCTCTGCTTTTTCTCTTTTCATAAACATTATATGCGGAATGAATCTGTGTCCGGTATCGTGAACTCAAAGTATTTCTGACAATATTTGTTGGGCTGTCATAATTAGCCTGGGGGGCGGCAAACTCCAACCCCACAGTCTTGGCGACCAGAAGCACGGCTTCTCTAGGGAAACATTCAATGGTTTTATCACGGATTCTCTGCCGCAATATTTTTTTCACATATTTTTTAATTTTTTCTTTTATATGGTCCTCTTTTGTTTTTTGTATTCCTCCACGGCCTGTTCCCAAGTTCTGCTCAACCTCATCACCACGCAAAACGCGAAAGAGATTTTTTACTTCAAATCCATCAGGCTTTGACCGAATAAAAACCAAAGGTTTTTTCAACAAGCGAGAGAAATATTTTGCGGTTTTTACGCACTCATAAGGTTCAAGATCTATGGCCATAAAACCACCACCTTTATTTTATATAAACCGGAATTTAGCTTATTCCTATTTCCTGCTTTCTTCGCGCTCTTTGCTTCTTGCGGTGATTAGCATTGATGATAAAAAATTAGTCCTTAAGAAAAGTTTAGCAAAATTCGAAATAGTGTGTCAATAATTAAACTTGGGGCTGTTCAGGCTGTATTTAGACCGGTAAAAAAGCTGACCTGGTGTTAATCAAGGGGTTTCTCGCAGCCGGCTGCAACTTCGGATTAAAAACACCCCTCTCATAGGCTGCCGTAATTGTCCTCCCCCATCAACTTATTTTTTCTTCAGGGATAAGCTGTAAATCAGCGGGTTCCGGCGAACCAGGAGCAGTATCCGGTACGGGTTTAGGCCACTTAAGTAGAGACAAGGCAATGCCTTGTCTCTACTTAAGTGGTATCATTTACATCCAGCAAAGTTATTATTTCCATCTCTTAACCACAACCGGGACCGATGAGCGCATCCACCTCCTGGTTTTTTTGATAAGACCCTGCCTAGTTCTATCGTTAAAAATCCGGTCAACCGCTGGATATGCTCGATTATTGAATCTACTCTGATTGTTTACCACCATTTCCTTTATTTCGGCAATATAATAGTAATCTCCACTCTGCGGTTAAGCGCCTGGGTACTGGAAATTTCCCCCTTTTCCAGTGGAACCTTTTTTCCTATGAGTGCTGAATGTCCGCTCCATAAGTATTTATCCAATTGCTCTGCATCGCTGACAATGCCGGCTCGTAGTGGATTTAAATGAATGTATCGAACCAGGTTTATAAAATAACTCTCTTTCTGGCAGAGGATGGCTTTGTACCTATCGCATTCCTCGATTAATTCACTCATTCTTGACAAAAATATCTTCTTGTCTTTGGCATCACGGAATATCTTGCGGCGTTCTATCCCCCGCACTATAACGTGATACAAAATCCCAGGTATGTCTATTCGCGACTGTCGTGGCATATTTCTTTCGACAGCTTTTTCTCGATTTCCTTTCATTCTTTTTTTGTTTTTTTACTTTTTCAAGGGTGCCCCTAGTCATAAAATCATGAACGTCCCGTATC
>JAGLMY010000161.1 GCA_023139775.1 bacterium
ATGAACGCCGATAAATACGGATTAAAATTTTTTTTTATCTCTTAAGCTATAAATATCTGCGTTTATTTGCGTTCATCGGCGGTTAATTTTGGTTCCGGTTTATCCGTATTAGGTTTTTCTCTCTTCACTGACCTGTTACTATTAATAGTAATATGACAGGTGACCGGCTGGCCCCCTACTGTCTGACACCTTACGCAGCTTGCGCCGGGGTCTTGTGCAAAATAATTGGCAGCAGCTTGATGCGCTGCTTATCAATTCGGATGATGCCCTGCGGATACTTCTGCTGCAACAGCCAGAGCAGGTTTTGCCGCTCTATCACCACCGCCGGCAAGACTATGGATATCTTCTTCTGTTCCACCGTAATCACGACTTTTACGGAATGTCCCGAATCCACAGTGCCTAATAATTTTAAAAGGCTGTGGTCCAATTGCTGATCATCTGACTCCAACAAAGCCTTTAATAGCAAGCGACTTAATCCACCTACTCCTAAAGTGGACTTTCCCATTGCCAAATGCCCCAGCGCCTGCTGCCAGCGTTTTCCAGTAGGCGTATTAGAAACAAAGAGCGGTCCCAGCCGGGGATCTGCTGACACCTGCTGCTGCAAGTGCTCGGCAAGACGGAAATGGCCACGGAGTTTTTGGTAATAACGCTCCCCGGCAAAGGCCGCAATGTGATCAAACAGCAGCCCGGACCAACCCAGCGAGTCGCCTCGGCTCATCTTTTCCGCCAAGCTCGAACTCAAGCCTGTGGGCAGATACAGCGCGAACGCGTCTGTTGGAGAATCTGCTTTCTCTCCTTTTTCCACCCGCTGCCAGCACTCTCCCCGCACCAAGCGCACAATATACTCTAACCCATTCATATTCTCCGGCAGGGTCCTGACCTCAATGCACCGGCCCTCGCGGTTGGCCCGCAATAAATCAGAGAGCGCAAAGCGGTTAGGCGGCAATTGGCTGATGATTCTTTGGCCGAGTTTATTTCCCAGAGCCTCAGGGTGTTGCTCCAAGTCCAGGTTCTTGGGGCCTGGCAACAACTGTTGGCGCAACCCCTGGACTACGGACAAAACAAAAATCAAGCCAAGCCGCAAATTCGGTAATCGCTTTAACAGCCAGGAACGGCCGGCTAAAACATATTCATTGGGAGTTTTTTGAATTTTGGACAAATCAATATCCACCAAGGAAGAATAAGCAGTGGAGATTGTTTTTTTGTGATCACCTGTCAGATTTCTTGCCATTCGGTCGAATTCCCAAAAATCATAGCTCACGTGAATGCCGGTTGCCAACAAACCCAACACAATCACCCAACCCCAGAACCAGCCATTGAGCGCCAGGAATAGTGAAAAAGCAAAATAGGGTGCAAAGGCGAGTATTTGTTTACTCCAACCCGCCAGCAGCGGTATGGCGCCGCGCGCCAAGCCTGCGCGCCATTTATAATATTGATGTACCAGGGCAAAGGCCGCTAAAAAGACTGCAAACCAGACATGCAGACCCATTAACCCCAGCACCGCGCCCAAAATAAGCAACACCGGAATTTCCCATTTCAATCCCCGCTTCCCGACCGCCACTGCGCCGGTTATGTCGCCGGGGTGACGGATGAGGTGGAGAAAGAAAGCGATGGAGTTGGGATTCATTGCTTGTACTTGGTCTCTTATTCGTAGGACCTCATAAATCTGATCTCCAGGAAAATGCACATTCTCGGTTGCCTTGGGTTTTTTCCTTCTGATTATTTTACTAATAGTGTCTGAATCAGTCTCTCCTTGGTGAATCTGCTGAATATAATTCCAGTAAACAATATCATTAAGAGTACCCTCGCTAATATCAGATTGGCTAATAAACATGACTTTCGCAAACTGATTAAAAAATGGCATGCCAATGGCATTGTCACTTCGGCAGGATCCCATCCCTATTAAAACCGTTTCGTCCTTCCAATCCTCTGGAACAATTCCGCTAAAAACTTGATTGAGATTGGATTCATAGCCATGACCACGATAGAAGACCATGCGCGCACCATACTTTTTCATCAATTGCGGCAAAGGTGTTTTCATGCGCCCCATCTCATCGAGCATATCCGGCGCTAAATGGACCAAAACAATCTGTTGTTCCGGCTTGGTCCGGTAGGTTAATAGAGTTATATTTTTCTCTTGCTTCGTGATTATATAACCCCCTATCCCATAGCTGTTTCCCGTATATCTCTTTATTGTCTCTTTATAAAAAGCCCGGTGATCAGGACTGTAGATCATAAGACTAGGGCCTTGCACAAGGCCTTCCGGTAAATCTCCGCTTTCTTTTGTCTTGCGCGCTATTTCACTGATATCCACCCCTTCCAGCAATGGCATGATCCTGTTATGAACACTCTCGGGAATATTTCCACGCGCGAGATTCACACCCAAAAGCAGACGCAGCGTTGTTTTGATCTCTTCCGACTTGATAACTTCATGAGCGCGGACCATTCCGTCTGCTAGATTTTCTTTTAGTTGAATAGCCATAGTTTCATCAGCACTTAATGACCTGAGAAATTGTGTGTCTGGGGATTCGTAGTTCACATCTTGTTCGCCCGTCTGCCGGCTGGTTGATTTCTCCCCAAGCATCTCATGCAAAAGACGGACAGCTGCTACATATTTGTCATCTTTAATACTGTCAACGCGCTTAAATAAAATAGACGCCATATTTCTGAAAAATACAGGATATTCCGCCAGCGCATGTTTTACTTCATCAAATGCTTGCAGCACTCGCAAAAATTCAATCGTTAATTTATAATCAAAATCAAGTCGTCCTAAATATTCCAGAAGCACGCGCCCCTGAACTCGGGCTCTTTTCCGAAGTTCCGGCAAAAGCAGATTGAAGGTACGTGAATTAATTTGATTCTGTCCCCTGGCCAACAACACATAGAGCGCGATATCAGGTAATTGTTCGATCTCTTTTTGCTGAATATCATATCGAATTAAATGCATAATAGGATTAGCATCTATTTCAAAGAGCACGTTAGGTATTTGTTGTGCATAAGAATAAAATTCCAGAACTTCCGGAACAGAATCAACCAAAGACGACCATATCGCGATATTTTTTGAGCTTTTTTCCGCCTGCGGCATACGGCTTACATTCCGGCGCATTTGTTCCAGCGCACTTTGCTTAATGATTTTTCCACTTTCCGGGTCTGACTCGGATATATCAATGAATTGGTTTTGCGGACTTACACCATAAGGATATTCACTCAAAATTCTGCCCGCAACTGCATCTGCATTTTGTGCCATGGCTTTAATCATTTGTGGGTGTGGTCCTATGGCTTTACAAAGTCTTAAGGTTCCTCCGGCGAAGTTGACCAAACGATGATCCAACTGGGTCACGATACGAACCGCTTGATTGTTATCAGCCTGTCCGGCTTGACGGATTAATCGCACCATGACCTTTCTACCCTGCTCATTAATACCATATTCTTCTCTTACAATGGGACTCCATAATCGAAAATGTCGATTTAATATTCCAACCACTTCAACACCTGCATCCAGGGCTTCCCGGACTTCTGTTTCCGCATGTACAATCTCAGACTCAGGAACATTTAATTCCAGTTTGTCTTGACCAGGCGTTTGCAAAGCCCGCTCTAAAGCCTGAAAATAAACCGGGTTTAATTCACTCCAAGATTTCAAGGCCTTTTTCCATTGTGTTCCCCAATTCTCGGAATCCTGTTGATAGGCTTTTTTTAATTCTATGCCTATGCTTTGATCTTTGACCGCTTGCTTTACTATTTCAAATGCTCGCTGACGAATCTCCGGCTTCAAATCCGGTCCCAGGAGCATAATTTCTCTTAAAACTTCACGCAAAAAAGATTCCCCGCGTCTTTCAAACTCAAAATCCAAATGCTGCAAAGCGTACTGTGAATAACTTTTCGCCAGGCGGACCAATAGCCGGGCTTGTCTGTTTGCAGGACTATGCCCCTCGGCCCGTAATAAAATCGTCCACCGTTTTTCCTGCGCTAAGATTTTTACCATCTCATCGTAGATGTCTTTTTCAGGCGTATCCCACCATGACAAGCTCAGACTGCCGCCTAAAGCCAAACGTACTTTCGGGTCTGTTTTTTCCAGAATATCCAGCAATCGTTCGATATCAAACTGCGCGGCCTTTCTGATAAATGCAATTAGTAATTGCTTTTGCTTCGCAGTTAATATTCCATTTTCATTAAGCCATTGTCTGCCTTGATTATTTGTCACGTTTGCAGCCAGGTCTATGGATATGGCTGACTCTTGTTGCAATAGTTCTTCTACTTGTACCGTATTTGCAGCAACGCCGCTCATTCCAGGTGGTTCGGCCAGAATTGGAGTCCCAAAAACCAAACCCCAAGATAACACCAATGCCAAAATAGCGCCTTTAATATCCCCTGGCTTCATTTCAAATAATATCCGCGGCGATTGAATTACTAACCATAGCAACTTAGCAATCTGCGAGCCAATTATCCAGACCAGAACCAGCGTTGAAAACATGCCGGCGACAACCCCAAAGAGACCTACGATTGAGACAGACCACAGTACATGTTTACTTTTGTTCACAAGCCAGGCATTCTGGACGGCATTAAGTTCGAATATTTCTCCCAAGCGCCAGAGAGTATAATCAACTAAAGCTTGATACCGTTTCGGCACTTCCCTTATTATCAAAGCGGAAATATTCACCAACCCATGCCCCAGCAACCCAAAAGCCAGCATGACCGGGAAGGATACAAAAGGCATGAATATCAGGGCAATATTGACAACGCTGAAAATCACAGCAATGATTTTATTGGTCCGGGATGCTTTTTGTTTGAAATGAAGGTGAGAAAAAGATACCCACACCGGGCCCAGGAAGACTTTTAAAGCTAAATCAATATCACCAAACATGTACAGTGCCATACCTGCAAATGCCAAACCGGGCACCCAGGCATACCACTGCTTCAGGGAAACACAGAATTCCCACCACCAGGCGACTAATGTGCTGTAATGCTTTTCCCAAAATTTACCTTTCCCTGCCCAGTGCTTGAACTCATCGGGCATGATGCCGCCGGTTGAAGCTTCTTGCCGAAAGTCTTGCTCAAGACTTTCCAGCAACCACTTGCCCAACATGACATAGGCATAGGCAATTTCACTCATGCTTAATGCTCTGCCGGTCCTTAAATTGTGCTCAACTATTCGGCGCCTCTTGTTAGGATTGTTCAGTAATTCAATTATTCTTTGAGCGCCGACCTTAAAATCAATTTCACCTATATCGGTATTAGGCACTTCAACAATTCTTAGCCCTTCGTCTTGTTGAATAGACCGACTGGAACTACCTCGGCGCCAGATTTGAATTGCCGGCCCGGCCGTACGATGGCAAGTGCCATCCGGCTCCATTTTCGTCTTATTTTTATCTTCCGCGGGTCGTTTCTCATTCAATACCTCATGATGAATACCCGCTGTTTTAAAATCAATCAGGTTTTCCTGCCATTTGGATAGTTCCATATCTTCCGGACCGAAAAGCTCCGGCCAAATAATCACGCGGCGCTTATCATCCAAATTGCCTGCATAGTCTTTATTGCTTTTATCCAACAGCCACCTTCTAAAAGACGCTTCATCACTAAACTCCTTTTGGCTATACGCACTTCGCATCTCATTTTTAGATAAAAATAAGTAATTATCCGTATCTTGCTGATATTTTTTCAAATCAATGAAGTTATCAAAGCCGCCGGCTATGAAGCCAATAACATTTTTCCCCGGATTATTTACATAAACGGCATTTACCAGTTTTTTTACATCTTCAAATTTTCTAATACTTCCCCAGTCAGTTATTGCTCCCACTACACTGACTGCCTCTGATCGCAATCGCTGTTCATCAATCAAATCACCTTTGCTAATAAAACCATGAGGGATATATACTACCGGTTTACCCGACATCATCTCCTGATAACGCTTGATCCATTCTTGATCATTGATGAGCATGACCACAGCATTAACTTGATCCAGGACTTGCCGCACTTTTTCCTTGCCATAGCGCAAATATAATTCTTCCGGACGATGAATAATTAAAATGACTGGTTGGGAATCTTTGCTTTTTTCTATTATCGGCAATTGGCCGGCCAACCACTGCTCTTCTTCTGCTGATCCTTGCCATTGAATAATCGTCACCCCCTGATCTGACTTTTTATCTACCTTGCCGTCTTTACTTCCGATGATTTTTGTAAAAGTTATCAGAGGTTTATCATGTCGATTTGAACTGCCCTGCCAACGTTTATTTATTTCGCCAATACCATGTATTAAGACATTTGTGTATCCTCTTAGCGAAGGAGGGGCATGTATGGCCAAGGCTGGTAAAAATGGCGCTTCTTTTTGATTTAATAAAGCATCAAGTCTTCGATGCAGGGCTCTAGGTTTCAATTGTTGTTGCCAGTTATGGGGCCCAAGTTCACTTTTGCCCCTCTTTGAACGGCTTCTATATTCTTCAGTTGGGGTGCCGCCGGGTCGAGTTTTCATATCGTCTTTCTTTTTAGCTGTCCGGCGAATAAAACCTTCAAATCCAAAAAGGGCATGAATAAAATATACGGGGTTTAATTCAAAAGTTATCCTGGTCAAAAGCTCAGGCTTCCGCTCATGGATAAATCGCAAAAACATCAAATTAGGGATCAAGGTCTTATTCCCAAAAAGGGCGCTGCGATAGAAAATTATATTAAATAATCTTGAAAAGTACGGATATCGCTTTTCATTGGAAAAATGGATCCACCCAACCATATCCTGCATTGAGGTAAAAGCCTGTTTTAGAATTTCTAAAACCTCAAAGCGGATCGCATCGGTTTTTCCAGGTAAAGTCGTCTGATGAAATTGACGGTACAGCTCCGGGTATCCATTACTTATCCAATGCCAGGGATCGAATACTATTTGAATAGGTATATGCCGATCCGGGTGGAATTTTGACCAGCTCTCACGCCATGTGCGTATGCGGGCAACATATCTTTCCAGTCCCGCCACACCTTTACATGATTTTGCCAGGTGCAGAGGTTCAAATAAGAGGATGATGTTGTTATCAAAAGCCCGTTCAGCCATAGCCATCTGGATAGGTTCAAAATTATCAGAATCGAACAGCAGGTTTTCCCGGTGCGCAAAATCCTCCAGAATTCGATCAATATCTTCTATATGAACGATTAGCTTAATTTTATCAGCCGGTTCAAAATACCGGTTTAGGGTTTTATAAAACAAGAAGGTATGACGTGGCGACATGTCCATATGAAAGCTTTTCACATAGAGCCGGCCTTTTCTCAAGTAGCGAAGGGCGGTTTTGTATTGAAAAGGATCAAGATAAAGTTCATTTGCCGGCAGACCCATAAATTTCGAGGCAAAAAGAGAATAAAAAAGTATGAGCCCCGGAATAAACGCATAAATAAATATATGAATAATTGGGCTTCTGATTCTATGTAAAAGCCCGGTTAGCGCCAAGCTGGAGATGGCTCCATTTTGAAAAACGGTTTGCAGGATTTCACGATCGGTTGCAGTCAGCTTATGCTGCTCATCTGTAGCTAAATTCAGGGATTGCATGTCAGGGTATGTTTGAATTTTGTCTGAAACATTTTTGGGCTTTTTGAGAACTTTGATGACTGGCACCGTCTCCGCAGCATTTGATAGTTCAGTTAATTTATTTCTAATGAGTTTCCAAATAGGATATAAACTAATGACTTGCAATGGCCGCAGGATATACCGAAGCGGGGTGGCAAAAAATCGAATGACTGACCTCAGGATTGGATGACGAGCAGATTGTCTGGCAAGACGCTCAAGAACAATCGCCGAGCCTTCGTGGGCCAGGGTCACGGGCAGCATTATAGCGCGCAGAAGATTGAACCAGCGGCTCTGGGAGTCGGCCACCCAGCCGTGGTTGAGATATACCGTGAACTTTCCGGTTTTAGGATCGCGATACGTCAAGGCGCTGTTCCAGGGCGCCAGCCATTTTTGCCACCATTTCTGCCACCTAGTGCGTTTTTTACTTTTCGCCTCATTCTGCTTATCCGTGATCTTCCAATACATGGCTTCCATCTCAGCGGTTGGTAAACACACCACCTTGGCAGCATTCCTGAAATATTGCTCCGCGCGTGATTGCCATTTGGTTTTAGGCGCATCATCTATCGGGCGGACACCAGGATTTGTTACATCATCCGGGCGGCCACGGGGGGCCGCCCCTACATTTTGTATTACCCAACCGGCCAATCCGTGCAGGGCGTACACGCCGACCATGGCCCAGGTAAAAATACTGAGCCAGACGCTGCTGTCAACCAAGGTGGCATAGACTGCAATTCCGATTGCGCCAAGAATGGCGAAACTATTGTGGAGCAGGTTGAAGGGAGCTTTGGTGCCTGTCACGTGATCTTTCTCAGAGAATGCTTGTATTACCTTTTGTGCTTGCATAA
Source organism: bacterium (assembly GCA_023139775.1). Classification (GTDB taxonomy): domain Bacteria; phylum Oederibacteriota; class JAAXVQ01; order JAAXVQ01; family JAUVAV01; genus JAGLMY01. The sequence goes on from JAGLMY010000161.1 coordinate 8,386, forward strand.
ATGTTTCAACATCACCGGCAAGAATATCTCCTTTTTCCAGGGTCCAATGCATTGGATCACGTGCTGAGACAGTGAATGATTCGCCATCTGTAATAGGATTGAATATTTTTTTATTATAATCTTGCTTATGCTCTGAATTAAATTTATTGATATAGTCAACAACTGTTTTCAATTCGTCGCTGGGAATTGTTCCTCCCAGCCAAGCTAAATTCATGGCAAAGAATTGTTCGTTTTTACCGGATTGCTGTTTAATCCCGTGTTTTTTGGCTATATCAGCAACTTTTACCAAAGCGTGTTTATCCCCTTTAACCGGGACATGATATTTTAGATAGCACACCAAATCGCCGGCAGGATTGATGCCTAATCCCGTAACTTCCAATTTCATAGCTTTCAAATCAGGATCAGCCCCACACTCTGTTATAATATTTTGGTAAATTTCAGGGATATCTTCTATTGGAAAATCTTGGTAATTGGTTCCCAGTAAAATAGAAAAATGAGGCACAGCCCGGATAATCCCTAGAGAGGTTTTCGGCATATTTTCAAAAAATTCATTTAGCATTTCTACCAGTTCTTGAGGAGTTAAATTTAAGAGTGTGGCATTGGGTACAAATGGGTATAATCCTCTTTCAGGAGAAACCACCTCACGAGGATCTTCACTTTTATCAAATTCCCGGGCTGACCATGATTTCTTATTCTCTATATAATATTGAATACGCCATTTATTTAAACTTGCTATTACCTGATTATTCATAGGTGGGCCAATGGCATAATATCGGCTGATATCTTTCCAAAAACCGGGTTGAATAATTACCCATTGATCTCTTTCATCCAAAGCTGTCTGCCATTCCGCAATATCCTGCTTCCCTTCAAGCGCTTTTGGGGGGAGTATTTCATCTGTTATTTTGGCAAATGATTCAGGCGCATTCAGCACAGCATGGAAAATTTTCATCATAGCCTGATGGCTGGATAACTTGGCTTCAGTGCCTGGCACCTTTTGTAGCATCGGCAGCACGCGGAAAAATGTTTCTTCCAGCAGGGGTCTCCAGCGTTTTGGAATTCTTGACAAGGTTTGTTTTAAATAGCCCTTTTTGAAAAAACCTCTCTCCCATTGCGGAAGTTCCAAGGCTGCGGGGGCCAGACCCGTTTGCTTAGCTGCTTCCTGCGCAATATTTTCATTGAGAATCCGGGTCCATTTTTGCTTTATTTTACTTGCAAACATAAGCATAGCAGGCATTATTTTAAGCATCCTACCCTGCCACCCAAAAAAATCCGACAACTTCGCCCCATCTGGTAATAAGACCAGGACCTGCCGCTGTTGAGATTTTTTAAGTAATATCTCCAAGGCTTGGGCACCCTGTTTCGGATCTCCATAATAAAGATAATCAACCGGATTCTTGCTCCCTAGCCGAATGCGTTGCAATTCATGATTGCTTGGTCCGGGCGTTTGCTTGATATCCAAAAGGGCCAAAGTTGTTACCTTGGTTCCACTCTCGTCTCTTACCGGAATCATTAGCAAAGGTAGCTCTTTGCCCTTTAATTCCTGCACCATAGCCTGATTTTCTTTTATGAATATATCCCAATCAACAGTAGTTTCTCCATTGGCCAAATATTTTTTCAGCAATGCTAAATAAGCGTCCGGTATCTCCGGCAAAGGCACTTTTTGTATGTTGGTCAAATTCACAACGGTTGCGTTTTTTAGTAATACATCCTTCATCCGCCGGGCAATCCGCTTTTTTCCTCTCAATTGAGCGGGATTTATAATATCCGTTGGTTTAATATTCGGCAGATCTGCGCATTCGGTCAGCACTGCCATAATATCCTGGTTCCTGGCCAGTAGCTTTTCTAACGGCAGCTTACGGTTTTGCAGCAGAGAAAAATAGGGATTCACAATATCCTGACGCGTCAACCGCGGTTTGATTGAGACATAACTGATATTCCGGGACTCAAGTTCGTGCAGCACTTTTTCCGTATGAAAACCTCCGCTAATCATAACAGCCAGATTTTCATCAAACCGCTCCATCTTAGCAGCCAAATTCTCGACAAAATGTTGGCTGCGCTCATCAGCCAGGCGGTAAAAGGTTTCGACCTGATCTAAATATTGATCCAAGCTTGCAAATTCCCAACTATCAAACTCAAATTTTGTTTCACCGGCCGGGCTATGCTGAGCTGCAAACTCTAAAAATACCCGCGTTTGGTATTGCCCGCGATTTTCCCGGAAGTCCTGTAACTCCTCAGGCTTGACGGAAATGCTCAGCAGACGTTCAATCACATCCACGCGATGTAAGAGAATATCCAATTCCTGTTGGCGCTCATCGGAATAAAGCCGGCTGCGAATCTCAATGTCCAGGCGCTCGAATTCAAAAAAAAGACTATCCGCATCAATTTTTTCGGAGAAGATATTTTGCTTGAAGGCAAGGAAGCGGGTTAACTGAATATAAGAGGTTAACGGAATATGCAACTTTTTAGCCATGGTGTAAAGATGCCTGGCATAAACCAGCAGTTCGCTGCGGCCCAACCGATAGTCGCTGCATTTATCATCGTACTTTAATAACCGCGGATTATAGATGGAAGGCTTTAATTCGTCCAGAAGTTCGCGCAGGTCGTAGCTCAAACCCTGTGATTCACTATTTAAAAAAGAACGTACCTGCCTGGCACTGGCGTGATACAGGTCCGGGGTCTCGATCCCTTCCAAACGGACCGGATGCTCACCGGTCGCTGAGTAATATTCCGCGCCGCTCAATTTACCCTGTTGGACCAGATAATCACCTACATCCTCGCGAATCTCCGGGATTGGAAATGTTCTAAGCTTGGAGGTATTTACCGTATAAAACGCGCCTTCTTCTCCTACCAAGCCCAACTCGTGTTCCTGGGCCAGATAGTGGATTATCCGGGCAATGTTCATCTGCACTTCATGGTTGCAGTGCAGATCCTGAACATGCACGATCATCCTGTTTTGGCCCTGAAAACCCTTTTGAATTTTTCCGAATTTTTCCGGCAGCTTTAGATTTTTTCCCAGGAGTTGTACTTGGATCATATAAGGATTAGAAGACAAGTAATTGGCGCTGTCAAAAGCCCAGGTTATAATTGGGAGCACAAAAGAGAATGCCGCGCCAAGCGCAATAATCCTGGTCCAAATGAATAATTTTGGATGTCTCCAGACAGACAAGACACAAAATTTCTTGCTAGAGGTATGCTGTTCCATTAAATCCAGCCTTTTTAGTGTTCCATAATTGTACAAGAATCATAAAACATATATAATTATCATATAAATAACTATATCATATAGATTTCAAAAAGCAAATTGGGACTGCTGAATAATGGGTATGGGGCGTCAAGTAGATTCAAAAGGATTTTTGTAACTACTCAGGTTTGCAAGGAGCAGAGCGCTTTGCTCTTTTTTCAAGCGTGGCATAGGAATCCATTGATTTTATAAGCAAAATCAAAGGTACCTGGACCCCGTCTAAAGTCATGCCGGGGTGACTACCAAAAAAGCTTTTTAAAAAAATTGTGGTTCAACTACTATTAGTTTTCAGAAATGATTTCAATAGAATATTCAGTTGACGCGCCGGATGAAACCATGACGATTTGTGCAAAATCACTTGATTTCAACATCTCAATTCCACCTACTGCATCCCCCCCCACATACTCAATCCCATCACACTTCCGTATGCCCTGCGCTTCCATTTGCCGCACCATGGCTTGTTCCCAGGGTTTTTCAGCCATGGTTTTATTAATCTTATCAAGGTATTCCCAGGAAGATTGAAAACCATTATAGGCTTTAAGCGTGATTTCAAGTTCACTACGGCCGCGCAAGCGATAGCGCCTCTCAATACGGCGCCAGTTCTTTTTTCTTTTCAGATAGCGAACGTACTCTTGTTTTTTTTCTAAAACCGCGATTCCGGCTTGGAGATTGTACTCCGGATCATATTGAATCCGGACATAATCCCATTGTTCGTAATTCAAACAATTCGACGCCTCATTAATTTGCATTAAACCAATATCATAGGTGGTCTGAACAATTTTTCGCTTTCTTTGGGAGCGTCCGCTTCTCTTCCAGAATATCTTCTTATTGATCCCGATCTTGGTCCGGCCGTAATTATTAAAATGCTTCCAATCACTCTCGCACCAGGCTATAGCTTTTATCAATTCCGGAGAAAATTCGGTATCCAGGGTCTCAAAGTATCGATTCATGGCAATATAATCTTGCTCCATCCAGACTTTGGCGGCAATAGTTTCCTCAGGTTTGGAAATAGGTTTGATTTTACTAATTAAGGCAGCTGCGGATATCCTTACAGACAAAGCATCAAACAGGACAAACGCAGTAATTCCTAAAATAGCCAGGACTTTAATAAAAATAATTTTGACCCACCACGGTCGTTTTTTGACTGTGTAAAACACGTACTACTCCCCTTCAAATACATACTTTTTTAATCTACGAAAACCAGGAGAGGAAATACAAGGAGGTAACAGGCAGTGCGTAGAAAATAATTGTACTGCGCATAAAAGCGACCCAACAGGCCGTTTTTATGCGGATACTTTACTATTTAACCATACCTGGTGTCAAGGTCCAAATATTGTGCTGTTCTATATTCCAAGTGTCATTTGAACTAATATAAAATTAATCAGAGATAGAATAACGCCGAACAGCAAGGCCCACCAAAAGTTTCGGACCTCAAAACCGGGTACGATGGCACTAGTCAGTATAATCAATAAGGTGTTGATAACCAAAGTAAATAAACCTAAAGTCAAAATATTGAGCGGAAGAGTCAACAACAGCAGAATCGGCCTGAGAATGGCATTGACGAGTCCTAATACCAGAGCCGTTACCAGTGCCGCGGCCAGGCCGGTTACCTTAACTCCTGGAAGCAAATAGGCAGAGAGCATAATAGCAATCGCATAAAGCAGCCAATGAAAGAGGATGTACATTTTCCTTACCTCCGTAAATAGAGTCCTATGGGCAATCCCCTGCACAAAACCATACAGGACAAGCCGGGGGCCCGTTGCCTCAATTAGTAATGTGGGATTTCTGAAAAAGTCTACCTGATTATCGCAAAAAACGAGAAAATGGGCCAACTCAAAAAGAGTTATCTGAGACGCGATAAATCGCGTCTCTACGGCATATTTCTATGCTTCCATGAATATGGTTTGACACAATACAATATTCGTCCACGCGGATATGTTTGTATTTCCAGGGAATCGATCGCCAAATGGTTTTGGCATATCGCCCGCATTCATTCAAAGCCACAATTCCATTGGTTATGTTATCTATTTTCCTCTTTTGGGATGTGGAATTTTTGCAAGCTTTTCCTATAATTTACAGGATTTCTTGCAGTTTGGCATCTTCTTTTTTCTCATGAAATGCTTATTCTTACAGCATTTTATGCTTTTTTAAGGATCGACTACATACAGAACGTAGATTGCGCAATGACAATACACTTGTGCCTGAAGGACGATGGTATCAAATATGCACTCGGGTTAGTGATAAAATGGCAACTGTCCGCGAAGGGCTCAATGGTAGAATAACGATTATAACAAACGAAAGGACGCTTCGCTGCCAAGCAATTCCAGGTCCAATTCCAAGACTGAAAAAAGCACTAAAGCAGCGAGGAACCAGAAAACCTAGTATTCCTAGAGCTAATCATCCTTGGAGGCGGGAATTTACTTTACAGTCTTAAAAACAGGACATTTCTATTTTGCCTTGACAGTGTTAAAAATAATTTTTGAAATTCAACATTTCGTGCTGTGAACTAAAAAACTTATACATCTAACAACCACTCCCGTTTCATCCATTTAATGCCCGATTTCATGGTGGATAAAAAGACAGAGCGTAAGGTATTGCTCATTAATGATCGTTTAACTGCCGGCAAATTTAGAAAAGCGCCCAGGACAGCACGCATGGTTTTTTCAGTTATGCTTTGGGGATTGTCAAAAATCTGATTTTGTAGAGTACCTCTTTCCAGACATTGTAAAATCACCCGTTCAAACGTTGTTTCCGGATGGATTACTTTTTTCGGTCGGTGTTTTAGGGTAATCGCATGAGTTGGACATTTCAATCCGCAAACTCCACAGCCCAAACAAAGCTTATGATCAATAGTCACATGTTTTTTCGGTTTGGAGCCTTCGCTAACCTTTACGTCTTCTAGAGTTATGACATCAATCGGGCAGGCTTTCACACATTTACCGCACCCCGTACATAAATCTTGATCACAATGAGCTAGATAATTTGAGGTTACGATAGCATTGCTAAATCCATGTCGACTGATGCCAGAGAGGGCAGTACAGCAGCATTTACAGCATAAACAAATATACATGATTTTATTTTGTATATTGTCAGCATTGAATACCAAACCAAGCTCTTTCGCATGAGCAAGATTTTCCAACATTTTCGATTTACTAACTTTCTTGGCAAGCCCTCTTCGCACCAGATAATCAGCTGCTTGACCGAATGAAGAGCACATCTCCAATGGTGTGGAACAGGTTTTTTCTCCCAGATGATGCTTTTCATGGCGGCAAGAACAAGTGGCAATAGCAAATTTATCAAAAGATTCCACCAGAGCAGTGGCTTTTTCATAATCTAAGATTTCCATGTATTCTGAAACATGAATTATTTCTTCATGCGGTAAGGTGCGCATAAAAGAGGTTTTTTGCTGTTGAGAAAAATTGGCGGCCCAAAAAGTATCCGGACTGTTAATATAAGTATTTAAAAGCTCAGCCCGTTTTTTAGAGTTGGCGGGCTCACCAGTGCGCATCATAGTGAATTCATAAATACCAATGACCATGGGCGAGGGCATATAATAATAAGTGTCTTTTAAGTACAAATCAATTACAAGACCCTTAAAACACAAATTTTCTAGAATTTTTTGTAGGCTTGTGGCTTCCCAACCAGTAATAGCCTGAACCCGGTTCAAGGTTGACAAGGCATAAGGCATTTTAATCAATAGCTCAGCTTCTTCAAGGGAATACAATTCCTTTAAAAGTGAATAAAAATCATTATTCCAAGGCACCCGCACGCTGAGGCCATCGATTTTTTTGCCCAGCTGTTTATAAACATCTTTAGCAACCATGTGACCCATCGCTTATCTCCCAATAACAAGTGTAAATAAAATTCCATTTATTATATGGCACAAAGACCGAATAGTCTTTTTCCATGTGAGCTGAGCTGGATAGACTACTCCACCCTTTAAAATTAACTATAATTTGTTGTCCAGCCATATTATTTTAGACAGATTTTTATGCTTTTCCTTTCACTTTTTTTGTTTTTTTAAGCGAACAAGCGAACTCCGACCCCAGTCACATTTATGAAATTGAGATCCGGAGAATTATCTTTGCGGATAAAATACCCGGATGCTGCCGAATATCGCCTCTGCCTTCAAATCAAGATATTTTTCATTTTCATTGAAATTCCCGCTGTTCCAGCTCAGGGAACCGAATCCGCCGCCACTGCGATCCGGAAGCTGTACTCCCCCGAAAACGGCATCACTATTAATTTTTACCGGTAATTCCCTGCCCAACTTGATTTCGGCACTGCCAAATATCGCGGTGACTTTAAGGTGAGTAACCGGCTCGGTTAGCGTCAAGTTGGTGAGGTCAATATCAGCTTTGCCAAAAATAGCGTTGTATTCCCGCTCCGCCGGAATGCCGGAAAACGCGGTTTCTTCAAAAACTACATCTTTTTTAGTCTGCCAGCTCTTGCACGGCCAGCAGCCGCCAAATATTATTTTTATGCCCAAGAAAATAATAAACAAGCCGAAGAGAATCCTAAAAAAAGGAATATTAACTTTGAAAATTACATTTAGAATAATGCTTAAACCGATGAGTATGATGAACATCCCCCCAAATAGGCCCCATACCATTTTCATGCACTCTCCCTCCTGTTTTGGATAATAGTCTATATAGGTGATACTATGAAACAAATGCCTTGAATACGCAAGGTTCAAAACCACAAATTATTGGTACGGGGGACATGGGGTCTGGTCTATTTTTTTTGACATTTGGGCGTAATGAGGTAAGCGAATGTCAAGATAGACCTACCCCCTCACCTTCAGTAATATCGTGCCTGCCATTGAAAATCCATTCCTCTTTGCCTTTGTCGAATTTCAAAAGATGTTCTGCCTTTATACCATCTTATAAGGTTCGCCAATGATTGGCGCAACCTTGGGATTGGCGTTCTGGGTTATACCTCCCTGTTTGTTATCTGAGACGCGATAAATCGCGTCTCTACGGCATATTTCTATGATTCCCTGAATATGATTTGGCATAATACAATATTCGTCCACGCGGGTATGTTTGTATTTCCAGGGAATCGATCGCCAAATGGTTTCGGCCTATCGCCCGCATTCATTCAAAACCACAATTCCATTGGTTATATTGCCAAAATGCCGTTCTCTATTCACGGTACATATCGTAACAAAATACATGCCGGCATCTGAATAGTCCCAATCCCACAGGCGTGCCGTGGAAATTCCATATTTATTTTTATATAATAATTCCTTTTTCATAATCATTTTATATTCCACACACCTGTAGAGACGCGATTTATCGCGTCTCTATGCGTTCGTGTTTTATATATTTAGACAGGAAAATGTGAGAATCCTTGCGGAAAAATTAAAAAAGATTAAAGAGAAAAGATAAAAACGAGAAAGCTGACGAGTTTCGAACCTGGTGCCGTATGGAATTGGCGGCCTAATAGCTCATTCAGTCGAAGTCACAAAACATCGTTCGAATACCATCACAGTACATGCTTTATTTGAAGTACATGCAAAACAAATCTTTTTTCTTCTTCAACTCCTCTCCTCGCATTACAAATGATATGCCTTTATGAAACATGTAGGTTGCAGGATCAGCCACTTTTACTTTTAACCCTTCAATATCAACCATCACATAATTTTCCAAAAGCATTTCAAAAGCATCTATTCTATTGCACGCCAAACCTCGTCCCAAAAATTTGTTCAGCGTATCATCTGACGTATAAAAAGATGTTATAAATTCAATTTTAATACTCGTATTCCCCTTTTTATTGTAAAACTCGCCCGGTATTTCTTCTTCTTCGTACAGTCTTTCATACATATATCCGCTTTTACGCAAGTCATCGTATACCGTAGTCTCAAAGTTCTTTACACCCGTTTCCTCAACCCCAAAATCAATGTCCAGCGTGCTGGGAATTTTCAATTTTTTCTTCCACAAATATTCCGAATAAATGCAAGGGCACCAGCCGCCCACAATCACCAGATCATCCAATTTTTCTTTTAATGAATTTAAGGTATCAATGAATTGTTTTTCCATTTCTTCCATGCTAGGCAATTTCTTCGCCCGCCTTTTGCCAATATTCTTTTAATTGTAGGGCTTCCTCAATACCCGTCGGCGGAAATCCCACAAGGTCTAAATATAACTGCAAATTTGAAACAAGGTTAAACCCTTTTACCTTTCTTGATTCTTTAAAAACAGAAGACCCATAAAAAGGTATTGCAAAACACAGGTTGCCGCCTTTTATAAGTTTCTTGAGGTCATATCTTGACACTATGTTGTTTAAAAACTGCTCTGCTTCTTCTGGTTTAATGCCAACATAAATAAAACTCCTCTCATCTTTTACGTATGGTGAAATTAATCTGCTGGCGCTGTACAGTGTTAATGAATACTCAATGTTCTTTTCCTCAAAGTATTTTTTACACTCTTTGAGAATATTTTTATCATGCGAGTAGTAATATGTATGCAAATTCTTGCTGAATGAGTAGTTATTTATCCAGTCGTTTAGTAATTCTTCCCTTTTGTTGGAAAGTACCGAATAACTACCAGGGCCTATCCTTACCCGGTTTACAAACCCTAGGCTTTCCGCCCTATTCAAAACCAGACTTGTCAGACCGAAAGAAACACCGATTTTTTGAAAATCCGGTATTTTCCACTTGCGTTTAGGGTCCTTCAACATGGCCCGCAATATCAGTGAAGACTTGTCGCTATAAATGTTTTGTAATTGGCGTCTTTTGAGCATATCTTTTCATCTTTCAACATATGTTATATATATACTATTTGTTGATATATTAACGTTTTTCTTACTCGTTGTCAACACCCTCTCGGTTAGTATGATCCTTAATCTTCCGACCTTGAACAGTTGTTGAGTCAAACTTAAGCCCATCAGGAGTCACAGAAACATTGCACACATTTTTCATCACTGCTTCGATAGCCGCCACTTGGTTGTCGCGATGAGCCAAAAAGTCTATATCGAGCGTTGTGGACCCTTTTTATAAAGGTTTGAACAGCAGAACAGTGGAACAGTGATCAGCGTCAATTATATTTTCCCTCCGCATTGACTCATCGTTTTTGTTAC
>JAGLMY010000162.1 GCA_023139775.1 bacterium
AGCTGTTTTCTATTATTGCTTGCGCTTAAACAAAGCTACAAACCATTGGAAATTCAGAATAATATGCGTAGTTACAAATAACGTTACTAAAGGTGCATTAATTTCATGCACTTCATGCATCCACCCAATATGAAATCTCGACATTCCCAATCCGCTAACAATTTGGGTGAGAATTACCAGGAAAAGAATGGGATTAACAATTTTTAACAGCTTTTGTTTCATTTAGATCACTCCTCTCTTTTTAGGTATTCGCAGATCACTTCAAAACCTTACATCATTTTGAAATATATCCGGCCATAATCTAAATTCGGGCTTTCCGCAGTCGCAGAGCATTACTAATCACTGAGACTGAACTGAAACTCATAGCGGCCGCAGCAATCATCGGACTTAGCAAAATTCCAAATACCGGATACAATACACCCGCGGCCAGCGGCACTCCTAAAGCATTGTAAACAAACGCAAAAAATAAATTTTGCTTAATATTGCGCATGGTTAAGCGGCTCAGGATTTTGGCTTTGACAATGCTTCTGAGATCCCCTTTGACTAAGGTCACCTGAGCGCTCTCGACAGCCACCTCGGTTCCTGTCCCCATGGCAATTCCCACCTGCGCCTGAGCCAATGCCGGAGCATCATTAATCCCATCACCGGCCATGGCTACAAAACGTCCTTGTTCTTGGTATTTTTTCACGACCTCAGCTTTCTGATCAGGCAATACGCCGGCTTCAACTTCTTCTATATTCAATTGTTTGGCAATGGCCTTGGCTGTTAATTCATTGTCACCTGTAACCATTACCACATGAACGCCTGTTTTTTTTAACTGCTCTATAGCTTGCGGTGTGGTTGCTTTCACACTATCGGCAACTGTGAGCAGACCAACAGGTTTTTCTTCAATGGCTACAAACATAACCGTATGTCCTTGTTGACGCGCTGCTGTTGTGTCGGCTTGCAGTTTTTCCAAGGAGACATTATGCTTTTTAAGGAATACTTCGGTCCCCACCATGACCTGTTTTCCATTGATCTTCCCTTGCACACCTTTACCAATAATCGCTTGAAAATCTTCAATCACTTCCAGTGAAAGTCCGGATTTTTTAGCTCCTTGCACAATCGCTTCTGCCAAGGGGTGTTCACTGCCTTGCTCTAAGCTGGCAGCAAAGGTTAATATTTGGTTTTCAGCATAAATTCCCAGACTTTTCACTTGTTGTAGTTTAGGTTTCCCTTCAGTAAGGGTCCCTGTTTTATCCACTAATATGGTATCAATACGATACATGGTTTCGATGGCTTCCGCATCCTTAAAGAGCACTCCCTCGGTGGCACCTTTTCCTGAGGCCACCATAATGGACATGGGTGTAGCCAACCCTAAGGCGCAGGGACAAGCTATGATAAGCACGGCCACGGCATTAACCAAGGCGTAAGCTAACGCCGGAGCTGGTCCCCATAGCGCCCATACAATAAAGGCCAGGATAGAAGACAACACAACAGCTGGAACAAAATAGCCGGACACCTGATCCGCCAATTTTTGGATGGGAGCGCGACTACGCTGCGCTTTGGCAACCATATCCACGATTCTAGCCAGCATGGTATCTTTGCCAACTTTTTCAGCGATCATCACTAACGAACCGTGCCCATTTACAGTTCCGCCTATAAGGATGCTTCCTGGAACTTTTTCCACAGGAATGGGTTCCCCGCTGATCATGGATTCATCCACACTGCTGTTTCCTTGATTTACGCTTCCGTCTACCGGGATTTTTTCACCTGGCCGCACTCTCAATTTCCGACCTAAAGTGATCTGTGCTATGGGCATATCAACTTCTTCTCCGCTCTCGTTTATTAATCTGGCTGTTTTCGGAGCTAATCCCAAAAGGCTTTTAATGGCTGATCCGGTCCGACTTCGCGCATTTAGCTCCATTACTTGACCGATCAACACCAGGGCCACAATAATTCCGGCTGCTTCAAAATATACCTCCACCTGACCTTTGGCATTCCGGAACGCCTCTGGAAATACATAGGGAAATAATGTAGCTATCAGACTATAGACATAGGAAACAACCACACCCAAACCAATCAAGGTAAACATATTGGGACTACGATTTACGACCGAATTCCAGGCACGTACAAAAAAAGGCCAGCCGCAGTACAAAACAATCGGTGTGGCTAATAACAATTCCAGCCATTGCCGGATTGCTTTGGGAATGAATGGAGCAATCAATCCGCCGGTTATCATATCGCCCATACTCACAATCAGCAACGGAATCGCTAATATGACACTTACCCGGAAGCGCTTGGACATACCTTTTAGCTCGTGATTATCTTCCTCGCCATCGAGTGAAAGGTCCTTGGGTTCCAAGGCCATACCGCATTTCGGACACGTGCCGGGTCTTTTTTGCTCTATTTCAGGATGCATGGGGCAGGTATAAATAATCTGATCAGACCCCGCCGCTTCTTTTTTCGGCTGCTGCTTTTCATTTTCATAAAAACCTTCCGGATGGGCTTTGAATTTTTCCGCACAGTGAGTACTGCAGAAATAGATCGTTTTTCCCTGATATTCTGTTTTGTGGAGAGAATCCGTCTGCACGGTCATTTTACAAACCGGATCTATTATCGCGGTTTGACTGGAAGGTTGAGTGAGTTGATGTTGGTAATGTGAATTCATCATATCACCGCCTTCTTTCCTATTCATTAAATTCAGTCGGTTTTTTTCTCAGTCTTCGGATTTTCACCGCGTCCTGTTTTTTCGCATTGTCGCCGGAGCCTTTATAAGCAACCGGTGGAGCTCCCGCTCTTTCCATAAACTGTAAATCACGGGGATAATAATCAAGGTCAGTACAACCGCGGTAATGAGTCCGCCCACCATAGGGGCGGCAATACGCTTCATTACATCCGCGCCTTCCCCTTGACTCCACATAAGCGGTAAAAGCGCAATAATGGTGGTCGCTACGGTCATAATAATCGGGCGGACACGCATGACTGATCCGGCGATGACGGTCGCGGTTAAATCAGTCATGGTTTTTAAATGACCATCGTTTTTAGCTTTGCGATAGGCGGCATTTAAATATACCAACATTACAATCCCGGTTTCAGCGGCCACGCCGGCCAAGGCAATAATACCAACCCAGACGGCAATACTCATATTGTACCCAAGAATACTCATCAGCAAGACACTTCCCACCAGAGCAAAAGGTACGGTAAGTAAAATAATTAAAGTTTCGGTAAAGGATTTAAAATTAAAATAAATTAGTAAAAATATAATGATGAGCGTGACGGGCACGACAATCCGGAGCTTTTGCTTAACCCGCTGCATAAATTCGTATTGACCGGTCCAAAACAAATGATATCCGGCCGGCAAATCAAGCTCTGCGCGCACACGCTTTTTAGCTGCCTCAACATAACTCCCAATGTCCCGGCTCTCGTCAATATCCACAAACACCCAACCGGTAATGGATCCATTTTCATTTTTAATCATCGGCGGGCCGGTTTTAATTCTGATATCAGCCAATTGCTCCATCGGAATCTGTGCTCCGCCGGGGGTGGGCACATAAACTTTACGCAGGGAATCAAGGTTGTCGCGTAATTCTCTGGGATAGCGGACATTTATTTTATAACGTTCGGGCCCTTCTATGGTTGACCCGATATTCATGCCTCCGATCGCGGTTTCGATCACCTGCTCAACATCCTGAATAGTCAGGCCATAGCGCGCGATCTCCCGCCGCTTGGGTTCAAAGTCAATGAAATATCCGCCGGTCACGCGCTCGGCATAGACACTGCGTGTTCCCTTTATTTTTTTCATAACGGTTTCTAATTGCATTCCAATGTGTTCAATATGTTTAAGCTCCGGTCCAAAAATCTTGATGCCGACGGGTGTGCGAATCCCGGTGGTTAACATATCAATCCGGCCTTTAATGGGCATGGTCCAGGCATTGGTCCAGCCGGGGAATTTCATGGCTTGGTCCATTTCCCGGATTAGTTTTTTCCAGGTCATCCCTTTGCGCCAATGTTTCTTATCCTTAAGCATTACTGTGGTTTCTACCATTGACAATGGTGCCGGATCAGTTGCGGTTTTGGCTCTTCCGACTTTTCCGAATACGGTGTCCACTTCCGGGAAATTTTTGAGAATTTTATCCTGCACATGCAGCATCTTTTTTGCTTCTGCAATGGATATCCCCGGCAGGGTGGTGGGCATGTACAAAATACTGCCCTCATTCAGGGGGGGCATAAATTCCGAACCCAAACGCAGGAACAGGGGAACCGCTGCCAAGAGCACCCCCAGCGCAACCAGTAGGGTTGTTTTGCGATATTTTAATACCGTATGCGCGATCGGCTGATAGAGATTGATCAGCCAACGATTAATGGGATTGGCTGTTTCGGGTTTAACATTCCGCTTGGATAACAAACTTAAGAGTGCCGGCGCCAGGGTAACAGATACCATGGCCGCAAAAAACATGGCAAATGTTTTCGTATACGCCAGTGGTTTAAACAGTTTTCCCTCTTGCGCTTCTAGGGTAAAGATGGGCAAAAAAGAAACTGTGATCACCAGCAGGGAAAAAAATATCGGCTTGCCGACTTCTTGGGTAGCTTCGGTTAAAATGGACAGCATGGGACGATCCGTGTGCTGATAGTGTTCCAGTTTTTTATTCACATTCTCAACTAATACTACGGCCGCATCCACCATGGCCCCAATGGCAATGGCTATTCCACCCAATGACATAATATTCGATGATAAACCAAGGTAATACATGGGAATGAAGGCAATCAACACAGCTACCGGCAAGGTAATTACAGCCACGAGTGCGCCGCGCCAGTGAAGTAAAAAAATAAAAATCACGATAGCCACGACCAACCCTTCTTCTGACAATGTCTTGGTCAATGTTTTGATGGCTTTTAGAATAATACCGGACCGGTCATAGACCATGCGGATTTTAACGCCGTCAGGTAACGAGGGCTCAATATCCTTAATTTTTTCTTTCACGCGATTGATCACTTTTAAGGCGTTTTCCCCATAGCGCATAATCACGATGCCGCCTACCACTTCGCCCATGCCATTGAATTCAGCAGCGCCGCGACGAATATCCGGACCAAAAGAAACTGTGGCTATGTCTTTTAAATAGATCGGTGTCCCTTTATTATCCACTCCCAGACCAATATTGCGGATATCATCCAAATTTTTAATGTAGCCTCTGCCGCGAACAAAATACTCCCGGCCATTCATCTCTACTACCCGGCCGCCGACATCATTATTATTTTGGCGAATACGCATGACAATATGCTTTAAGGTGAAATTATTGGCCAGCAATTTGTGCGGATCAATAGTGATTTGATATTGCTTTTGAAAACCTCCCACACTGGCCACTTCGGCGACGCCTTCGACGGATTCCAGCCAATAGCGCAAATACCAATCCTGGAAACCCCGCAACTCCGCCAAATCACGCTTACCGCTGGTATCTTCCAGCACATATTGATAAACCCAACCAATACCGGTGGCATCCGGCCCCAAGGTGGGAATCACACCGAAAGGCAGTTGTCCTTGAATTTTACTCATATATTCCAAAACCCGACTTCTGGCCCAATAGATATCCGTGCCATCTTCAAAAAGCACATAGATAAAAGACATGCCGAACATGGAGTAACCGCGCACTGTTTTCACTTTGGGAGCAGCCAGCAAAGAACTGATAATGGGATAACTAATCTGGTCTTCGACCAGGTCCGGACTACGACCCGGCCATTCGGTAAAGACGATCACCTGCGTATCAGATAAATCCGGGATCGCATCCAAGGGAAT
>JAGLMY010000163.1 GCA_023139775.1 bacterium
GCTTTTCTTTAATCTCAAGCAACTGATTATCCAGCAGCGCCAACTCCACTTCCGCCCGTAACACGTCCTGCTCCAACCCACGTCCACCTTCATATTTTGCTCTGGCCACTTTAGCCAGACGCTGAATCAGCTTCTGATTCTTCTGAAGAATCTGCGCAGCCTCACGTAAATACAAAAGCTGAACCACCGTACTGGTTACAGCATGCCGAACTTCCCAGCGCTTGTTCTGCCACTGCGCATGGGCGGCCCTGGCTTTGGCCTCGCCCGCACTACCACGCAGGGGCGCTTTCCAAAAAGGAACCTTTTGCATTAACATCAATTGTTTCCCGCTCATGGGGGTGCGTGAAAAATTCCATTCCCCGGATGGCAGATTTAGAAAACTCATTTTGAGTTTCGGATTTGGCCACCAGCCCTGCTGGACAGTTTGGGCCTCAGCGGCCTGCCAGGCAGACTGCGCTGCCAGGACCGCGGAATTTGCTTTTTCCGCTTCCTGCTGTAATTGTGCCAAGGTCTCTGCCTGAACTGCTATGGCAGAAAACATAATTCCTAATATGCTTAATCCGAGTGCGTTTTTCATTACTCTACTCCTGCTGGTTTTCCGATTCGCCTTTTTTACGCGAATTGGTCCCGGTTCCACAACACGTTCCGGCAGCTATATTTTTCAAGTATTTTTGTCCTGGCAGCCAACGCTGTTGTATAGCGTCTATAAATTCACCCCTCTGTTTGACAGGCAACACATCCCGTACAGCTATTACGAAGCCATACGTAGCCTGTTCTTGCGCGGATTGAATTTCGTGAATCCGGGCAAGCAATTGCAGAGCCTGAGTATCATCGGCTTTGGCCGCTTTTAAGTATTCGAATAATTGTCCCCGTTTTTCACACAAACGAGCGCAGGTTTCACGATACTTCTGCATAAATGCCTTGTCCATACTTTGGATGGTGGACAACGTTTTCTCGCCGAGTTCCAAAGTACCGGCCAGATAAGCCGTTTCCGAGCAACCGGATAGTTCGTGATTTGACAGAGTTGTTCCACTCTTCGTAAGAGCATAACCACCAATTCCGGCGATGATCAAACCTACAACTGCACTAATAACCAAAATCGTTTTATTCATGCTGAACACTCCTTTGCGGTGAAACAATCAGAGTCAGCGCCATAGAACCGCTATCCAAACCACCGGCCTGACTAATTTCTTGCGCCACCAAGTCCGCAGATAATGGCTCCGGCGGGCTTCCGGCAAAACGTCCCAAAACAACTCCGGCGAAGAACCCCAGGCCCATGGCTGCCACCGGGACCCACTGCCAAGACCTGGCCCTGGTGGGGCTGCTTTTTTGACTTGCTCTGGCCCGGAATTGCTCGACATATCCAGGCCGCGGTTTCTGCCAAGGTATTTCCCAAAAGGCTTTTTTTAACCCATCTTCATTCTGTTCGGTCCATTCTGGTTTCATCTGTCTTGCCTCCTACTCTTCAATACGAACGAAATAAAAAATGATTCCGAAAAAAATGCCAGTACGAATATATTTGTTTTAGCATTAAAGAAGCCCCGCGGGCTTCCGCGGGGCTTCTTTTCGTACATCCGGGTTCCTGCCTTACATTATCCGAATACACCCTTCTGTCAGAGAAATATCTCAGCCGGCAATGCTGACAGTTCTGCTTTGAGTTGTACTCGAGCGCGATGCAACAATGAGGTGGTCGCGCGTACAGATCGTTTGAGCACAAAAGCGATATCCTGTATTTTCATTTCTTCCAGATAGTGCAAATATAATACAGTGGCATATAGCTCCGGCAATTTCGCTAATGCTTTTTCCATTTGCGCCTGCTTTTCCTTAGCGGCTAATTCGCTCTCAGGATTTTGCGCTGTAACAATTTCCCGTTTTTCAATGGCATTGTCAAGTACTTCGCGCTTTTTTCGAAAAGAATCAATCATGGTATTCCGGGCAATACGATACAGCCAGGTTGGCCACGACTGTTTGGGATTGTAAGTGTTTCTGGCTTGCCAGGCTTTGAGAAAACTTTCCTGGGTCAGATCTTCAGCTGTTTCCGTCCGGCGGACAAAACGGTAAAGATAATTGTACACTCTGGGAAAATAGTCCTGCAGCAAGGCTTGAAACTGTTCTGTAGATATATCTGTAGGTATATTGGTCTGCTTGTGAAAGCGTGTCATTTCAGACCCCCCGGAAGTGTCATGTTGACACTAGCTGTAATTCGGTCAAAGCATTATTCGTATTATTATTCTGTTTGGCTGCCACCTTGGCCAATGTCTTGTGGGACAAAACACTATGAATGACTTGTCCCACTTCTTCCCATATTTTCCAGCCTCACAAGTACCGGCAACCAGGTTATTGGTGAAAGGAGCGAAGCAGCGTTTCTACTTCAGCGGCAGTGGTTTTTTGGAGTGCCTGGTTGGCGAGTGTTACGCATTCCGGCAGCACGTACTTCCCTACATTGTTGGCCAGGTCCGGCAACAGTACCGGGGCTACGGAAAAATTTCGTAAACCCAGCCCCAATAATAAAGGCAGGTATATGGGATCGCCGGCCATCTCCCCGCAAATACTGATATCTTTTTCTTTAGCGCGCGCGGCGGCGGCCAACCCTTGCAATAATTTGAGGATAACGGGAGAGCAGGAACGATAGTAGGATTGCATACGCTCTGAGGTCCGATCTGCTACCATCACATACTGTACTAAATCATTGGTCCCGATGGATAAAAAATCCGCTTCTGTCAGCAACACTTCCGGCGCGACCGCTGAAGCCGGAGTTTCCACCATGGCGCCAATTGGCACCTTGGCCTGATACGGAATTCCCTGTTCCTTCAGCTCGTGTTCGGCTTTGCGCAGCAATTGCTTCACCAAGCGCAGCTCCTCGACCCCGTTGATCATGGGGAGCAAAATACGAACCGGACCATGCACAGCCGTCCGTAGCAACGCTTTTAATTGCGCGAGAAAAATTTTCTCATGCGCGAGGGACAGCCGGATGGAGCGCCAGCCCAAGACGCAGGCCTCCCTGTTTACTTCCACCGGATTATCAAAATCAAAATGCTTGTCTTCCCCTAAATCCAACGTGCGAATGGTAACCGGCTGAGGTGCCATCTTCTCAACCACATGCGTATACGCGAGGTACTGCTCCTCCTCGTTTAAAAACTCTCCGCGATCCATAAAAAGAAACTCGGTTCTAAGCAAACCTACACCCAGAGCTCCTACACGAACTGCCTCTTCCACTTCCTTTTCGCGTGTCAGATTGGCTAAAAAACGCACCTCCACTTTATCCAAAGTCTGTGCGGCTTGGGCTGCCCGTTCCTGCAAAGCCGTGCCCACGCGTCGTTTTTCGTCTGCTTTGGCCAGGGATATTTGCTCCGGCGTGGGATCAATGACGACCACGCCTTGGGTTCCGTCCACCAGAATCCTTTCCCCGCTTCGGATCTTTTTCAAGACCTCTGGAATACTTAATACCGCCGGCAAGCGCAGTGATCTGGCCAAAATAGCGGCATGCGAAGAGACGCCCCCAAATTCGGTCACAAAGGCCCCTACCTGTTGGCGATGAAAATGGACCGTATCTGAGGGCATTAACTCTCTGGCTACCATGACCACCAGCTCGCCTTCCTCCACTGTGCATTGGCGCTGGTATGAGATGAGATTATCCAAAACCCGGCGGCCTACATCGCGATAATCATTGGCCCGTTCCCGCAAATACGGATCCGGTATCTTTAGAAAAATTTGCGTCATCTCTTCCGTGGCATCTTCCACCGCTGCTTCCAAATTAAGGTTTTCATTGATTAATTTTTTCTCGACCTGGGCATAAAAGGAAGGATCATCCAACAACAAATTATGTGAAGAAAAAATAGCGGCCTCTTCCGGGCCCAACTCCTTCTCCACCCGTTGGCGCAGATCTTCGATCTGTTGCCGGGATTGCTCCAGGGTTTCGTCCAATCGCCGGAGTTCTTCTTTCACCCGGTCCGGTTTGATGGTATAGCGCGGAATGGCTTTTGGATCACTCCAAAAACAAACCCGGCCGACTGCCAATCCTGGTGATGCTGCAATGCCTCTGAACTCTGTCTCCATAACTTTTATCCTCAAACCCTTCCGCGTGTTGCGTCTGCTGCTTTCTCGTTTTGTCCTGCTTTGTTCCTCCGGATTAATCCTGAGGAGAAAATTGATCCTTGCCGACACCACATTCCGGACATACCCAGTCCTCAGGCAACTGCTCAAAGGGGGTGTTGGGAGCTACACCATTGTCCGGATCACCTTTAGCCGGGTCATATTCATAACCACACACATCACATACATACTTTTGCATTTTCGTTCCTCCTTAGCCGAGTGTTTTTTTCAATTTCATCAATTGCATAAAATGACGCCGTTCTTCCTCGATAATATTATCCACAGCGGTTTGCTGCGTGGCTGGAATGAAATTTTTGATTTCTTTGTAATAATAGATGGAATCCAATTCTTTTTGGATGGCAAAACGGATGGCTGCTAAGGTGTTGGTAGTCCCTGTAAAGTTGACGCTGTCCGTGTTTTGCGGAAACAAGACATTCTCCACAAACGCGTTGAGATAGTCCATGTATTCTCCCGGATAACTTTCTGCCGGAGTATACTCCTTCAGCTTGCTTTGCAATTCTTCAAATATTTTTTTGTGGTTTATTTCTTCATTGGCCAAATGCTGAAAAATCTTTTTCGTCTCATCGTTATCAGTAATGGTCATAGCCTGCCGATAAAAGCGTTCCCCGTTTTCTTCAATCTTTATGGCAATATTGAATATTTCCTGAGCCTGGAAGATATTCATGGACTTGCCTCCTAATTACGCGCCAACACGATAGGTGGGCGCTGTCTTGGGTACCTTACCTTTAATCACCGTACGGTAATACTCATACGTCAGCGGGATTCCTTCCTTGAGCACTTCACTATACACCACCTCGCCCACGAAAATGGCGTGCGTGCCTACATCCATCTCATTAATCACTTTGCACTCAATCACAGCCAAGGCGTGATCGAGTAGTAAGGGGACTTTGCTTTGGCCCACACGAAAATCAGCCTTGGCGAACTTATCTTCTTTCCGCCCGCTCTGGAAGCCCCAAGCGCCGAAAAAAGAAAACGGCGTCTCCTGTTCCAGAACGGACATGCCAAAGGTCCGATCCTTTTTAACATACTCGTAGGTTAAATTTTCCTTATTCAAACAGATTGCCAAACGCAGGGGCTCCACCGTAATCTGGGTACCCACATTCACAATTTGACCGTTATACTTGTCCTCAACCCGGGCGGTAACTACATACAGCCCATAGGTAAAACAATAGAGCGCTCTTTCATATATATTCACTGCTCACTCCTCAACCGTAATCATGCGCCTGGAGCTTGGGTTGCATCCACAAAAACACGTTGGCTCAATTCCTTGTCCAGCATATACAGACTTTCCTTGGACGCCTGAACCATCTTAATTTGGCCGAGAATGGTCATGGCATTGGCCTCTTCTTCCACCTGTTCGGCCACAAACCACTGCAGCATGTTATTGCTGGCATGGTCTTTTTCAGCCAGCGCCAAATCAACCAAATTATTAATCAGCGAGGTAACCAGCTGTTCGTGTTTAAGCACTTCCTCAAAAACCTGCTGCGTATCTTTCCATTCTGTGGGCGGCTGTTGAATTGTGGTCAAGATAACTTTGCCGCCGCGTTCCAAAACATATTTATAGATTTTGATTCCATGGGTGGTTTCCTCTTGATACTGTACATACATCCAATTGGCAAATCCCGGCATATCCTGGGCTGCAAAATACGCGGACATAGACAAATACAAATAAGCGGAATACAACTCAGCGTTGATCTGTTCATTCAAAGCTTTTTCCATTTTTTCATTCATAGTATTCCCTCCCCGGTTAATTGATTGCGCGCAGTATCTTCACTGCGGCTTGAATTTTTTCCACCACATCCTATTAGGACATTATATTTTCAGCAAAAAAAAAGCTAATTTCCATGTCGACAAAGACCTGGGAGATCAAGTCTATAAACCACGCCGTCCTGAAAAAACAAAATTGTGGCAATGTTTGCCAATTACCTTAACTATTATTAAAGAGAAGCATGAAAAAAGCAATGGCTATTTGAGACCGATAGGTTGGAGAGGTAGTAAACAAATATCTGGCATGTGGGGATTTGAGCAAAGGTTTTGCGCGGATAGTATGCCGAAAATGTAAACAAGAATATTTATGATTCTGCTGCAAAACCCCTTTTGCTGTCTTTGCGGGCATGTATTTATCCGGGGCGGTATCTAGGAAATATTTTTGCTTATATTACAGTGTTTTTCTGAATTCCGCCCCGGATTTAGGCATACCGGGGTGACGATCATGCCGGCTGCGAAGCGTCCCTATATATCTTTTCCTGTCGGGGAATGACGGGATGTTTTACTACTGTTTGAACCGCAGATATGTATTATAAATTGACGTCTTTTTCAAATTTATACCCGGCGCGATAAACGGTTTTAAGCTGCTGCGGTTGATTAGGATCTTTCTCTATTAATTGGCGTAATTTGACAATATAATTGTCAACTGTACGAGTGGTGGGAAAAGACAATTCATCCGTATAGTTCCATACCTGCTCTAATATTTCTTCCCGGGCTATAACTTTTCCCGGGTTTTTAAAAAAGTATTCCAGCAGTTTTTTCTCCTTTTCGGATAGTGCTATTTTTTTATTATCTCGCAGGATTTCGTGTTTTGCAAAATCAATAACGCAACTCGGGTTTAATCTGACTTTAACCGGTTCGTTTGATTGCCGGTCCGGCAGTGACCGCCGTAAGATAGCTTGGACCCGGGCCAGCAGCTCTTTTAAACTGAATGGTTTGCTTACATAATCATCAGCGCCTGATTTAAGCCCCTTAATTTTGTCAGCTTCCTGGGATTTGGCAGTAAGCATAATTATAGGTATATAAATTTTATCCGCTCTTAATTGGCTGCATATTTCATAACCGTTTTTATAGGGAAGCATAATATCCAGAATAATCAGATCCGGACCGGGCTCCGATTTTTGCATATGATATCGTATGCCTTTATCGCCTTGCCGGCCGTCCGGATAAACAACTACTTCATAGCCTTCCTTTTCCAAAGCATATTCTACGCCGGTTGAAATGGAGAGATCATCCTCCACCACAATAATTTTAGACATCACGGCCTCCGTTTTTGAATCTGCACTTTTTAAAAGTAATTTTAACTCTCGTTCCTTTTTTCTGCTCGCTCTTAATATCAATCCGGGCTTTATGGTCTTTTAATATTTTTTTAACAATCGCCAATCCCAGTCCAACCCCTTCCCGGGAATATAACCGCTCATCACGAATACGGTAATATTTTTCAAAAACTTTTTTAATCTCAATTTTAGACATCCCGATGCCGAAATCAATTATTTCCACCGCAGCATATTTTTTAAAATCCAGCAAATGAATGTGGAGCTCTTTTTTAGTTTGAGAATATTTTACCGCGTTTTCCAGCAGATTGGCCCATACTTGCTGGAGGGTATATTGATCCGCCTTAACCCATATTTTTTCCTCAGGAGCAATATACTGAATTTTAAAATCGTAGTTATTTTTTTGCCTTTGAAAAACCGCTATCGCTTCCGTTACATGTTTATTTAAATCCAAAGGAGTTAAGGAAAATATAAATTTTCTTTTCCGGTTTTTCGTGAAATCCAGCACCTTTTTTATTAAATCACTTAAGCGTTCGGTTTCTTTTCTTAATATCCCGACAAATTCCCTGCGCTTATTCGGATCAAGATTATCCTCATCCTCCAGAATTTCAGAATACATTCGAAGGGACGTAAGCGGAGTTTTAAGCTCATGGGAAATATGCTCTACAAATTCCGATTTCAGGCGGAGCAGCTCAAATTCCCTCAGTAATATTTTAACAGAAAATATAATCGCAAGCAGAACATAACCGACAAATATCAGAAATATCACCCTATAAAAGCGGTGTCTTTTTTCCTGTTGGCTGCGGATAGCCGGCAAATTTCCCGGTTCCATCTGAAAATCAAAGGCTAGTCCTTTATACTGCCAGTTTAATTCTGTTTTCCAATGATTGCCGGACCGGTCTGTTGGATATTTTTTGGCCGGGAAAGACCAGGGAACAGATTTTCCATATTGATCTTTTATTGCCAAATAAATATTTTCCTTAGGCGCTATTTTTTCCAAAAGCGGACCAAAGCTCTGATCCAACCAGGCTTTGAAGTCAAGCCGGCAAATTAAAAATTTTGTGCCATTATAACGGGTAATAACCGTAAGCTGATGCGCCTTTTCAGAAGTAAAGTATAAAAGCTGAGGTTGAATAAGCTGGTTTAATTTTTTCAGATAATGTCTCTGGAAATATTTTCGTTTTCTTTCCAGCCGCGCTTTAGTTACTTCCCGGGAGCTTATCTTTTTATAGGCAGTTGCTGTATTTAAATCATACTGTTTTGCCATTTGATGCAGCCATTGCAATTGTTTTTTGTAAAAACTCGGTTTAAGCGTAATTTTTTCCGACACAATATCCTGATAAAGCGCCAGCAGATTTTTCTTTAAAGCCAAAAAATTATTCGAACTTTCATATATGAAATGCATCTGGCGGTAGGCCGCAATGGCTATGGGGATGCCGTCCCAATTAGGATGCTGATGATATTGCAGCAAAATGAGCTGATAATGATCCACTGCTTTTTGATAATTCCCGGCTTTTAAATAGGAACGGGCAATGCAGTTCAATAATCTCGCCCGCAATACCGGTTCCAGTATGTTTATAAATATTTTTTGGTATTCCGCAATCGCGGCAGCGTAATTTTTTTCAATAATTTCTTGGCGTTCGGCTGCGCGTATAGTGGAGATTTCTTGAGCAAATTTGTCCGGCTCAAAAGGCTCGGCTTGCCAAAAAAGCGAAATCGCGCCCGTAGGATCAACCAACAAGCTCCTGTCTTTCACCGCAAAAACCTCCATAATATTCTTATGGGCTTTAAAGAAGATATTCAATTGTTTGGAGGGGTTTTGTTCCCAATTCATGTTCTCTAAAAACCGTAAATTAGCAGCTAAAAAATTGTCAATCTCGCTCAGCAGCGCTTCCTTGGTTTGCCTGCTGCTTTGTTTTTGTGCTTGCTCAATTTTGCTGAGAAATTCGCGGTCCTCTTTTTGCATATATTGCCGGCCCAGTCCGACTAGAAATATAGAAGGGATAAGTAAAAGAAGTATAATCAGAATATAAAGCGGCAATTTCATGTTTTACTTTTCCCTTTTTAAATGTTTCAAGGCAAGTTGTGCTTCCCTGACTTTCTGAGTATTTTTCGGATACCAAGTAATAACTAAGCGGTAATAAAGAACTGCTTCAACCAAACGGTCAAGATTTTCATAACACCGCGCAATACTAATAAGAGTTACGGCGCATATATCCTCATATTGAGAATAATGCGTAAAGATCATTTCATAAATTCCAATAGCTTTTTCTAAATCCCCAGCTCCATATTCCTGAAAATTAGCTTCCTGATACCAACCCAGGGCTTCCTGCCGTTTGGGATCAAGTTCCGCGGCCATTCCGCAGCTGCCGGATAAAAGGAGAAATAATAGTACAGCAATGACATTTTTCATTATTCCACCTTAATGAAAAATCGCGTAGTATCCTGCAAATCATTCGTCTCAACCCATTTAATTTCAATGTTCTTAAGGCCCTGTTCTGCAAAATAAGTAAGAATATTATCCAGTCTTTCCTGCTGATACTTTTTCCAATTAGGCTGGTATAAAGCGGTTATGATTATTTGCAAATCAGCATATTTGTTATGCAAATCGGCGATTTCTTTCAGAGTATTAAAAAGACTCAACTTGGGCGTGTTTTTGATAAAATCAAAAATCCCTACGCGATATTCCTCTGGCTGGGGCAAAGCTAATTTTGTTACTTTATTGGAGTTTGGTGATTTATATTTGGGAGTAAGTTTAGTTTCAGGCTTGATTTCAGATTTAATTGTGAGCGGAATGTGAATGTTCGTATAAATCCCCCAATTGGGTCCCATCTCCATATTCTGGCCCGTGGTTTTGGGTGTATAACGTCCCATAATATCTAAATTATAATGCTCAGCTATTTTTATAGCCATTCCAGCACTAATAGTTGATGAATTAATCCACCTGGTTGAATTATCGAAATAACTTTTATCATGGGTATAAGCAGACCGCAAAGCAACATAAGGTGTAACCCAGCCTTCAATTCCGACTCCAAAAACATCATTCACGTCTTCCAGAAAAATATTAGTTACGATATTAGTCATAATTGATTTTCTATTATATTGAAACGCAAGCTGTATTTTTTTCTTAAAAAACTGAAATCCCAGACCACTGCCGAATTCTCTGTTTTGGGTTTCGTTTTTACTGTTTGACATTTCATAGTCAGTCTCAGCCTTACTAAAAATATAGTGGGCCCCGAGCAGCAAATTGCAATCATAACCTAAAGGGATCATGCCTTTGATCATTGGCATTACACCCCATCCATCCATTTGTGAGTATTTACCTTCGTACTCTTTTACTTGTTTTGTAATTTCCCGGGATTTCCAATATGCCTGTGTTCCAATCTGGAAAAAGTCTTTGATATTAAAAACACTCTGCGCGGCAAGTAAAATCGTAGCAGGTGTATATGTATAAGTAGTTTTGAACTCCGAAAAAGTGTGTTCGCTTGTAAAATCATCCACTTCATCATCATTGCCCGCGATAAAGATGATGTCATCCGGAAAAGTATATTCAGTTCTGAAATCATCCACTTCATCATCATTGCCCGCGGTTACGCCTAACTGTAAAGCTATGTCCTTGCCAATTTTGAGGCCTGATCCAATTTGCCAATGAAGCAGACTCATATTGGCTTCGCATTCAGTATATGTATCCATATCAGTACTATTAGTAAAAATATACGCAAGTTCTCCGCCTAAGGAAAAAACATCCCCTAACCGGATTGCTGTCTTCAAATCGCTATACACGCCAAACGAGGAACCGTTGAAGGAAAAATCGTAACTGTTAGATGAATTATATGGCTTTTCTGGCGAATAATTATAAATATATTCAAAATACTTTTCCCTATATTTTGATTGGACCTGCACAGGCATGAGATTTATATTTATCGCCCAATTATCGCTTACCCAATAATTAAAACCGCTGAATTCACCTTCTGCCGGATATAGTGCAAGAGTTTTGAAATCGTCTTTTTGTTCAAGTATAGTGCTTATGTAGCTGTAGGAACCAGGCGGCCAAGAATAATATTCAGTATAGTAATCGCGCGTAGTTATTGAAGAAACAGAATTATCATAATATATTCCAAAATTTATCCAGTTCTCTTTGGGCGTAAAAGCCAGACCAGCGGGGTTTTCCATATTAAAGAGCGATAAGTCTGTGGTCTGGTCTTCCAAAGCTAAAAATGCGCCGCCTAAAGTCATTACCCGCAAATTGTAATTATTCGGCCACTCCCGGGCCAGCCCGGGAGTTGGAACTACCCCTGACAACCCTTGAAAAAATAAAACCATTAAAATCCATAAAATATTTTTATTCATTTGTAAATTCCCTCCTTTATTTTATTAATTGCGTTGGATTAGACGCCTTGCTTGATCTATTCATACCATGCAATTAAAAACCATGTTTCATGGAAAAGTAAAAATTTAAGGGAGTTATCATGGAAATGTCAGGCTGGAAATGTTTGGTAGGTTTTCAGATGCGAATTTGCTTGTGCAGGACTTTTGCGGCCAAAACCGGGGTCTTCTGCGAAGGCGGATAAATCGCCTCCCTCTAGGAGTGTGAGCATTTAGTTGCTTTTTAAAATTTCTGAACAGTTGAACAGTGGAAAGTAGACCGCATTTGAGATATTTTATCTAATTTCTACTATTGAATCTCAAATGCTCTGGAGACTGAGCAACTAATTGCTCAGTCTCTTAGGCGCACTTGGAAAAGCCGCACACGCGGCATACCACACAACCGCTCTCATGCTCCACGGTTCCACCGCACTCCGGACATGCGCCAATCAGATGATCCAGAGCATTCAAGCCCGCTGACATCTTCTTCCGGCCAGGGGTTTTAGCATTGCTCTGCCATTTGATAATATTTTCCATGGCCAGTCCCACCGCATCCGGACAAGAGAGCACCATGCCTCCCGCACTCCAGGCCGGACTGGAACAGCGCAAACCGCGCAGGTTTTTAATAATCGCTTCCGGATTCACATCCGCACGCAAGGCCAACGAAATCAGACGGGCAATGGCCTCGGATTGGGCTGCCGCGCATCCTCCTGATTTCCCCATCTGTGTAAATACTTCAAACAAGCCTTTTTCATCATGATTCATAGTTATATAATAATTACCGCACCCGGTTTTTATTTTTTCCGTAATCCCGGAAACCACTTCCGGCCGGTCCCGGGGTTCCAGTTTGTGTCCCGGCCCTGCTGCGACGCCTGCTCCTGCGGACGTGGACAACACCTGACCCTCACGACTACCATCCCGGTAAATGGTAACACCCTTGCATTGAGCGCGATAAGCTTCCAGAAACACTTCTTTTACATCTGCTTCAGTAGCCGACTGAGCAAAATTAACCGTCTTGGAAACTGCGTTATCCGTATGTTTTTGAAATACCGCCTGCATCCGGATATGCCATAAAGGTTCCATATCATGCGCAGTCACAAAGATTTTACGCATTTCCGGCGGCACTGCCTCCATCCCTTGCACGCTTCCTTTTTTGGCAATCTCCTGCATCAGCTCCTCTGAGGCAAAATCATGCAAAATCGCTTTTTCCTCAAAGATCGGATTTACTTCCACCAATTGATCATTGTCCATCACATTACGAACATACGAGACCGCGAACAAGGGTTCAATGCCGGAACTGGTATTGGCAATAATACTGATTGTCCCGGTTGGCGCGATGGTGGTTGTGGTCGCGTTGCGCTGCGGCGGTAGTTTTTGTTTGGCCCAACGACTCCGGGCAAATTCCGGAAATGGTCCGCGGTCCACAGCCAATTCCCGCGACGCCTGTCTGCTTTCCTCAGCAATGCACTGCATGATGCTTTCGGCCGTGGCCAACGCTCGCTCAGAATTATAGGGAATTCCTAATTTCAGCAACAAGTCGGCAAAACCCATCACACCCAGACCGATTTTCCGGTTTTTCTTCACCACGGCTTCGATCTGGGGTAAAGGAAACTTTGAGGCATCAATCACATTGTCCAGGAAATGAACCGCACTTTTAACAATGCGACGCAGGCGGGCATAGTCAATTACTTTTGCTCCGTCTTTGTCGGTCACCAATACGGAAAAATTGATGGAACCCAAATTGCATGCCTCATACGGCAACAACGGCTGTTCTCCGCACTGTGCCGTAACAAAACCATTACTTACAACAGAATGGGTTTCAGGCTCTGTGGTACAATAAACATCCTCTCTGCCGGCAGGAACTATCTCTTTAACCTGGTCAACAAAATACTCTTTATTGGAATTACGCTTTTTAGAGGCAATCCACTCTTCGGCCTTCTTCTGTTTGGCAGGAAGCATGAAGCCTATATTTTCGATAAATTTATCCCGATTGGCGCCATCTATGATCAATTCGTATTGGGCGGCATAGTGATACAATTTCGGTTGTCTCTTGGAATCCGGCATGAATTTGACGCCCGGTTTTCGCCGCAGTTTCAACTTTGCCGCCAGGCCTTCATTTAAAAGCATAATTTGGATTTGCTGCAATAATTTTTTCGAACTATTGGCCAAACGTATTGAGCAGCATCCTTTACTGAGACTTGCGTTGACTGTACCGTCGGCTGTAAAAAGCGCTTGTAAAAATCCCAAAACTGCTTCTCTCGGCGCAGTCCAAAGGGATTTTGGCACTTCTTTTTCCAAGCCGGAGCATAGTGTAATTCCTAAGGAATTTAAAAAATAATAGAGCACGGATTTGTAGTACAAAGTGTATGTGCCGTTACGTTCCACGGAAGTACCGTTTAATCCCAACCAGCTTTTTATTAATGAGCGAAACGCAGGCGCCAACTCCTTCTTTTCTTCGTTTCCAAACATTAATCCCACAGTATAATTTGGAATATTGCGCCCTGACGGAATTTCCCGGCTCACCCAACCATCGCCAATAATCCAGCCTAATAATTGCCCTAAATCACGCGACCACGTTTCGGGCCGCTTGCACTCCCCGCGTTGTAATCTGGCTTTCAATTTGTTGTCAGGAAAAAATGGCGGCAAGAGGTTGTCCTTCCCCCATGCTCCTCTGCCAGACTGCATTAAAATTTCGTCCCCGGGTTTAAGCTCCTTCAATTTCATACGACCGCGAGGTGTTATGAACTTATGATCCGCCGTGGTCGTCACCTCATAACCATCCTTGGTTTCCAACCGGAATACCGGCCAATTGGCTCTGGTTTTAAAAACCGGGACTGCCGGACGAAAAGTTATACCAGTCACCGGGCGGGTTCTAACCAACATTTGACCTTCAAATATCTTTTTATCATAGCCGGCTACCCGATTGTCTGTCGCAACCTTTATTTTTAGTTGTTCAATATATAATTCTTCAAAGGTGCTCAGTCCCTGGTCCGTTGCCAACCGCATGGATCCTGTAAAACACGGATTTGTGCTCTCGATCCCGCCTAATTGAGGAGTGGGATTATATTTGTTGATTTGATCAATAAATACAATTCCCGGCTCCCCGGTTTCCCAGGCGTTTTTCACAATTTGCGCAAAAACCAACCCGGCTGACAAGGTTCCGGTTTTTTGCTGTGTGCGGGGATGAATTAAATCATACTCGGTCTCTGCTTCTACCGCCTGCATGAACGCATCGGTCAAGGCCACACTAATATTGAAATTGGTTAATTCCCTGGTGTCCTGTTTGCAATGAATAAAATCCATAATATCCGGATGGTCCACCCGCAAGACAGCCATGTTGGCGCCCCGACGGGTCCCGCCCTGTTTGACCGCTTCCGTCGCTGCGTTAAACACTTTCATAAATGAGACCGGTCCGCTGGCGCAACCGTTGGTGGTTCGCACAATATCATTTTTAGGACGTATTCTGGAAAAACTAAAACCCGTACCCCCGCCACTCTTGTGAATCAAGGCCGCGTTTTTAACACTCTCAAAAATGGATTCCATGGAATCTTCCACCGGCAACACAAAACAGGCGGACAATTGCTGCATATCCTTACCCGCGTTCATAAGGGTTGGTGAATTTGGTATGAACTCCAAATTAATCATCAACCGGTAAAATTCTTCCGCCACTAACGTGGTATCACTCTCCGGGGAGTACAGTTTATCTTGCGCGGCAATATTTTCAGCTACCCGGCGAAACATCATTTCCGGAGTTTCTGAAAGATTATTCCGCGCATCTCTACTGAGATACCGTCTTTCCAATACCCGAATGGCATTCTTGGATAACCGAAGCATTTTTCCGGTTGTGGTATCCACGGGACGTCTCTCCATGTTTTATTGCCTCTCTGTTTCTAGGCTCTTGCTTCCCACAAGCCATGTAAATTGCAATGCTCCCTGACAGTGAGCTTTTCAGCCTTGACCTGAAAAACCGCCTTCGGCGGTTCACCAGGTTTCAAAAACTGAAGGTAACTCTTCTTATTGGCAATTAATTCAATCCATTCAATATAATGTTTTTCCTCCATGGGGTGTTCAACGCTACCCACGGTTATGGTAACCACGTCGCCCTGTTTTTCAATAACCGGGACATGCTTTTCCTGAGCCGCGTCCGTGATACCTGCTTTCACTTTTTTCATTGGCTGTCCACAGCATGAGGGCAAAACTCCAGCGTGCAGTACTTCCACGATCCCGCCGCACTCCTCACATCTGTATATTTCCAAAATTTTGGTTCCCATAATTATCTCCTTTTTTATAGTTGTATATCAATAATTTTGCACTTTTAACTCAAAATGTGCCTGCGGATGAGCACAGGCCGGACAGCTTTGCGGGGCTTCCTCGCCTTCATGCACATAACCGCAGTTGCGGCAAACCCAGCTTACTTTTGTCGATTTTTTAAACACTTGGTTTTTTTTGATATTCGCTGCTAAAGCACTGTACTGATTCTCGTGATTTTTCTCTGCCACAGATACGGCCTCAAATACCTTGGCTATGTCCTCAAAACCCTCAGCCCGGGCAATTTGGGCAAACTCAGGGTACATTTTAGTGTTCTCGTAACGCTCACCGGCTGCGGCAGCCTCTAAATTGTCCACAGTATCCCCGATCACGCCGGCTGGAAACGCTCCGATAATTTCCACCTCGCCGCCTTCCAGGAACTTGAAGAAGCGTTTGGCGTGTTCCTTTTCCTGGTTGGCGGTTTTTTCAAAAATTGCGGAAATCTGAACATAGCCCTCTTTCCCGGCCTTGGCCGCAAAATAGGTGTAACGGTTTCTGGCTTGAGACTCTCCGGCAAAAGAGGTCAATAAGTTTTTTTCGGTTTTGGTTCCTTTAAGTTTTGGCATTTTTTACTCCTCCTTGGATTTGTTGTTTTTTTGGCATATAGGTGTCGCTGATACTGGAATTGTCCATCTTGTTTTCGCAGCTTTATTTCCACAGGTATTTTACCAGGCCGGCTATGGGTTACACAACCAAAACATGCCTTGACATATATTTTTCACCGTCAAAATCAAACCGCTGATTTGACATGTTCATTTTAAGAGGTACTCATTTCTTTTTCCATTCTATTTGGTTCTTAGCATCAAGATATTGCCCAAAACAATCAAACATATGCCTAGCAATGAACTATTGTCCCAAGTATAGCTTTCAAATATTGATGAAATAAGCATTGAGATGATGGGAATCATAATTAAGGCATAGGCCGCGCGATCCGGACCAATCCTGATAACGGTTTTGATATAACACGCAAAAGCTACAATAGAGCCGAATACAACCAAATAAAATAATGATGAGATATAACTCAGGCTCATTTCAAACTCAAATGCTTTTCCAGTTATCAATGTTAGCAGGAACATACTCAACGCGCCATATAGCATCCCAAAAGTATTGGCTTCTATCACCTTAACATCATGTTTGCTAATTTTAACCGCCATGATATTACCTAGCGAAGCCAGCAGCAAAGAAACAAAGCATAAAATGATAGCCATAAAGGATTGATCACTGAAACTAAAGGCTCCTATTTCCCGTTTAAAAATAAGCCCAATACCGCTCATGCCCAGCAATCCCGCTAATAGCACCGGTATTCGTATTCTGGTTTTTAACAATAGCTTACCAAAAATTATATTAAAAAACACAATGAGAGAAAATATCACCGCGATCAGCCCGCTGGTCAGATGCAGTTCCGCTATATACACCAGCCAATAATTAAGCCCAAACAGACATAATCCTTCCAACAAAAACAAAGCATGAAGTTTGATACTGTATCGCAATTTTCTTCTGGTCACCAGGCAAAAGCTGAGCATCAAAAACCCGGCCAGGGCATAGCGGTAAAAAACCGATACCATCGGATCAACCACACCCACCTGGAATTTTATAACAAACCAGGTGGAGCTCCAAATCAATGTGGGTAGAGTAATTAAAATAAAGCTGGATGTATTCATCATTTATTTGTTCTTCAATTTTAGATCTTTTTATTTATGATTTTTTTGGCTGATAAGTAATTGCTTTCCAAGGAAAATATAACAAAAGCTGTAATAGGGAGTCAATGACTAAAAATCGAACGGGGTATACGGGATGTATTTGACTTATGAACTTACGGTTTTCAAAGCTAAAGTTCTTAAATCAAACAAGTTCCCTATCACACTATCATTCACAATCCGCCGAATGAGTGTAGAAACTAAGAAAGATCAAGACGTTTCTTGGCTTCTTTTAAAGAAATGGTTTTAACGTTTTTTTCCTTTACCTTTGCCGAACGTAACGCTTTTAAATCTTCGTAGTCATTCAGCACCTCTTGAATTCTAATGAATTCTTTGTACGGCAAAATAGCGAACTCGTTTTTACCATTTTTCTTTAAAATTTGCGGATGGATGGTCATAACAATAACTCCTTACTCATAAGCTTCTTTTCTATGCCGGACTCTGTAAATTATAACTCTATCATATTCGGTTTCAAATAAAATCCGACAATCGCCAACCCGAAGACGATATTCTGGTGTGAAATTTGTTAATTTTTTTTACGTTACCTCGTAAATCATTTGACAGTAATTCAATTTTAGCGAAAATTATTTTCGCTGTTTTTTTATCTAGTTTCCTTAAGTCCTTTATCGCGCGAGACTTGAGTTCAACTCTGTATTTTATATTTGTACTTTATCATATTGCGCGAGGAACATAAAATATATTTTTATGTATCTGTTCACTCTCTGACACTAAATCGGTTGAGGCAAAAGGATTTCAGCTTCCCCTTATATCCCCTTAATTACTCAGAGCAATTACTCCTCAAGCCCGCGCATTATAATATGAAAAATATCACAGCAACAGCTACCCTATTTTCACCTGCCTCATTTTATTGAGACTTTTCCTTATCGCTCACTACCACATCTTTTGCCTGCAGCAGCATAAGGTGGTTTGGAACCTGTGCCTGCATACCGGTTCTGAACGGCTCTCCTTCATCTTTTGTGCGCTAATCTGCGGGAAATCCTGGTTTAGATAGCTCCACCAGTAACCAGGTTGACAATTTTTTCTACGAATTTCGTCTCCGGCAGGGCTCCGGCAAAACTACCCACCCCCGCAAGCACGGTTTTAGGAACTCCCGTTACCTGCTCACGAATTGCCAAGTGTGGAAATTGAGAAACTTCAATCATATCCGCCTGAATCAACGGACTGGCGATTGCCAACTGATGCGCCAGGCGCACAGCGCCGGGACAATCAGGGCAGGTTAAAGTTACAAAAACTTTAATGTGCAAAGGATTGGTAATAGCGCCCAATTTGGCTAAGGAGATTTTAGAGAACTCTGTACGGCCTTTTGACACACTTTTTATGGCATTTAATAAAGATGCAAACTCATAACCAGACGTAATACCGTAGAAACGAATTCCGTAATCCTTTTCACCTATCACAGCCAGGGCGGGAATTTGCTCTATTTTGAACTTAGCCACCGCCTCTTTAGCGGTCACAAAATCGTGCACTTCCACTTTTACTTTATCCGGCGCGCACTGCGCTACTTCTTTGGCTAAGACCCGGTTTTCACGACAATCCCGGCATTCCAATTCTTGTGTAAATACATGCAGAGTAATCGGCTTGGGATTGTCTGCCAGCTGTGTTTTGATCTGTTTTTTAATGTCTTCGCTAAGTAGTGCCATTATCTCTCCTCCTCTTTAAAGTTACGGTACAACTTGAAATAACATTATTTTATTTCATACGAAAAAAATAGTGTTAAAATTATGTGCAAACCGATTTGTGTTGGTTGTCCGGAAACTGCCAACATCATTTATATTAAGGCAAAGGAACTGGTATGCGAATTCATGCTGTAAACAGAGGTGTTCCGGCCGAAATCGTGCGTATAAAAAGACGCACGCTTGAATTCTTGTCGGCCGGAATACTGCTTTTTCTGCCCTGCTCTGCCCACGCTTTACCCGCTCCCTTTATGATTTTTGGTTTCTTTGAATTTTCCCTGCTTTTCATCGGGCTCGCGTCCGCAGGCTTTGCCTTGGCCGGCATTGCCTTTCTTCGTATGCTTAACAAACGTAAAAATCCCATCCGCTTTCTAATTGTCACCAGCAGTCTGTTTGCTCTTCTTTGGCTCATTACGCTCTCGCTGTTACTTGTCAATTGGAGTGGAAAATCCAGAGAAAATTATTTGAACAATTTGGAAGCATATATGCGGAGTGATATCAACATTCACGAAAGCCGCGTGTGGTATTGCAAATTTATACAGCATTACCCTCAGGCCACCCTGACGGATCTGCACACCAAAATTATGGCTGATCCTGAGTATCGGCCTTTGTTGCTGATCTCCTGCAGTCTTCCCGTATATGCCTCCGGTATTCCCGGTGTCGGTTCACCGCAGAACCGGCGGCTGTTTGAGCGGGTGGATTTGGCTAATCTGGAAGCGCATCTGCAAAAAATCCCCTTAAAAAAAAGAAATCAGCTGGATCTGTATTGGATACCGATTCAATTGTTTTACCGCGCGCAGCCTTTGGAAAAACACAAATCCCTGCTGACCCTACTGGCTTCCTTCCGCCGGGTGTATTATATAAAACCTGTGGTTGGTATTACCAATTTTAAATTCAAACAGCTGCCTGACAACCGTCTGGTTCCGGCCATTTATACCAGTCCCCAAAAAAGATCCTATTGGCCGGTACGGCCGGATGTCTATTTTCATGATGAGCCGCACGTGCGTTTTCCCAATATGACCACCGTGTTCTTTGCGCGTGATATCGGTAAATATATTTCCGATCAAACGTTTCCGATTGTGGCCCCCTACAACGGTATCCATCGCAGCCGGGAAATCCAGCTTGAGTATCTCTACACCTATTGCCTTTCCCGTCTGGGACCCGTGAACTGGCGCCAATATTTTGAAAAACCGGAGTATCAAAAACACATCCGCGCGCGCATGCAGCGTAATAATATTTATGCTATTGATTACGCGGCACCGGATTTTGAGAAACAGGCAAAACGCTTGTCTGCCTGGTTGCGCGACAAGCCGTTTTTGGTGGTAGCGCTGACCAAGCATGACTGGCTTATGGGTGGTATGGATTTTTGCTATCGCCTGTATCAAGACAGCCAAACCCGGAAACACTCCTTTCGCTATCTGGGAGCTACTTTGCAAATCGCGGAATTTTCCACGCTCTGGACCTGGAAAGAAAAAAATTCCTTGTTAATTAAGCAACCGCTGCGGCGCAGCCAGGTGTGGATTACTCAAGCCGCTGTTGTCTTGGCTAAAATCACAACTCCTTTTTCCGACCTCCTGCTCATGCTCTTGGCGCTGCTGGTTTTTGCCGCGCTTTCTCCCCTACTGATTCCGGGACTCTGGGCCCAAAGTGTGCGCCGTGAACTTACCCTGGCAATACAACAATCCCTGCCAAAACATCCCTATCGTGCCCGGCTCAAACCTTGGTTGTTGCGAAAAATCGGATATCATCCGTTCTGGGAAATGATCGAAAAAGCTTTGTCGCTGATCACTATTTTGGCCTGCTTTAAAATCCTGGTTTTTCCCGACAACCCGCTGCTTAGCAACCAAGGTTTTTTTCTGTCCGGACTGGATCAACCGCAGCCCTGGTTTAATGTGCTCTTGGTCCTGGTATCGCTTTTGCCGTTGCTCCCCAGACCTCTGAAACTACTCCGGCAGCCCGGTCCGTTCTGGAAATTAGTTTTTGCCATAGTGCTTAGTATTGGCTTCTTGCTTTTGCTCAATGCCTTGGTACCTGTTGCCTACGCGCTCTTTGCCTTCACCTTTTTAGTTCTTCGCCTGCTCACAGCCCGGGCGGTTACCCGCACGGCAAAGCGCCGGATCGCGGAACTGTTTAATTTGAAAATCAGCTCCGCGTTTAAACCGAAAGTGTTTTTGCCAAACTATCTCGTTCCCTTGGCGCCCAATTCCGTTTCGGTCCTGCCCGGCAAAGCAGCTGTGCTGGCCAAATTGTTCGCCTTTGATCATCCGCTCTTTTCTGTGCCTCCGGGATTTGTGCTCTTTCCCAAGCAAATTCCCCCAGCCACTTCTGAGGAATACGCGGCACACATCCGCCACGCCGCGGAATTGTATTTTTCCCAAGCCGCAACACAGACCTATGCGGTCCGCTCCTGCGCCGCCACGGAAGACAGCCGGACCGAGAGTCAGGCCGGCCGGTTTTCCTCAATCCTAAATGTTACTTTAACCGAACTACCTCACGCCGTCGATCAGGTACTGACATCATATCAAAAACAACAAGTGCCTGTGGACGCTTCCAGCGGTGTGATTATTCAAAAAATGATTACTGCCGAAATAAGCGGAGTGCTCTTCACCCAATCTCCCAAGAGCGGAGTCTTAAGTCATATTGAATACGTGTCCGGCGCGGCTGAATCATTGGTCTCCGGCCGCAAGCAGCCCAAGGAAATTTTCTTTTCCCGCTGGTCCGGCGCGCAGGCACCACAGCCCGACGCCTATCTGCCTGAATTGCAAACCGTTTTTTTTAGCGGCATGCTAATGGAAAATTTCTTGTCCGCGCCGCAGGATATTGAATGGGTGTACTGCCAACGCGAGCATCAGCTCTATATAGTCCAAGCACGTCCTATTACTAAATTCTTATTCTCTCCGGAAATCCACCTGGAACAGGAACGTTTTCTTGGTTCACAGCTTGCTTCTCTTTTAAACACACCGGATAAACCACTATGGGATCTCAGTCCCGTATATGAAGTAGTGAACAATCCCAGCCCTTTTACCTTCTCCTTGTTACAAGAACTCTATAGCACACAAGGCAGTCTGGGAATCGCGCTTGATCAATTGCATATCACTCACACAGGCGCCCATGGTCTGGACGTGGTTCCCGGCTTTAATCGTTTGTATATTGAGCGTCTGGGATTTCGTCATTTGCTCTCGCGTTTCCGTTATTGGCAGTCTGCCAAGCAGGTTGCTGCGCGCTTAAAAAGAGATCCCGCGCCCTTGCTGGCCCGGTTGCGCGCGCTGCAGAACAAAATAACTGAATACGCTTTGCCGGATACACAACCAACAAACACCAAATCCCTGGCCGCGGCTTGCCAGGCACAGATCCGAATTTTTATCACGCAAATTTATCCCCCAGCCTTCCATGCTTCTTTGCTGTGTTCACTGCTTCCGTCGGCACTAACCAAACACCTGGCAGTTCCAACCCAAGCCGGCGCCTTGGCGAAAGCTTTGCAACAGCTCTCAGCGGATAATGCTATGGATACTTTTCTTTCGGCCTGGGGCTATCGTAGTACCCAAGATTATGATCTCTTGTTTCCCAGCTTCCGGGAAAATCCCCAGCAGGCTTTGGATTTAGCCAAACAGTACCAACACTTTCAAGTTACCTCCTCAGCGGAACCAGCCTCCGGTTCTGCTCTGCAATTATTACAGGCCAAGGAAGAGATCAAGGATCTCGCCATTCAGTGGCTCCGGCAACGCCGGCCCTGGTTTTTAGCGCTCGGTAAAGCTCTAAAACTTACTTTGCCGGAAAATATTTTTTATCTGACCTTGGCTGACCTTTCCCGTGTGGCAGCACACGAATCATGGCCGGACCTTAAGGCTCAGGTAAGTAAAAACAAAAAAATCCAACAGACTTTTCAGGCTTTGGACTTGCCTGATCCCTTAAAACGCACGGATATTGAATTTCTCAACGCCTGCGAACTATTTCCTGCTGCCCGGTTACGGACCTCAGCCTGGCGGCAAAAAGCCCCGGATTTTTATGGTCAAGCGCTTTCCGTGCCCCGGGATTTTTCCGGAGAAATAGCTGTGATTGAGGATACGCTTCCCCTTTCACCGGAATATTACCACAACAAAATTGTGGTAACCAAATTCTTAAAACCTCAATTGGTAAGTTTGTATGGTACTGTGGCCGGCATTCTGACCGAACGCGGCGGGTATCTTTCCCATGCCGCCTTAGTTGCCAGAGAAAAAGGTGTTCCAATTCTGCAGGTGGCTGCTTGCTGTTCACGCTTGTCTGATGGTGATCAGGTATACGTTCAAGCCAACGGAGATATCCATTTGCTTCCCCGTCCGTAGCTGGTTCCTGGCGCGGAAAACCATTTTTCTTATTACTGGAGTCATGTCATTTTCGCGCACCTTTAGCGGGCAACCGGCTTGCCACAGCGTAGTTTTAGCGAAGCCGGAAGGAAGTCAGGAGTCAATTAAAGGAATCAACACCCCGTGCCGACAATTGAAAAAACCGGAACAGTTAGCAACTGAATCCGAACAACAAAAGGAGGCACGAAAATGCGCAAGCAAAAGAACGAAGTCAATATCTTTACAAGTTACGCGCAGAAAGAAAATAATTTTACCAATGGATTAATTTCAATTCTCAAACTTGGAAACAGGGAAAATTCGGATTTTGTTTCGGATTTTGTTTCAAAAATCTTTTCAAAGCCTATTAATGACACCTTTAATGTTTTTCAGGTTTTGCAGAACGAACAGAAAAGCACTGCTGATGCTACACTAGCTGGAAATCGGTGCTATTTTCAATTTGAGACAAAAATTGAGTCGGCAACATTACGCGCGGAACAAATTAAAAAGCATCTTAAAACTTTCAAGAGTGACACACATAAAATACAGTCGTTGATTCTTTTGACCCCGGATGATGCGAATAGTAATTATATTCAGGACTTCGTCAAAATCGACAAAACCAGGATACAACACTTGGAATGGAAACATGTTTATAACTATTTAGAGAAATATATTCAAACATCTAATAAATCTGTTTTTGCCGCAATTGTTCAGCAATATTTGGATTTAATTGGGAATGAAATATTTAAACAAGATATTGTTGGAATTATTCAAAAAATTGCCTTTAATGACAAAACCGGCGTTGATAAGGATAAGTATCTTGATGAAATGAACAATGGACAATGGAAGTACTGGAATACACCTAAAGAGCTTAAGCAGCTTGTTGGAACCGGCAGAAAATTATTGCTTTATGATACAGAAAAGAAGGCCATAACCGTGGAAGCTGAAATTGCGAAAGTTAAAAAAACAAACCGGGAAAAAGATTTTACCTGGAGCAATATCTTTGCTCCGGGAAAACTAATTGTTTATGAACATCCAATATCACTTAGCGATATCTGCAAAGTGGATAGTTTTGCCAATTATGGCGGCGCACGGAATGCATATCGAAACTTAACTCACGAACAATATAAAAGCCTTAGAGTTACTCCAGCTTAAACACGGACGTTCTTGACTTGTTCTGCCGCAAACCCCTAAGCTGTCTTCGCGAGAAGCAGCCGCGACAATAAAGCCCTGGCCGGAGATAAAATTAAAGGAAAAGGACTCCCGCCGATCTCTCGCAATGACCTCACAGGGGTTTTGCAGCATAAGCTTAACTCATCAATGTCCCATCCCCGCTTAGCAGCATTCTTGCTCTTTCCCGCAGCACATAAATATCAAACCTCTTTTTTCTACACACCTCGCCGGCACACTAAAGGAATTTTAGTGGCTGGCACCATTTCGGGGTCGTATCTTTACTTTGACAATGCTGTTCTTCCTTTTGTCCGCCAAGTTTTTTACATTGAGTTTTAATAAAGGACGCCGGCGTGGAATTAAAGGCTGTTCCTTAGTTTCTGCCGGATGATCTTGGTTCGTTTGGTTGAACACTTATTTATAAATTTATTCATTTGATGCAACCATTCAAGCTTTTGTTTAGGCGGTATTTTCATGAATCTTAAAAGACGTTGTTCTTCTGTTTCCCATTTGAAAATCATCGTTTTTTTCTTAACTTATTAATTTTTTTCAAACCCTTCACATCCAACTGATCAACTATACGCCCGGTTTTTTCTTTCATTTTAATCAGATGCCTCAAGGAGATTACCGGCAGAATATAATCATCGACTTTGATATGCACGGCGCTTTTTTGAGCTTTATGAAAAGACACCGGCGATTCAATAATGATATCCACTTCCTTCCAGCCGTCATCCTTATAAAAATTAAAAGCCTTCATATGTTTGTTTTTAATCCAATCTTCCCTTGTTGCTTTATCGGCAATTTTCATCGGATCAACGGGCTGCTTAACCCGATAACCACGCCGTTTCAGGATTTTGACTATCTTTCTGAGATTTTCATCACTCATTTCAACCAAAATGTCCAAGTCCGCCGTGCTTCTCAGCAAACCGAGAAGATTGGCCGCCACACCCCCGACAAGAACAAATTTAACCTTCTCCTTATGAAACACCCGTAATATTTCTTCGTAAAAAATCATCTTTCCCTCTGATTATAAGCAATAATTAATTTTCCTTCCGCCGAACAGCAACCTTCGTATACTTTTCTAAACTTTTATCTTCCTTAATTTACAATATCGTCGAATTTCTCTGGTAATACGCCTTTCATATTAGCATATAGATTAGTCTTATATAAATGGCACAATCCTGGTTTTTCTTTTCTCAATTTCCACACTTTTTACTGTTAAGTCAATGATTTTCTCATGTAATGCTCTATAATCATATGGTTTTTCCATAAAATCATCAAAGCGGCGGATTGTAACTCATATTGCAACATCCTTAACTGAAAGTACTTCTCTATTTAGCTCGTCATTCCTGCATGTTTTTAGCAGGAATCCAGTGGCTTTGATCTTTAAATGCTTTAAAGTCACTGGATCCCGGCTTAATGATTGCCGGGATGACAACGCGTGGAGCATCCTTTTAATAACAAGATATCTATTATCTTTTCGTCAACATGTTGCACTTGTGGTTACAATTCACCTAAAATCATCAAAGCCAATATCTATATTTTGTTTTCCCCTAAAATGAGAATTGGCAGTCAAGGCCAAGGCTGGTATTTTTCACCTAAAAAAGCCGTTGTTACATCAACAACGGTCTTGTGTTGTGCTCCATCATCTGGAAGATACCCCGGCATAGCAGCAAAGCTCAGCCTGCTTGAAGAATTAAATTCTTTCACTCAACACATAAATATCAAACCGCTTTTCCATACACACCTCCACCCCTGCTGCCGGCACACTAAAGGAAGCGATACGTTTTAGCCTTTGGCAGTTCTTTGGTTTTCTCGAAAAATTCTGACTCGGTAATTTCCGTGGCCCATTCCAGCCTTACAAAAATATTATATACTTCCCCAGCTTTAGTGAAACCAACTGCTCCCAAACCTATCAAGTGATTAATATCACGTATGAATGCTTTATACGGACTGCCCAGGTTTTTATAAATCAAATTTACTTTCCTGTCCAGGTCTTCTAAGTTGAATAAGCCCAGTAAAAATCCGGCAGCCCAGGCCTCGGTAATATATGCTCGCCCAAAGTCCTTGTCAGTAAATATCATATCCTCATAATCAATCTCCAGAAAAACCAATATCAAAGGCTGCTAATATTACATCATTTATATACTGCCTTTGTCATCGGTTCTTGGGTTTGTCGGGAATCATATAGCCCTTGAGCGCTTTGTTTATAATGAATTACCCTGGGGCAAGCTA
This sequence comes from bacterium, assembly GCA_023139775.1. Classification (GTDB taxonomy): domain Bacteria; phylum Oederibacteriota; class JAAXVQ01; order JAAXVQ01; family JAUVAV01; genus JAGLMY01. Next base: position 26,943 of record JAGLMY010000163.1, read on the forward strand.
CAGGGAATGAGCAAATTTAATAATTTAATATAACCGCACAAGTTGTTAATCCATCACTTTCATCAGCCGTGTTTTTGATTGCAGCTCTAAAGGCCTTTTTTACTTTAGAATAATAGTTTCGGCGGCTGAGCTTCTTCAGGTATCCTCTTAATAATAGCCTTATATATCTCTTTACATAAATCCATCGCATTTTCAGTTTCCGTAAGCCCCGGTTCTTGGAAATTGCCGGGATAACGATATTTCCATGCGTATTGGGTTAATGAGGCAGCCCGGCTGAGCAGCGATTCCAAAGATGTATCCAGGGAAACGCATTTTTTGCCAATTTCTACTAAGTCATGAGTTTTGCGAAATGAAAGATCATGCCATACTAAAAAAGCTTTCAAGCATTTTTCAACAGCCTGCTGACAGTGAAACAGGGCATCTTCAAGCAAGGGAGGAGAGTCTTTACAATCGATAGACGCGGCCCTTATATCTTTATGCGCTCTTATAAGCCAGGCTTGCGTATCTTCGATACGCACCGGATCAGGCGGCATGTAATAAATGTCCTTCCCGCATTATGGTTGATGGAAATGAGGCTTTTAGGTGCAGTCGTTTCTCAAAATCGCTTTTTTTCCATACTAATATATCCCCTGATACTTCCTGTCCCCATAAAACCTGGTAGGCCAAATTGCTGTCGGCCAATTCGGCGGGAGCATTGTCAGAAACTATAAGCATAAGATCATAATCACTATCTATATTCGCATCGCCTCTGGCATGAGATCCAAATAAATATATTCGTTCAGGATTATAGGCTTTAACCAGAATATTTACAATTTCCATTAGTGATTTGTTCTTGGCCGATTTTTTATACATGTTATCTCCAGGCAAGAAATTATTACCTGGTATATTTTAGCCAACTTTTCAAACTTGGTCAATCCTCATTATTAGGGGTGTCGCAGCAAAGTGATAATGTCTTAATGAACAGCCATATTTTAAGTAGTCTCATCCCATTTTGGGAGGGGATTATTTAAATTTAACCATCCTCCTCCTCACGCTACTTGGCACACTCAATACACGTTAGAATCGCCGGATCAAAGTCCAGACGCTGGAAACTGATCTCCTTTTTGCAGCGCACACAGAGTCCATATGTTCCTTTCTCAATCCGCAAAAGCGCATTATCGATTCGCTGTACATTGAGTTCGCGGCGCGCTTTGGCGTCCTGGGCCATGGCCTGCACTTGCATGGCATCCATTCTGGATATTCGTCCCATGCCGGATTGATCCAGTTCCACCGGCCGGGCTGCCTCATTCCCGATCTGCGCGAGTTTTATTAATTCCTCTCGCCTGGCGAGTAATTTGCTTTTCCTATCCGACCAATCCTGGGCTGAAGTATTCATGCTGCCTCGCTGTGGGTAATATTCCTGTATCCTTTGGATTGTACGGGTATTCAAAACTACGGTCCAGATAATTTAAGTAATATTTACACCCGGTTGCCACGAAGTGCTATGCCGTACTGCGTCCTGGCTTTATTGCTTTTTTCTTTTCTTCTTCTGTGGGCTCTGCGTCTCAGTGTAAAGACCGTCTTTTTTTTGACTTCATCGGACAAGAATGCTTTGGTGTTTTAATTCAAAGTTTGCTTAAAACGGTTAAACGAGAACGCCATGGCAACAACAGCCAGCAGGGCCAAGGCCCCCAGGTTGGACCAGAAGACCCAGTCATCCCCGCCTTTGAGGAGTATGTTGCGCAACAAGGTGAGAAAATATTTGAGCGGATTTAAATAGGCAATACCCATAATGGCTTTGGGCATATTCTCCAAGGGAAACATCATGCCGGAAAGCAGAATACCGGGAAACATAAATAGAAAACTCCCCATCATGGCTTGCTGTTGCGTTCGGGACATGGTGGAAATCATGGTACCTATGGCCACGGTCGTGCAGATAAACATAAACGCCGCCAAGTAAAACTTCCAGAGCGGACTCTGCATCGGTAAACCAAAGATGAGTACGGCTGCTATTAAAATCAGAGTCACTTGGACCAATGCCAGGATCACAAAGGGCAAGGTCTTGCCTAGTAATATTTCCCAATTGCGCACCGGCGCTGTCACCAGGGTCTCAAACGTCCCTATTTCCCGCTCCCGGACAATGGACATACTGGTCATGATCACCGTAAGCAAACACATCAACACAACCATGACGCCGGGCACCAGAAAATATGAGGTTTTCATAGCCGGATTGTACAGTACCCGCGTGTTGATGTTTAAGACCGGTTTTAAATCCTGCTGAGGAAATTCCCCGGCCAGCACCTCCCATATAATCGCCTGTAAATATTGCTCAATGCCGCGCGCCCGAATCATATTGGTCGCGTCCAGCAAGACTTGAATCTCCCCGCCTCCGGACCGCAGGGCTGTGGTCAATCCTTTTGGCGGCGCGACCAAAACCACTTCCGCCCGGCCGGATTGAACCAGCACAAAGGGATCGCCTTCGCCTGTGGCCGGCACAAACCAACCGGATGCCAGCGCACGCTCTTCAATGTGTCGGGCCATACTATCCCCCGGCTGAAACTGAACAGCCAAACGAATATTACGCACCTCATTGGAAATAGCATAGCCAAAAAGTGTTAATTGGATAATAGGCGCTATAAACAGTAACACCAGCATACGTTTATCACGAAATACCTGGATAAACTCTTTTTTTATGAACCCTCTAATCGTCTGGTTCATGGTTCCATATCCTGCTTGAAACTTTTAATGGCAACTACGACCAGAATAATATTCAATAGTAAAAGCATAAGCAACGGCTCTGCCAGTTCATAAATCCCTGCGCCTTTTAAAAATAATCCGCGGCTGATCACCATAAACCAGCGCGGAGCCAATATATATGTAAAGTAATAAAAAAATTTGGGCATGCTCTCAATCGGAAAAATAAACCCGGACAGCAAAAGTGTAGGCAATAAACCGGATATAAACGAGAGCATCATGGCCAATTGCTGCTGGCGGGTGATGACGGAAATCAGCAACCCCTGGGCCAAACACAACGTTAAAAATAAAATTACTCCTCCGACAAACAGCAAATGGCTGCCGCGAAAAGGTATTCCAAATTGAAAACGGGCAATGAGATAAACCAATCCCGCACTGATAAGCACAATAACCAAATAGGGCGCTAATTTCCCCAATATAATTTCCAGCGGTTTCACCGGTGTGCTCAGCAACAATTCCATGGAACCGTTTTCCCATTCCCGGGCTACAGTCAGAGCGGTTAGTAATATGGAAAGCAACCCTACTACGATCACGACCAGTCCCGGTACAATAAACCATTGGCTGCTCTGCTCCTGATTGAACAGGAACCGGCTTTTCATTTGTAGGGGCATGATTTTCCGCTCTCCATACAATTTTTGTTGGACTGCTTTTTGTATGCCGGCTACATACCCTATTATTATTCCCACTGTTGAATTATCCGCTCCATCCAGCAGTAGCTGCACCGTGGTTGGCTGTTTGGCGCCTACCGCTCTGCCAAAACCCGGTTCAATAATCAGCACCCCTTTAATTCGCTCCTGGTCCAAATCCCGGCGCACGTTCTCACCCGGCTTGACATGCTTTAATTTAAAATATTGCGAGCTGGAAAATTGCTGTAAAAATTGGCGGGAAGCCCGGGTATTGTCCCGGTCAGCTATATTCAGTTGGACATCGCGCACATTAAAATCAATGGCATACCCAAAGAAAATTACCAGAATCAACGGCAGTCCGATGGACCAGGCCAGGGTAAAGGGATCCCGCCACACATGGCGTACTTCCTTGCGTGCCACTGAAAAAGCCCGGCTCCAACGGAATACTTCGCTCATGCCGGATCACCTTCCACTTGTCGAATAAATACATCTTCCAAAGAGGGTTGAATCTTACGCAGTAGGTAGTCCCGGGGCAGCTTGCGACTGATTTTTTTCCATTCCTTCCCGTTTTTGACCAGAACATGATACCGCCGGCCGTAAGCTTGAATCACGGCTATCTTCGGATCTACTTTTAACTTGTCCATCCAGGACCGGGAAGCGCCCAGGGGCGGTTCAATTTCCAACAATGGCTCGGGAAAGGTTTTTTGTTTTAATTTTTTCGGTGTATCCAAAGCGATAATTTCACCGTCCCGCATGAGCGCGATACGATCGCATTGCTCTGCCTCATCCAGATAGTGCGTGGTTACAAATACGGTTTTGCCGGCACGGGCTAATTTGTTGATCAGTTTCCAAAACTTCGCACGAACCAACGGCGCGACTCCTGCTGTGGGCTCGTCAAGAAAAATAATATCCGGATCGTGCAATATGGCCGTGGCCAGAGATATCTGCTGCTTCACACCCCCTGGCAAATTTTTTACCAGGATTTTTTCCGGGTAGGTAAAGTCGACAAATTGAAAAAGTTCTTTTTTTCGTTTTTCCAACGCGGTTTCCTCCAGCTTGCGCAAATCAGCGGCAAACGCGAGATTTTCCGCTACGGTTAAATCATTGTAGAGGGTGAAATGTTGGGACATATACCCAACCTTGGTTTTTATGGCCTGCACATCCTGATGAATACTAATACCTGAAATATACGCTTCCCCTTCATTGGGAATAAGTAAACCGCAGAGCATGCGGATGGTGGTGGTTTTTCCCGCGCCATTAGCGCCTAAAAACCCGAATATCTCGCCCTGCTTCACGGAAAAGGAAATGCGATTGACAGCAACAAACGATCCAAAACGTATGGTTAAATCCTGAACATCCACTACCAGGGGGGGAGCTTTGCTCATGGTTTCACCCTCTCGGAATATTTCACAAAAAAATCTTCGAAATTGTCCACGTTTTCTCTCTTCAATATGCTGCGTGGTTCTCCCGTGCTAAGAATCCTTCCTTCCTCCAGAACGTGTACCCGGGAGCACCGCTCCGCTTCATCCATATAGGCGGTAGATATAATTACCAATATTTTTTGCTGGAGTAAGCGGTAGAGCAGTTCCCAGAATTCACGCCGGCTGATCGGATCCACTCCATTGGTCGGTTCATCTAAAAATACCACGTCCGGAGACTGCAAGAGCGCGCACATGAGCCCCAATTTTTTATACATCCCACCGGATAATTTCCCGGCTACCCGATCTTGAAACGGCTCCATGCGGGTCAGGCGTAAAAGCTCTGCCCGGCGTGTGATATAAACCTCGCTGGGAATAACATACATATCTTTGAAAAAATCCAGGTGTTCGCCTACTGAAAGATCCGCATACAAACTTTGTTGCTGCGGCATATAGGCAATTTTAGGCCTGATGCTTTGAAAGGCTATCGGCTGCTCACCTTGATAAAATTGAATACTTCCTTGATTAGGAGTTAGCAACCCGACCAAAATGCGGATGAAAGTAGTTTTACCCGCTCCATCCGGTCCGATAATACCATGCAAGCGCGCCGGTTCAAACCGGGTGGTAATTCCCTTTAGCGCCAGGGTAGCTCCCATTTTTTTGTGTAGGTTGTCGACCGTGATGCTGATCTGTGACATTACCATCATCCTTTTTAAAATCATTTCACCACGGAGACACAGAGAACACAGAGGAATGATAGGATAAAATCTTAAAAGCAAAGACACCTATTGCTCCTCTGTTCTATTCTGTTTTGGCTTTAAATCGTATGTTTTCTCTGCGTCCTCAGCGTCTCCGCGGTGAATTATTTTTTGTTTTCCGGTAATTTCACCTCAATTGTCATACCGGGTTTTAATATTTTATCAGGATTGACAAAGACCACTTTTACACCATAGACCAGACGTGCGCGCTCATTGCGCGTTTGTACATTCTTGGGTGTAAACTCGGCTTGATCACGTATCCTGGCAATAGTACCGACAAATTTCTTTTCCGGCATTTCCGGCAGAATACCCTGTACTTCCATGCCCTGTGAAAGCACAGCCAGTTTGGGCTGCTCTACATATATATACGCCCATACTTCTTCAATATTGGTCAACGTCACCAATTGCATGCCCGGAGCAACCAACTCACCAACTTTTTTGTATATGTGCTCCACACGTCCGGATCGCGCAGCTTGAATCAGGCACCACTCCATAGCCAACTTTGCCTTATCCCGTTGGAACTTGAGTTTATCAAAATCCGCTTGAGTTAAAGATCCGCTTTTTAATAACCGCTGGGCCCGATCGAATTCCTTGGCTGCCAAATCGGCTGCCAGTTTCAAGTCTTCTCCTGCCAAGGTAAGGAGTACTTGATCTTTTTCCACGGCATCCCCTTCTTTAACTAAACTGGAATTGATCACTGAGGATACACGAGCAGATAGTGTGATCTCAGTACCTTCAATCGTCCCGGCATACAAAAAGTCTCCTGGTCGTGTAAACCACCAAATGGCAAAGCCTATGCCGGCTAAAACCAGCAGCGCAATAACTGGTCTGAGTTTGTGCGTTTTTTTCATAATTAATTCCCCTTTCTAAGACAAACTATCCAGCAATGCCAGCTGGATTAAAATTTGGGTATCAGTGATCGCGGCTTGTGTGCTTGCTTCCAGGACGCGTAAATTAGCTCCCTGTACTTCCAAATATTTCACCCGTCCTGCCTGATAGGCTTTGTACACCAAGTGTGCCAGGGCTTCAGAATGTTGAACAGCTTTGACATTGAGCTTCTGAACATCCATCAGCTGAACAAACCGATCCTGCGCATTTTCCCAGGTCAATTGTAACTTTCTTTTTGTCTGCTCCTGCAACGCCTCACGTGCTTGGACTTGTGCTGCTTGCTCTCTGACGAGCGCGCCGGTCCGGCCATTTTGCCATAACGGCCAACTTACCGCGGCGCTGACTACAGTCTGGTGTACTTCCTCCAGAACCGAACCATTGGGATAATCCAAACTGGTTTTAGCCTGCACATAGACTTGCGGCCAATACCCGGAACCCGCACTGCGCGCCATTTGTTGCGCTGCCTCAGTGAGTGCGACCAGAGAGCGCAGATTCGGGTGTTCTGTACTCAACCGCCCCTTTTGTGCTGATTCCAACTTGGCTTGGGAAATATCCGTTAGGTCCAGGGTAATTATTATTGTGGGTTGAGCCACTCCCCGGGGCAGTCGTTTGGTCTGTTTTTCTCCCAAAGGCAGGTTCACATCCATTTCTGCGTCCTGCCCCATCAGATTGAGAAGTGTCCGAATGGCGGCTGCCAAGTCGTTTCTGGCTTCGCGTAACTGCCGTTTTCGGGCAATCACATCCAATTCGCTGGAAAGATAATCAATCCGGCTGGACGCCCCAACTTGAGCTTTGGCCTGAATATCACGGTTCTGGGCCTTGACCAATTGGAGTGCTTCCAGTAAAAGATTCACGCGCTCCAAAGCAAGCTGCGTCTGAAAATATACCAAGCGGGTTTGCAGGCGTACTTCTCGCTCCCAAGCGGATATTTCGCTCTGCTTGGCATCTGCAACCCTATGTAAGGCCGCGGCGCCGGCGCGAATGGCAAAAGAATCCCAGATATTCCAGACCGCTTGCAGTCCCAGGGAATAATTCAGATTATCTCCCATGGCCAATTTCATGGGTTCGGCATTGGGCAAAGGCAAGGCGATCTCGAATTCCGGGACTTCAGTAACATAATTAACACTACCTTCCAGGCTGAGCTTTGGCCACAACAAGGCTGACTGACTACCGGCTTTGGCACGAGCAGCTCTCCACTCCTGCTGTTTGGCTTTGAGCTGCGGAGAATGGGTCAATGCTTGTTTTTCTGCTTGGTCTAAGGTGATCTGTATTCGCTGCGCTTCACCCCAAACCGAACCGGCCAACATTATGATAAGACTTAAACCTAGCATGCTTCGTTTCATGATCACCGGCCTCCTGTAATATGTCAGTAAACTAATGAAAAGAAAATTAACCGCCGATGAACGCCGATAAATACGGATTACAGATTAAATTTTTTTTATATCTTAAGCTATAAATATCTGCGTTCATCGGCGGTTAATTTTGGTTCCTGTTTATCCGGATTAGGTTTTTCCCGCTTCACTGACATGATACGGCCTCCTTTCATTTCCGACTGCTTTTTTGCTTGGGCTTCGTACTGCCCTTTTTCTGATCTTTCTCCATACTTTTCAAGAATGCCTCAAATCGTTTTTCCCATTGTTTCTCATCCAATCCTTGCATATCCATAGGTACTATACCGCGCAGCACCATATCCAGCCGTTTTTCAATTACTTTGTCTGAAAGTATATACGGCACAGCTGTTTTTTTAACCAGATCATAAGGTGGGCGCAGCCTCACCCGTTCCAATACAGCTGCCATAATGACCGGTCCGAGCATGGCGCCCATAAAATAGGTCATCACCAAAGGCAGCGGCGCCTTGGCAACCACCCCCTGCTTTTGGCATTCCCGCAGCAAACGGACGAGGACGATCCCGTGCCGGGGAACAAACTCCTCCAGCATACGTACTAATTGCCGGTTGCCGTCCAGGACATCCTTAATCATGGCTACCACCAGTTTGCGATTGTCCCGGCCAAAAAAAACCAGGGTCCGGATGGCTTTACGCAATTGCTCTTCAGTATCCTTCCCGCTCTCAATCTCTAAGGTGAATTTCCTGAAAAACTCCTCATAAAATGAGGATGTAACTCGTTGGATAAAGGCTTCTTTATTTTTAAAATGATAATGAAACATCCCCAGATTGACACCGGCTTTTTTCGCCACTGTCCGCATAGACAGACCGGAATAACCGGTAGTGGGCAAAAGTTCCAAAGCGGCTTTGATAAGTTTTTCGTCCGTGTTTTTTGAGGGTCTGCTCATTTTTATCCGGCTCCTTAACGTGTTTTCGTTTCCGCGATGAGTCAAAACCCATCGCGGAAACGAGTGAATGTCGCTGCCCTGACCTGAGTAATCGTTAAAAGGTTAGGACGCTTCGCTGCAGGCGAACAACTCACGTCAACAGAACCACAGGTGCAAACCTGTGGTTCTGTTATACTTACTATTTAATTATACACAGCGTATAGTTTAATTAAATCTATACGCTGTGTATAATTATTTGTCAACTCCGGGTTAAATATTTATCGCGCTGGGAGGGTGAGTCGTAGAGATGCGATTAATCGCGTCTCTACAGTATCCGGTCAAAAGGGAAGAGAGGTCAGGCCGGGAACGATTATACCTCCCGGAGAATACGAACCAATATAAAAAAGGGGTGAGGGGCATGAATTGCCGGCGCGAATTTTCCCCTTCAAACCGCTGCTGTGTTTATTTCCGTTGCTTAAATATTCTCGCTTTTAATATATTTTTGATTCAGCCATACCAACGAGGTAATGGTTAACTCTTGCCAGGAAATTTCCGGATTGCATTGGAACACAATAGTGTACCGTTCTTTTTCCGGCATATCGTTTAATTTCATAATCCAGGTAACAATTTCCTTAATGCCGGCTGAGTTTATAAACTTCAGTTCCGTCACGTCCACAAACACTTTTCTCATATGCTTAGCTTGTATGTTTTTATGCACTTCTTCAAAAAATGTCAAAAGATTTTTGTTGGCATTGCTAATATCAACACTGCCGCTTATGGTAACGGTGTCGTCTTTGGCTTGAAGCCGGATACCGTTGCTTTCGATGGGTTTGATATTTAACATGATTATCGTTCCTCCTCAAAATAGAACATAGCTTTCACTTCCAAAAGATCATTATCCATATATTGCGCACTAATTTTCGGTCCCGCTTCAAAATTTATGCGTGCCAACCCGATATTGGCCTGGCCGGCTTTGGTGTTCACCGATTCTTTCAGCTTTTTAATATAATATTCCAGGGCATTGGCAGTTGCCATTTCACTGAGTGTTTGAAATAGCTTTTCTACCCGAGGCTTGCACGCATAATTAAAAACACTGACTTCCAGAGGTGTGCAGGAAAAATTCTTAATGCATAAACGAACTCCTGGTTTTTCCGAATACTTGATCCCATTCTCCAGCAACTCTGAAACTGTCAATACGACTTTATTCTTTTTTTTGTCGCACTGCAAGTAGCGCGAGGCAATTTTGTAAATATAGTTCCGGGTAAACGGCACAAACTCCCAGAACGGGCTAAATGTAATATCTAAAAAACCTTTTTGCTTCGTAACCTGCTCAAGCATACTCTCGCTCCCCCTTTTCATCGTCTTCCCATAAATCATCCCCGCACTGAAGTGCGGAGTCTTCAGGTAACCCTCACCCTTTATCCCTCTCCCTAAGGGTAGAGAGGCTGCGGAAACTCCGGACTTTAGTTCGGGGTTTCCTTTGATATATTGAAATTGTGCCATGCTTCCGGGTGTTCCGGTTCCCAGGAAAAGAGCTGGATTCTGAAATTAAAACACCGATTTTTTATCATAGTTTTCCTTTTAGAACATCGAAGTCCTAAGGAGCTACGTCAGAAAAAAACCCTATCTTTAGCAGTAAAATAATGAAGAAGCTTTTACAGGTCAATTGTTTCCAACACTGTGATCCGCACAACGTCTTGTTTTCCAAAAGATTGAATGTTTATTTAATGCTTTGTCCCATGGAAAAAGATCGGCCAATGATTTTTCCGATACTGTGATAATTCATGTTATTGTCCGGACAATAAACAAAGGGATTGACCAGCGCTACGTCCGGATGCCCTTGATGATTCAAAACTTTGTCTTCTGCTTTCACATCCAGTATTTCACCAACAAATTGGGTGTGCGCGCCCAGGTCAAACGTGTGCAGCAACGAACACTCCAAAATTAACGGAAATTCCTGAATGTACGGCGCATCCACCAACTCGCTTTTTACTGGTATCAGGCCGGTAGCGGCAAATTTATCTTTATTCCGGCCGGGTGCGACACCGAAAAAATCAGCTTCATTGGCATACGTGACGGAAGGAATATTAACCGTAAACGCCTTGCGCGCCCTTATGTTTTCATAAGTAAGTCGTGCCGGGCGAACAGAAATGGCAACTGACGGCGGATCAGAACTACATATGCCTCCCCAAGCCACTGTCATGGCATTGGGTTTTCCATCTTGAGAATAGGTTCCTATTACTAAAACTGGAGTAGGATACAATAGGGTTTGTGCTCCGAGTGATCGTTTCATGACCACAGTCTCCTTTTCATCTTTGATATAACTATTTTCCCCCCCTCCATTTAGAAAAGCAATGTCTTTTTACTTAAATTTTGCCGCCGGGTCGTAGAGAAACCCTTTTGCGGTTAAAAATTAAAAATATTCGTACACGCAGAGGCGCGAAGAAGCCTCTTTTCCTGCTCGGCTCTGGCTTGTAGCGCCCCTCCGGGGAGGCTTTCAACGTTGCGGTTTTGCTTGCATTTTTTTCACAATTCTTCACAATACAGGTAGGCAACGAAATCAACCCAGGGAGGACAAACTCATGCCAGACCTGAATGATAATAACTTGAGCGAAGAGGCACAGCGTACGGCTGCGATTGCCGCTACCAGGCAAGCAGCGCAAACTGTCGGTAGTGCTGCTACGACCTTTAAAAGTTGGACTCTTCGGATTGCCGGCGGGTTCGGTATTTTCATTGGCTTGCTCGTATTATTCTTTGGCAATCTAAACACAGCCTTGATTTTTCTCGGATTCGGCGCAGCCGGATTAGCGTACGGATTAGCGCAAAATATACGCTCCTGGTTACGTGCCTTGGGCGGGTTGGGAATAATTATCGCCGGACTCGGATTTCTGTTATTTGGTATTCAAAGTTTTCAAAAAACCAAAGCCAGTGTCAACTGGCCTTCGGCGCCTGCTTCCATAACCAAGTCAGCAACCCAGCAACACACCTCTATGGGACACGAAGGCAACAACCGGCAAATAATAACGTCTGAAGTGGCTATTATCGAGTATACTTACGCTGTTGGCAGAGCAACTTTTACCTCTAATCAGATTGCTTTGGGTGAACAAAAGCGCGAAGATACACAGCGCTTGTTGAGCGAATACCCAATCCATAAGCAGCTTCGAGCTTATTACAATCCCAACAATCCCCGTAACGCTGTATTGGAACCTGGAGTATTATCAGGCAATTTCTTCTTCCTAGCCTTTGGAATTATTATCTGCCTGATTGGGCTGTTTTATGCTTTGGGTGCTTTCCGTAAATTTTTGGATGAACTGAGTACCTGATCGGTCTTATTCCATTCTCTCTAATTGCCTCCTTTCTTGCCGTACTCTGTCGCTTGCCCGCGTTTACTCTGCTCTTTAGTTGCAACTGCTGTTTTTCTGAATTGTTTTTAACTTCTTTTTATTCCAAATGCATGGGATTTTTTCCTGTTTTTATTTTTTTTCATTCCTCTTTTTTAAAATATTCTCAACGTGTATTTTTATGTTTTTTCCTTATAAAGTCGGCATCGGTTTTTTTATGTGGTTTTTTTTCGTGTAAACATCGTTCCTTATGGAAAACATTGGATTTTAAAAGTTTTTTGTGGGTCGTAAAAGTATGTGTTGCACCTGTAGAAACGGCTTATTTATAAAAAATTATTCTGTCCGTTTTTCTCAAGCGTTATACTTGTACGAATAACCTAAAAGGTGTTTTTGTTGGTTTTTTTTAATTTTTTATTCCTTTCGGTATATCTATCTGCTAAAAATTGGTTTTTCCTCTCTCTCTCTTTTTAGATCCTCGCGGTTTTCACTGCTCCTGGAGTCCTGACATACTCCGCTTTTCTCATTTATACTTATCAGCGCAAATGCTCCGCTCTATAACTAATTCTAGGAGCCTGAGCTTTTAGTCTGTTTTTTTATGTTGTCAT
>JAGLMY010000164.1 GCA_023139775.1 bacterium
GCGTCCCTATATATCTTTTCCGGTCAGGGCCGATTAAATCCTCGGGAATGACAACCTTTGTTTAACTGCTCGTGACTGACCTGTTACCAAAAAACAGACTAATTGCTCAAGCTCCTAGTTTTCAATTTGGACATAATCCGGATTCAAATGTTTCAAAACACTAAAATTTAATTTTTGCCATTCAACATCCGGATTGCATTGAAAGGTGATGGTGTATTTTTTATCTGTTGGAGTTTCTTTTTGCTTGAGTACCCAGGTGGCAAATTCTTTTATCCCTTTCGAATTAATAAAAGCGACTTTTTTAACATCCACCCGGACGGCTTTGATGTTTTGCAACAAAATCATGGTGTTAGCTTGTTCAAAAAATGCTTTGAGGCAATGCTCTACTGTCAGGGTATCGATGTTACCGGATATCTCAACAATATTTTTAAAAGCTTTGATAACAAAGTCGCCGTGTTTTACTGCCGGAATTGTTAACATGAGCCCTCTTTTTGTTTTACATCACAGCTACTGTTGCTCATGTTTCTATGCTCACGCACTCATTCAGCCAGACCATAACCTTAAAGGTTCTTTCCTGCCACTCCAGGGATAAATCGCATTGAAAAATGATTTTAAATTTTTGTTCGTCAGCTAATTCTTTTAAGCGTAGTATCCACGCTGCAAGCTCCTTAATTCCCGAAGAATTAATATACGTCAGGTTTTTCACATCTACTTTCACTGCCTTTAGTTTATGCTTTAAAATATTATGTGTGGTGGTATCAAAAAAGGATCGCAAAAACTCATCCGCGCTGACCATATCAATGCTCCCGGTCAATGTAATGGTTTCGTCTCTGGCCTGCAGGGTAATGTTGCCTTGGTGTATAGTTCCGACGTCAAGCATAATAGTTAACCCTCATTTCTCTCTGGTTTGAAAAGTAACCTTTATTTCCAACTCTTCGTTTTTATGACAATAAGCGCTGATTGAGCTCCTTGTTCTTTCCTGGGATAATAATTCTATGTGCTCTGTAATAGAATCGTATGAAACGCTTCAATGATCAAGTTTTTTTCGGAAAAACTCAAATCAGAAGCTGGTAAATTGATCTGCTTGTCTCTGTATTTAATTTGTTTTGTCGCTCTCCAGCGCTCACTTTTTTTGTTTTTTTCACTAATTTAATTAGTATGCACATTGCTCCTTGTTGATAATGCCTATAAAACAATGATATTGTTAGTATGAAAAGCCGTGTGTTACACTTAAAAATATCCTGATTTTTATAATTTCTTATTCAGTTGTAATCGCTCTTGGTTATTCTTATTGGGGTAACATAATTAATGATTTTGGCTCCACGCATCTTCTGCCTTATCTGGCCGAAGCATAATTCCAAAACATCTCCTGTATAGGTTACCAATCATGTCCCTTTTTTATTGCTACGAGGTCTATCTCCCACTCTTTTTCAGTTTTTACTTTTCACCCTTTTTTGGGTGTTGTGGTGTTTTTTCAAATAAAAAATTTCTGAATATCCAAAACCGTAATATAAATAATCAGCCCAAATAAAAGAACTAAACCTGTCAAGGTAATGGGAATCTGCCAGCGGAGCATGCGGGGATGAATTCTTTCCAGAAATGAGAGAAATATTTTTCCGCCATCGAGTCCGGGAATGGGGAGTAGATTAAGCACAGCTAAATTCAAACTAATTATAATGATAAACAAAAGGCTTTTACTGGCATTGGCAGCAATAAAGATTGCTCCCTGATTGACAATCCCTACCACGCCGCTCAATTGCTCCGGATGCGAAAAGAGTATTGGGATGGTCAATATAATCTTTAGGCTATGTTGCAGGGTTTGCGCCCATGGTTGAATAAAAAGACCGGCCCAGGTGATACCGTTTTGCAAACAATTAAAAATGGCAAACAGTAGTATTGGCAACAGGATGTTAGCCACAGGCCCTCCCAACGAAAAGATTAAGCGCTTCCGGATAGGAATTTTAAAATACACTTCTTCTGATTCGAGCGCCGGCAGGACGTAGCCACCCAAGGGTATCCAGGAGATACGAAACTCTGTCTCCTGATATTTCCAGGCCGCAATTTTAGGCCCAAATCCTATGGAAAAAACAGCAATTGGAATCTTCATAGCCCTACCGGCCAGAAAATGACCGAGCTCATGTACTAGAATAAGTAGTCCAATTATAAAAACAACCATAATATAATTCATATGCTCTTTCCTTCTATCTGCTATGCAGTATTTATTTACTTACTTTCGGTCAAAAAAGGGGTTTTTACCTGTCGCGGTTAAAGGGATGCCATAGGCAATTTTCACTTCCGGACCCAGCGTCTTAAGCGACAGCGCGGCCCTGCCCAGAGTATACAGCACCCGGTTGTCCGCATGACAACGGGCTGCCATGGCTACGGCTGAGCCCACAGCGATGCCCAGATCGCCGGTATTAAAAACACAAATACCCTGGGCTTCGCGGTTGGCAGTACAGTTGGCGTATCCACACAAGCCACAGTATTTTAGATTTAATGTTTCAATTTTAGTGCCGATCAGCACAGCCAAATGTACATGTTCTTTAAGGTTACCGGCATCGCGCAGAAAAACCGGCGCCTCGTGCTCTTGGCCTATGCGTTCCATCTCTTGGGCCAGTTCCTCAATATCCGGCCGTTCCAAAATCGCCATCTCTAAATTGTCCTGTCCCCGTCCTTTGGGTGCTGTGGTGGCTGCCAAAATCATGCGCTCAGCCACTTGCATTATGGCGTTTTCCTGTATATCTTTTCTCATGCCTTCCTCCTAGTCAATAAAGCCCAGCGTACTGCGCTTAATCCAACCACGCTGTCCGGGTTGGCTGCTCACTTCGACCCAGGCTTCTTCCTCACGCTGGACGGACACGCGCGTGCCTTCCGGCAGGTTGTGCAAAATCTCCGCATGGGCATAGGGCCGGTTGTAGATTTCCGCCTTCTCAATCATTACAATGGCCTGTTTGTGCCAGAGCGATTCATACTCTCGCAAGCCGCTCCACAGACCCATAATCAGCATTAGTCCGATGGACATCCAGAGTATGGGCCGCCGGCGCTTAAATCCGGACGGCCATAATAGTATCAGGATTATCAGGGTTATTGCAACAAAATAGCAAAGAACCGCCAAAGCCATGATCTCGTTGGGTGTAAGTGCCTGATACATCATTATTAAAATATTATCCCTTTTGGAGAGCATAATGGAAGTACGTTTTTGCTCGACCAGTTCCTGTGCTTGCTTTAGATTGTAATGCAGATCCGGATCACGCGGCGATAAGCGTAATCCCCTCCAATAGGTTAAAACAGCCGGTCCCAACTTACCTTGTTGCAAATAGGTGTTGCCTAAATTATAATAGAGGTTCGAATCAACAACTTTATACGAGAGCACTTTCCGATATTCCGCTTCCGCAGCTTGGTGGTCACCTTTTTCCGCCTGCGCGTTCCCTCGCCAAAAATGCACTTCTGCATCACCGGCCTGCGCGGCTGTAGCCAGCAAAAGCAGTCCTGCCACCATGGCCATGGTTTTTTGCTGCTTGGCTTTATTGCGATTCCGCTGTACCCAAAATTTTTCAAAATCCTGGATAGCGGTTTTTACATCCTGATAGAGACTCCAGATATCCTTGCCCGGCAGCACGACTGCTGCATAACGAACATACTCACAAGCTGTTAAGGCGGCTTTCCAGCGCTGTTGCAGTTTGGCCGGCACTTCATAGTGTGCAAAATAGTCCGGCAGGCTTTCTGTTCCAACATATACCTTTGGAATTTCAAATTTAGTAGCTAAATAATCCGAAGCGGTATTGGCCAGACCGTCATAAACATTCTTGTCCTCACGCTTGCGCATATACCGGCGTATTTGACGTAATGATTTCTTGGCTGTCGCGTAGGCACGCCGAAGGCGTATGACGTCCGCGTCTTTCACTGCTTGTGCCTGCCAACGTTTGCCCAACAAGACCAAACCAATAAGCGCCGGGCCCAGGGCTTGCAGAATCCAAAAAGAGAGTGTAGTAGCCGCCCAGGGTTTAGCACGACTCAGTAGCGCCGCGCCACTGTGATTGGGTCTCAAATTCAGATTTTTTTTAGAAACAGTTGTGGTTTTGACTTGTACAATCTGATGCTTACGTGAAGTCACCTTTATTTCCGGAATAGGCGCTGAGCACTCCTGCCAACGTTGTTGCTCCGGATCAAAGAAGCGCATACTGGCACTGCCTAACCGTATTTTTCCGGGTTTATCAAAAACCACTAAATACCGAAAAATCCGCTCCCCGGCTATACTCTCTTCCTCCAAATAGACCTTCTCCTTTTTATCTTCAATATATATGCGGTACTGCTCTGCTGCCCGTAGGTAGGGGTCCGCGGCTCCGCGAATATTGCCTTTGCCCTTAAGTACTACTTCCAAGTACACAGGACGATCCACCTCTGTTTTAGTCTCGCTGACCTTCGCCTGCATAGTGAATTGACCCACCAGGCTGCCCTGGTGCTGCTCGGAGCGCGCTTTTCCATCTTCCGGTAAGGCTGCCGCATCCAGAGTAAGCGGCTCAGTAATATAAGTCTGATTTTTCCGGTTGCGCGTAATCACTACTTTGGCAACATCAATAACCAGCCTTCCAGGACGAACAGGAAATAGGACTGTGCGGTATTCTTTCTCAATATAACTCTGCTTTGCTCCGGAAACGCGCTCTTCAATACCTGCTTCCGGTAATTCTTCGGTTAAAAACCCGGTCAGACGCGGTGGCCGATATGAAATACCGGTGTTAGGCCCGCTGGTATACTGCAAGCGCACCTTTAAGATTGCCTGCTGGTTGACATACACCCGTTCCGGTATTACTTCGGCAAAAAACTCTACCTTCTCTTTACTTACCCGACCGACTTCCGGAGCGCCGGGAATGTAATCGTCCTGTTGGTAGACATCCCCCGGCTTCCGCCGTGTATAACTGATGCCGGAGCGCGAGCCCTCAACATCAATAAGCAGTTTTTTAGTAGTCTGGCGTTTACCGGCATAATAAATCACAATTCCCGGCAAAGCATACCTGCCGGGCTTGTCTGCCAGAAAGACATACTGTTTGGTCCGCACCCACCAGTTTTTTCCATTAACCATAGTTGTGGCTTCGGACTGATACTCATTGATTAAATTAAAACCCTTCATTTGCGGAAGCCGGAAAGCAGACAAGCGACTGAGGTCCGAAACCACCACTTCCACCACCATAGTAAAACTCTCATCCAAATGAACCCGGGTGCGGTCCAGTCGGGTTTTCACTGAATGAAATTTGATTGTTTTTCTCGGATTCAATTCTTCCGGATCATACCAGGGCTGGGTATCCAACTCTATCTCTTGCTCAATATTCATAAAATTTTCGGGACGTACGATCGGTTTGTTCTCAATTACGTGAAGGCTGTTTTCCTTTACCGCATACCTGTATTTTTTAACCTCACTACTGCGAACCGGAGACGCTCGCTTGGGAGCAATATCTGATATTTCCTCCTCATCCGGGTCCGCCTCCCCTTCATCCCACAACGGTTGGGTCTCGAGTTCTTCGTCATCTTCAACTTGTTCCATCCGCTCAATGATCTGTTTTTCAAATTTTTTCTGTGTCTCTTCAGATGAGCTGTAGGTGCGCCTGACCTTCTGACCACCCCAGGCCGGCGAGGGCGGATCGTCTACCGCCTGAGTAGACGAAGCCACCAGACAAAACATTAGGCTTAAAGCAAAAGCAAGAATTCTCAAAATTTTCCTCATTTAATTAAGGATGACATGCTGAATAATAAATTTAACACAAATGCCTTCGTTAGTGTATGTGATTGAGAACAAACCAACAGAATTTTATTACCCTTTCACTTACGAAATTGGCAAAGAATAATATAAAAATGTAATCCCAATAACTTGTTTTGGTGTCCATTATCCGTGGGAGGAAAAACACGATGAGTTGCTGGACCATCAACCACATAAACCGACAACAGTTGCTGTGCTGGGCCGTTGAGCACAACCTCCTACCTGAATTCGTGGCCGAGTGGCTTGACCGGCTGGATAATACACTGCGGAGAGTAGCGCGTAAAACCGACCATTACTACACACTGGTTACTACCAGGCATGTAATTTTTTAACAAAAAACCACAGGTGTAAGCCTGTGGTTTTTTGTTCTCTGTTATTTTAGAAATGCAATCGGGTACTATGACGGATTTATATGCTGTTCTTCAGAATAAATTGAACGAGTAAGTAATATGTCAGTGACACTCTCTGTGTTTTGGCGGGAATCCAGGTGTGAGTCAATCCATTCTTTCCATTATATGTTTTAAGGATCTATGCAGCCAAATTGTAAGCTTCTTTCTTTCTTTTTTATCTTTCGGCATTTCTTTATCACTGGTTAATTTAATTCTGACACCAATTGCATCGGGTAATATAGCCATTTTGTCTTGCATAGTGGAAAGTATTTCATTTTCCATATAATAGGCAGTCACATTTTTTTTGGCTAAATCTATGGTAGCATTAAGCCAACGGCTCTTAAGGCTTTTTTTCTGTTTACCGGTTGCAGCGCGCATTTGATCTCCGAGCTTTTGTCTATGTGAAATTATTTTACTTCGAATATGTGTCCAGAGCGTCTTTTTATGCACTCCGGAGGCATTAAAAGTTGTAGTTTTAATTCCATGTATAGTTCCCGCGGCGGAAGCAAGCCCGCCACCTAGAGAATGCCCGGCTAATTGCAATAAGTCCGTCTTATTATCTAAAGCCTTTAATATTTTTTCGGTGTTTTCTATGGCTTTTTCATACTGTTCTGATTTAAACCCGGCTCCCTGCCGTACGCTGTTGGTTTGATCTTTTTTCGATACTTTTATTCCCACCACTGTTAGTTTGATATCTTTCTTATTGTTTGGTTCAGGGCCATGTGTTCCTGCAAATACATAGGCATATGTATTTATCTTTGGTTTAACTTCACACTTATAAAGTTGTGACATAAATCCGGTTTTGTCATCTTTAAGATCTTTTTTAGTTAATCTGAATTTATTCCTCAGCTCTTCATCACTAACTTCTTCCCAATTTTTTGCCAATGTTTCTCTATTATCGCCATAGGAATGCCCTGATAATTTAGCCATCTCTATGGTGTTCTTTTTATCAGGCTTTCTTCCCTCCGGATCTACCTTCACAATTGGATTCCCCGCTGTCATTGGTCAACAAGTTTGACCCCTGAATCACCCCGTAAGCCGGCGCCGGCATTCATTGTAAGAGCTATGCAGCTTTCTATCAAGCCCGAAATGACTTGCCCGTGATAGTGGCGATATGGGATGTGTTTTCATTGCTAGTGTTTTTGAGATTTTTTTCCTATTTGAACATAGGTATTAAACCGGTCAATTTTTAATTCCACCAGTGTTGTGGTATTTGCATAGAAAAATGAAGGATTCTTCACTTCTTTGGAAGTCGGATCATAAATTAATATATTTTGAAGATTATGGTTTTTATACCGAATACCATTATCTACTTTGGGAACATACACCGTCATACTTAAAATCACTTTTTTTCCAATATCTTTGGCGGCATTATTTAATATCTTTTTGATTGTCTCAATATCCACCAATATACTGCGATAACTGGAATCTTTCGTGTTTTTGTGAAATTCCGAGGTGAGCGCCCTATTCACAATATCACTATGGATGATCTCTTTTTTCGAGAGAGTTTCTTTTAGAACAATATTTCTCGAAACCTTCTCTGCCTGATAAATATTAAATTCAATGGTAAAGTCCTTGATTGGTTTATCCTGATCATCCATTGCATGAAATACTATTTGCTGATATTTCGGTTTTTTTATTTTTAGGTAAGTCTGTTCGGTTACTTTTTCCAACTTGTCTTGCAAGCGGCTAAAATCGGCCGCCTCTCCTGTTTTCAGCGCTTCAACCACAAACTGATTAACCTGACTTTCCGTCTGTGACGCCTGCTTAAGGATATCTCCATGATCTATGTTTTCCAATACCGCAAAAGCAAAATCATCTGGTGGATTTGTAATTTGCCAATCTTTTGGTTTATAGCCGGATGAATGGTTTTTGGGTTTTGAAAAATCCAGCCGTAATTTTGCAGAATCCACTGAGGTGCCGGCAATAACCACCGTTCCGTCAGTGCCGGGCTTATTGATCCAACCGCTAATCCCTTGATAATCCTTAACACCCACCATAATGGTCAATTGTATTTGTTGCGCGTTATAGTACGGCTTGGGAATAAAGCAGTCACGATGAGCCAACTGCCACTGATACGGGCTGGCCAGTTCCAGGCCATCAAGGAGATTTTGCCCGGTCTCGAACATATCCCCAACCTTCCAACGGCCTTTTAATAAGGAACCTAGAAAAGATTTCCCCCAATGCGCCAAAGGAGAGCCAAAATTAGCCGGCGCCAGCATAACTATCCGCTTAACCGGACAATTTGCTATATTATCCCCATTTTTATAATAATATCGCCATATCCAGTGGCGAATAACAAGACCACCGGTAGAGTGAACAATAACGTTTAAATTGTTTTTTTTGCCGCCATTGCGCTTTATAAATCCCCAATTAATCATCTCATCATTGAAACCATCCACCACATCGTCAAAAGTAATGCTATCCTCTCTTGATTCATAATCTCCATAATAGATTGATTCTACTTTACTTATACCCTTTTTAATTAAAGCCTGCTTGAGCAGCTTAAATGAATCCGAACAATCACTCCAGCCATGGATTAATAAAGTGGTGTCTTCCATCAGTATGCCTCCTTTTATACTCAATTCACGCGTTCTCCGGGCCTCTATTAATAAGACTGATTGTTTTAGTGATCGTTACCGGTTTTTGATCAGGGAAATTATAGATGTTTTAGTCTGTTTTTTCATTTCCCTGTTAAATACCTGTAGGCAAACAACCTGGCGGCTTTTGTAGAAAAACGTATTAACGGGGACGTTGTTTTGTTGTCCAGTTATCAATCACATGCCGTTTGTGTAGGGGCGGGTTCTAAACCCGCCCATGCGATATTTGTATTCCACATTGGTTTGCCGTTGGTAGAGTAAGGAAACGGCTTTGATGACTACATCGAAGATTTAAGAAAAGACATATTTGATAGGTTTAATAAGTTTCAGGAAGTATTGTAGATTACTGTATAGACAACTAAACAACGTCTCCGTTAACCATACACCCCAACATACTGCCTTATTTTATCGTAATATTCAAGAATGTTTCCTGTAATCAAGGATCATTTTGATAAGCTCTGGTGTTTTCATTTTTAGAGGATTGGTATTTGGCAATAATTGAGCATGCGTATAATCACGAAACCGGTTCCAATCTCCGCCCCATTGCAGCTCATTCTCACGCACAGCTTGTGCGTATATATCCCATTGTGTTTTTGCGTGTTGATAATTCCAGATAGGTTTGCCGCTGATCAAAGGCACTGCATCCCAGGCATGGCCGTAGTTGTGCCAGGATTCACCCGGTGCGGCATTGGTAACATGCGGTCCGTTGCACGGCCCGACACTTTCGATAATGTCAGCTAAAAAATCAAAGCCTCTGTCACGGAATTTTTGTATCTTGAGATCTATCACATTGCGCGAACGGGATTGCCTGTACAACCGCGCTTGTTCTTCCACTGACCGGAGCGTGCAGTAAATCAGCAGATCATATCCACCGGCTTCTTTGCAGATTTGTTGTACTTTTAAGGCTTTTTCTTTGACTTCAGGAATTAAATCATTTAGATCTCTGGATGCCATGTCAAATCCTCCTTTTTCAATTCTTTGTCTGTAGGGGCACGGCATGCCGTGCCCCTACGATTGCGATTTTCGTTAACCGAATATCCAAATCGCGGTAGGGACGTCTGTTACCAGACGCCCCCCGCACAGATCCTATCTATTACCCATAAATAT